>CAZOOE010000089.1:0-3268 GCA_964581275.1 uncultured Clostridia bacterium
ACGGAGAGGGGGGCGCAGTGCGGCCCGGGGCGGAAGGCGGAGCCGCTGGGAAGGGCAGCTTCTGGGAAAGAAACCAGTCGTTTGCTAGCCAGGGCAGAGGTCGCTCAAGAACATCTTGCTAACCTCATTCGCACCGATGCATCCGACGCTCAAATCAATTCCGTCGCACAGTTCGCCCATGACCTGTCTGGTGTTTTGGAGAAGACGGCGGTCACAAGGAAGGAGATCGGACGAGAGATGCTGCCGCAAGTCGTTTACACAACGGAGGAGTGGAAGCAGCTTAAGGAGTACCGTTCGTCGAGCATTGTGCCGGTCAGAGATGACCACGCGGCTGCGCGGCTTCAAGCTGGTCGTGTGCTCGCAGGCGCGGAGATGAGGACCGCTCACGAGAAAGACGACGCCTTTCATGCCTCGTACCACCTCTGGAAGTTTGATGTTGAAGGATGGGATCGGCGGCTATCCCTGGTAGATATGGAAAAGGCTATCAAGGACAAAGCCGAGGAGAAGTTCAAGCTTTACAACTTTCTGAGACCGAGCAAGAGAGAAGAGATACAGGGTCGGATCGACTATCTGAGGGGAGTGAAGAAGGACATCCAAAAACAGCTAGCGTCCAAGGAACTGAGCATCGACAAGAGCCTTGGCGCGGCCGAGGCGCGATATCAGATCGCGTGCAAACAGGTTGAGCAGATCCAAAAGGCTCGTGCGAAGCAGGGGAAAGAAATGCCAGCTCCTAGTCACACGAAGGACGAGCTGAGCAGAATGAACGAGATCGCTGTTCGCGATAGGAACGCTGGCCTCTTGCTCTATGTATGGGACCAGGTTAAAGACCGAGTTCTTGCCAAGGCCGGCCCTGAAGATTTGGGCCGCATAAAAGGCAGCGCTGTAATGGCCAAATTGGACATGGTCAGAGAAAAAGAGCGTCTGGACCATGCGGTCTGCTTCGGCGAGTTCAGACATCTTCCGAACATAGATAAGCGCGGATTTCTTGACACCCAACGACTGAGAGATGTTTCTCCGCGAAGCGCACTTGAGACCATAATCAGACATTTCACTGACAGTGTGGAGCAGAAGAAGGAGCGAAGAGACCTTGCTGATACTCTGAGGCAACAGGTCGCGAGAGCTCAAGAGCTGGCGATAAATGCAAGAGAGTACAGCGCGGCGATTGATAGGATACTAGGCGACCATTGCCAGGCTGCGAGAGTGGGGTTCACTCGCGCCAACCCATCGTTGAATCAGCAACAGATCGCCGAGGTGAGAGAGTTTACCCAGAAGCTGCCGTCTCTCAATCCATCAAGGATCGAACTCAACGACTGGGCGCGGCAAGGTGAACAACTACTACAAGCGAGAGAAGCGGCCGAGGCTGCTCAACAAGCGGAGCAGGCCCGCAGCCGCGAGCCTATGAATCGATCCGTAGACCAAACATCTTCACAGGAAAGAACAAGAATCGATCGGTCAGATCGTGATAGCTACTCACGCGGTAGATAAGCCCCTGAACTCGGTTCTCGAAGCCTCATCAATCGCGCGCTGCGCAAACCTCGACAAGGAGTAATGCGGCCTTATGCCTCAATCGTTGCCGTGACTAATGTTTAGAAACAGAAAGAGTGCTCTAAGCTGCTTGTCTTCTCTTTCTTGGCTTGCGCTTCAAAGCATCGAGCAACGCGTGTTCTACCCAAGCCGTGACAGTGATTCCTTCCAGCGCCGCATTCTTATAGACCCGAGTAAGCACGTGAATAGGCAAGCGCCAGCTTACTGTCTTTCGAATCGTCTGGCTCGTCGGCGGCCTGCCTGCGCCCTGTCGTCTGCCACCTCTAGGCAATGGCTCTCTTCTCCGACTTCTTCGTTCGTGCGATCAGCCCCTGCTGAACTCCCAATTGCAGCGACATATCTTTGAGCGCCAGATACAGCGCACTCTTGAGAACGTCGATATGGGATCTTTGACGGCTATAAATCGGAGAGCCCATTCCGAAGGCAAACTCGTCAAACGCCAGCCAACTCGTGTTCTCTTGAAATCTCTTCAGCGCTTGCCTGTAGAACTTTTTCTCTTCGGGAGTCAGGCCATCGAGATTGACTCTCTGTCCCGTTTCCAAATTCACGTATTCCATTCTAAGTACCTCTCGATCGAGGAATCCTAAAAGCCCTTTGACTTCAAAGGCTCCTTCACAGAGGGCGAGTTCGCCTCATCTCGCTTACGTCACCAACTCGAAATGAACTGGGTGCCATTCAAAATACATGGCGTCCTGCCTGAACATTTGTCGGGCTGACTTGAGAAAGGTTCGGAGTTCATCCACCTGTTCCCCGCTTTCAACAACGGCCACTACCCACTGGTTCTGATCCGATTGGCGTTGCCACCACCCGCTTACAACGCCTAAGTCCGTAAACCCAGAGAGGGTCTTTGTGAGTTCATCACGCCACCAATCCCAGATTTCCTCTTCGAATGCATTTCCGTCGTTATCCCGCAAAGGGAAGAACATCGTGACTCTGAAGTGCTCCTCGCTCTCGTTCATGTCTTTCCTTCTCAGATTCAAGAACCAATGCGAATTCTCCGTCACGAATATGAAATTGTCAAGACATTTTCAAATAGCCTCTCAATTGCGGCGGCGCATGCTTCATCAAATGCTTGACGAGCCATTCGAACCGAATCGCTTATGAAGTAGATACTGCAAACCTACATCAGCCATCGGTTCGACTCTTTCAAATCTTGCCTGCGAGCATAGAAAGTCCTAAGATTGCACCGTTTCGCATTGGCTCGGCATTCTTCGTTAACTTACCTGGCAAGTTTAGGACGGGAGTCCAGACCAAAAGCCGCTCAGGCAGCGAACGAAGTCTACACTCGGGCTGGAGGAGAATTGAAAACACCCGGGCAGCACGTCAGGAGCATTCCGGCGCGAATTCAGAAACGCCTGGATAACCTCGACCGACAAGTCGCTGCCATTCTATCGAATGCCGAACGTAACTTCCAAACCACAGTTCCTCGGAGGATCGCCTTTGACTTCAAAAGCCTTACAAAAAGTGGCGATCTTTTGACCGAGTTCGAACGGGCACAGTCGGTAAGCTTCGTGGCACGTTATGATCACCTGCCTGACAATGTGAAGATTCACCTCATAGAGGAAGACGGTGAATGGCACATAAACAACTTCTGGGTATTTCGACATCTTCTCAACGATTTCCGACCGCTTATCCAGAACCAAAGGGATGCTGTTTACTACACGCGTTTACAATACCTTTGGTATTGTATGCTGGAGGGCACCGATCCCAATGGAGGTAAGCT
>CAZOOE010000089.1:3278-15939 GCA_964581275.1 uncultured Clostridia bacterium
GACGCCCGCAAGGAGGCCGAACCATTCGCCCGTCAGATGCTGCAGCGAACCGATCCAAATGAGGGTATGCTGGTACGTGCGCTGAACGAAGACGGGTCGGACATCACACCGACGTACTCGAAGTTTCTCGTAGAGAACAAACGCGCAATCACGACCGTGCTCGGGAAGTTGGATTTTGGATATCTGTACAACGGCATACTGCAACATTCGGATGCCGCATATTCGAAACGATTTTTGTCGGACTATTCATCCGGCGAACTAAACTACATCTTCTGGAAACACATTCGGGTGCTGGGCTTCATCAAATCGTTGCTGGGCCCCTACCACAGAGTGATCAGGGCGCTTACTTTTCCAAGGTTGGGGCCACTTTAACACACGGCTGTAGCAGAGAGGAGTGAAGCTACGAACTGTCTAGTTGTACCGTGCAGATAGACACGAGACTCCTGGGTCGCTGGCGTGACTGTATGTTACTGACTGCAGATGGACGAGCTAGATCAACATTATAGAACTCTTGGGTTGGAGCCAGGAGCTTCTCTAGAAGAGGTTAAACAAGCCTATCGAGATTTGGCAAAGGTATGGCACCCGGACCGTTTTTCGCACGATCACAGACTACAGCAAAAAACACAAGAGAAGCTTAAAGAAATAAATTTCGCATATGATTTCTTACTATCATTTTATTCACGCTCGAACAGGGAGGCTTCACAACCAAAACATCAGAGACCTGCAAGCGGTCAAGCGTCAACTTCTACACAGAACCGCCAGCCACCACCAGAGCCATCGCCACGCGCAAATACTTGGCTCAAGCTAACGGGAAATTGGAGAGCCTGGATCTTCATACTGATTATTGTAGGGACGCTATTTTCCCTAATACTTCTTCGCCAGTTTGGTCGGTCTGCAAGATCTTCACCAACAGCTGACGGCCCTAACAGTCAAAACAATAATACAGCCGTCCCCGAGCACGCCCTACCACCTGCCGAGAGCGAACTGGAGACGGACCTCAACGGGTTTAGATTGTTGCAGTCCAAGCATGCGGTGGAAACCGTGCTCGGTCCCCCTTCCAAAAAGCTGGATTCAGACTCCCAGGCTTATCGCATCGATAATGATGCTTACTTGGTATTTGGTTACAGCAAAAAAGACCCTTACCATATCGCGTCCATTCAGCTAACCGGCCATACAAATATGGCAAAGCCGTTCAGAGGGTTGGTTCTTGGAGATGACGTTGACAAGGTAAACCGGGTTTTAGGTAAACCAGCACGGGTTAAAAGCGTCGCATCGCCGCAGGTCTCGTTATTCGAATATCAACATAGTAACTATTCTGTGGAAATCGATAACAGTGGACGTTTATACAGCATCCGAATATTCACCAATGAGAAACTCCTAACAGTCGAGGGCGATTCCGACGCCGACTGGCGAGAGTTCAAGGCAGCAATAATCGCAAAAGACTTCATACGGATCATTGCGATGTTGCGTCCAGATGTCGAGATTTTGAAAAATGGAAAAGTATTGTCCGTCAATCAAAAGCACAGCGATTTCACCGAGAACCCTGATAAGGAGATCATTGATGCGCTTGTCGGAAACACAGATAGCGCGTTGCAAGAGGTAATTCAGACAGAGCCGGAACGCGAGTTACGCTTGGTTGAGGGGTTTGGGATGGGAGAGGTCTACAAGTTCTATGAGGGCAGGATTCTGGCGGAGATTGTCTTCTTCCCTTACAACGGCCGGTACCGTGTATACGAGATTGCTTTCAGGGATGCGCAGGCGCGGTAACGCGCCCCATAGCCCATCGTGAATGCTTCGTTTCGCAACAAGACGATGAGGAGAGATACAGAGACAGTATCATTCGTGGTGGTCAGGATAGTCGCCATAGGCTTGTTGATATGGGCGTATTACAAGCATCCTATCGGTTATTACACCCTACTGCGTTTTGTTGTTTGTGCCGCGTGCCTTTTACGGCGCGTATAATGCAATGAAGCTGCGGCAGACTGGATGGATATGGGCAATGGCCTTCGTCGCGGTGTTGTTTAACCCATTAATTCCATGTTTCTCACGAGAGCGTATTGGCGAGTCATTGGGGCTCTGGCTGCTACGTTCTTGTTGATATCGATTCCACTATTGCGGCGCCCAAAGAGTGTCCCAGACGTATCCAAGGATGCTGATGTAAGCAGTGAGTATCTGCGAACCAGTACAACACAATTGACAACTAGTGCGGCAGGGCACGAAGGAAAGCACGTTCCTCAGCCGCGAGCCGGACACAATTCTCGCGTGAACTGACGATAACTCGCTATACAACTGTAATTCCCTCTTTCTCTGCTTCTGTACTGAGAATCCCATTACACTCGCCTCACCTCCTGGGCTATTAGGCTTCGCGATCAAAGCATTGAACTCCTTCAATGTCCATAACCTCTCATTTTGGTAGATGTCCTAGATCTGTGTTGCCGCCCTTGAATCTTTTTCGCCGCTTTGGTCGGAGGCGACACAACAACATTCAGCGATCGCCTTTGCGCAGTTGATTGCGTCGGTTATAATGCTTCGCCAGAGGAGTCTAATTCCGGCTGGTAAGCATCAGCCGACGGGCGGGTCGATGGTTCCTTCCCCGCCTGAGCCCATCCCAAGTCGCTTACCTTAAACGAAAAGAAAGGAATTCAATCATGACACCCAAGAACTATTCTTGGATGATTCTCAATGCGATCACCAGACACAGGGAGGCCGAAGCTAAGTTTATGACGCAGTCTAGGCCAGCGCAATTTAGCGACTTCACGCAACTGGCGAACGCTGGAAACGATTTCGACTTACAAACGACCCTGGCTGACCTGGGGAGACAGGGAGTCCTGAGCTACCGAACCGACGATGATGGGTTAGCTCAAGACATCACTCTGTCCCGATACGGTGAAGGCGTCCTCAAACAATTTGAGAGCGCGTCCTACGATCAGAGTCACGCGCCCGCACTTTAGCGCAAATTCTCTCTGTGTTGCTGACGGCGATTACCGTCAGCAACACAGATTTGGGACACTACCCTCATTTTCTCACTCGCCCGACTTTGCGCTAACACGTGTTATAATTTTCGAATATGTTAGGACAACAGGAGTTAGATAGGCTGAGAGAAGATCTCACGAAAGCCACGAATGAAATACACAGGTTATGGCTTCACCATGATTTCTTCTGGCGAGTCATGGAGGTCATTAATCACAACGAACGGCTTTTGGCTTCCGGCGGACACCTGATTAACTGGCTAAAGAATTCGTATATCGAAACTGGCTGTGTGGAGTTCAGGCGACAACTTGACTTCGACAAGCGGTCGCTCTCGTTGGTAAACGTATTGACCCAACTAAAGCGTGAGGCCGGCAATATCACCAAGAGCCTGTTCTTAGGGTTCGTAACATTCGAGCCTGGGTCACCTTTCCATAATCCAGACGCGTGCAAAGCCGCGGAAAACGATTTTGACAGGCTCTTCGGAACAGGCAAACCGTATCTTGATGCTGCTATAGTGCAGTTGGATATTGACCTTCTTGTAACAGAAGGAAAATCAATCAAAGAATTCGTGAACAAAGAAATCGCTCATCTAAACAGAACCGGAATGAGGGACCCGAAACCGACCGGACATCTCTTTGAAAAGAGTGTCAATCATCTTGAACAAACCGCCGCGAAATACTTTTATCTCTTGACTGGTCAAAAACTGACTTCTTTGAGACCACAATTCGCCGATGGCTTCCCAGAAGAGCTATTCACTTTCCCTTGGATTGAGAAGACACTGCCTTAAACGCAACGATGCGGAACAAGAACAGGAGGGACATCACGCATCAGTGGGGTGCCGGAGGCAATGGCACCGAAGGCTTCCTTACCCGCATAGTTCGGGCATTCAGAGCTCGGAGAACAGTATTGATCGTGAGCAGAATTTACACGTTGCTGTCATAGTCCATAGTGATGTGGCTGAGATTTTGAAAGCAAACATTAGCGTACGGCATTGGAAGCATATAGTTGTGGATGCTTAAACATGACTGAGAATCCGCATTCGGTTTTCAAGACCAACGAGGACTACGATCGATGGGAGCCCTACATCGATCAGTGCGACCTGATCGAAGGGCTCTCACACACCGATAGACAGCGCGCCAAAAAAGCTATGCAAACTCTGCAAAGGTTTTTGGGCGTACAGTTCTTGAAGCGTGCAAACCGTGAGCGACATCCGTTGATTTATCTGTTGCTTCAACCAACAAATCATCGACGCCTCAAGATAATCGCACTTGCGGAGGCTCTGGAGGCGCTGCAGGGTGCGAAGAACTTTAACCGGTTGCTTGGCGAGATCAGGGCTTATCCAAAGAGCGGTGCAACAGGTCACGATAGGAGACAGCAAATTGACGACCAGTTCCAAAGCGGGTACTCAGTGCTACAGAGCGCGCACCATTTCCTCAAGTCCGGTTTTGAAGTTGAGTTCGTTGATCAAAAAGGTAGTCACAAAAAACCGGATATCAAACTAATCGATCCTGACACAGCAGACGAACTCTTTGTTGAAGTCTCGGCACTCACTATGAGTAGTCGAGTCGACAACGGCAGTCTCGCCAGCCGACCCGTCTTTGATCTGCTTAAAGGTCCAGTCGCAGCGGCTGGACTCTTGATGTACGCGGAGATGAGAGAGGGGTTTGATCAAAGTCGAGTCCCTGATACTTTGAAGAATATTCGAGAAATGATCGGTCGCGCGAAGGACACTAGTCAATTGCAAGAGTTAAAACGCGAATACATCGTGGTCGGAGTCGCACCCGACAGTAAGACGGAGGAACTCAATCAATGGGCCGCTTCAAATCGGGTTGATAGGGATATCGCTGGCCCGCCGGTCACGCTCAACGAAGTCGAGAGACTACTCCGCAAGATCGGTGAAAAGGTCGAACAACTTGCGGGGAAGGCCGGCATTGTCGTGGTACCCGCTTTGACGAGTTTTCTTTTCTCCGCCTATGACCTCAGAGACGTTATCTCCGAGCTTGAACAGCAGGTCAGTATTTTCCCCAACCTTCTGGCGCTCATTGTGTCCGAGGGACACTTCGAGTACCCGCTCGGCCCCGTATCGATCGAAGCGGTCGGTTCCCAGACTATCGTCAACCGGATGGCTTCAGGATTGCGAGAACGAATCATCATTATTGAAAATCAGTCCTTCGGTCTTCCAATCTGCTTATCTACCCGCGCCAAGTTCCGGGCTGTTTTCAAGTAAGAAGCGGCCTCGGGGCTGGCGCTTGAAAAGGGTGAGAAACTATGAACACGGCAAAGCGCAAGAGGATAGAACGAGCAGGATGGCACCTTGTTTCTGCCGAAGAGTTCCTCGAACTTAGCGAGGGGGAGAAAGCGTTAGTTGAAGTAAAGCTTGCTCTTGCCGATGCTGTCAGAGAAAAGAAAGAAAGACATCGGCTATCGCAAGACGCTTTAGACCAGCAAGGCGCGAAAGCGACAACTGCCAAAGAAGACTGACGTGTCTCGGAGTCTGCGAATCAGAATGCGCTCTAATAATTCGAGGCAAACCGTTCCTACATGCGCGCTACCAAAGTTGCCACTCCGCATGTCGAGTCACACAAATCGAGCGTGAAGATTTATCCCACGCTACAAGAGAGAGGACTCCATCCTGGGATGCAATAATAGCTATCGAGTCGTTGTTGTCACGCACAAACCGCGCGGCCGACTGGTGGCGAGTACCCCCTTCTTTTATTATCTTTTTCGGTACCGGTGACATTCTTTAAAGGGGCTCCCTTCTTCGCACAGTTTCATCGGGATCGTGCTTGGATTCAATCTTCGCCCCGAAACCCAAAACGACGAGGTCGCGTGTGACCAGCGTTGCCCCATCGACGGCAGTGAGCTGCCCGATCAGAGTGAGACATCGCTGGTAGCTGGCCAACACCTCCTCGTTACGCTCACTCTGCGCATGCAACGCCGCGATGTCCTTATTAGCTTTGTCGAACGCGGGGTGAGACTTGTAGGTGCCATCGCTCCAGCTTATTGATTTTTCCCAAGGCCCGGTGTCGGTCGGGACGACGAGGAGTGTGCCACCGTGGCTGTGTGAACGCATCGCTCGCGCAACGTGTATTAGCGGAACGTACCTTCGGGTGTACCAGTCAAAGTCCGAGCTCTCAGTCGAACCTGCGAGGGATAGTTTAACGATCTCGAACATACCTTGATCCACAAATCCAGCATTGTAGGGACTGAGAAGAGCGATAAAGTAGTCCGAGCCACCGGTACCGGTAATGATAGTCCCAGGTTGAATTACTGCTACTCGCAGACAGGGGCCACTACGCTGACTGCGCCATGATTCAAATCCCCAAATACTCAATCTATTGTTCTCATCTGGCCACACCCCAATCGCCCCGTCCTTCGGAATCGCCGCTGATAGCTTCGCTAGCTGACGAGCTCCAAAGGGAATAAAGTCGCTCAGGACATAAGGGCTGTCGACTAGGTCATAATCGCAGTAGACCACTTCGAAGTTGTGCTGGCGACCTTCAACTCTCTCCAAGCTTGCCCAAAAAGACTCGACGACCAAGGATCTCACGTGATCAAGTACATGGGCCTTTGATGAAAAGTACTTCTTCAGTTCGGCGGGCAGCTCTTCTTCTTCCTGCAATTCATCTGCGCCCCACTCGCTTGGCAATGCGCTTAAGGCTAGCTCATAACGCTCGAACACCCTGGCAACAAACTCCGGGTTAATGCCGAATATCATTTCCAACCTACGTAAGCGGATTAGTGCTTCCTTAGAGAAGTGCTCTTGCCGCTATTTTACGACACCAGCCGTTAACCAGTTCCCCTACGCCTCGCAGGCCTACTGTCATCGCCGCGCTGCTCAAACATCCAACGAGTCTCCAAAATCGTTGAAGCCCTCTTCTCGAAACATCTCAACTAGTAGCCCAAAGGAAGATGGTAACTGTTCTCCCAGAGCTCTTAGAATCTGTAAACCGAGGCAGAGCCCGCGTACCTCAGAAGACGTCATCGAGAATGTCTCAGCTAACCCTCCCCAGGAGCATCGAGGCACGACGTCCAGGAAGATCATTCTGAGCTCTGAATCGCGGACCGTCCTTGTCGGGAACGTTGTCACGGCGATATGTTCAAAGTCATTCATGATCTCGATGAGCCCCGCCAATTTGAAGGTATCGTGGGGATCTCTCCAAAAGGCCTGAACGTCTTTGGGGGAAGAAAGCTGTCTGGGAAGAGCGGGATACTCAAGCGCGAGATCACGAGAGCGTTGCAACAACAAGAACAGGTCGTTTCGCAATAGGACTCGTTCATAGTCAGGATGTCTTTTTATTCTGAAGGCAACACGCTCCCGAATGCTGTGAAACGCGTGAAATTTCTTGGTTGCTGCTGTCGGTTGATCACTCAAAAGTTGCTCGCCCCGCTCTCTAAGCCGAAGTCGTTCTCCGTGCTTCCGAAATGTCCATCGCTTAAACTCCCATCCACACACTGGGCAGGGAAGGAACGTCGTCTCGGCATCCTCTGTAAGCCGAGCAATATTCGGGAGCTCCGAATTGCACCGCGGACAATAGTCTTTTACAGCGTCTTCCATTTACCGGTTTTAGTAACGCTTTGATTGGTCGAACCGTCCGTCAGAACCACCCTGCAAGAAAAAAGATCATGTCGATCCGTTCGTCTGCTTCGAGCTACGTTCCGAATAGATGAACGCCGCCACCGGAGACGAGCGTTGGATGCCTGAGCTGCAGTGAAGCAAGACGGGCTTCGGAAGATCGTCGAAGGCGCGCAGCGATGTCTCCCGAACTTCAAGAAGTTGATCTTCGTATGAGCGACCGCCCTGACCGACCCTGTACAACGGATCTTCCCAAGGTATTGACCGAACATTGAAGCCATGGCTCTCATACAAAGAGATCAGGTCCGTTGCCCCAAGCTCCGAGACAACAGCCGCGTAGTGAGCAAACTCTGCGGGACCCATAAGGCAAATGATCGAACGAACTCCGGCAGCGCTCATCTTCTGAATCCAATTTAAGAGAGCCAGAGCAGCTTCTACAGGTAGGTCCCGCTGAGGGCCGCTGAATTCAGGATTATGATGGCGACGCAGCGGCCTATAGCTGCACAATAGGGCGCCTGGGATAACTTCGATAAAAGGGTAAGACTCATCCCCGCTGTCGAGTCTCTCACCAAGAGCTCGCATTCCCCTCTGTAGCTCCTTGACCTTGGCGTTGTGTAGCTTTGACATTGCGTTGGAGACGACCACAACTCCAAGACTCTCTCACATTCTCATTGCCCTACGTTCACATCGGTCGGCAGTATCGCCATACGCCCCCCACTCGGATGAATATCGCGTTGGGCTTCTTCGAACCCAATTCTGATACTCCAGGTAGTATTTCGATTAAGGCTTTGCCATAGCCCAACGCTTTTCCAAACCTTCACGTGCGATTTCATCAACCTGTTTGCGGGAGAGCTTGTATCTTACTGCAAGATCGTCTTTAGATTTGTTGCTTAGCGATTCTTCAAATTCATTTTGCTTCTTGATAACTTCGCTAAACTTGTCTGGAGGGGTCCTTCTTATCTGTTTTTCACTGAGCCCATATTTTTGTTCAGCTATTCTAGCGGCTTTGTCCTCACCGGCAACTATCTCTTTGTAGATTTGTTTTCTCTTATCCTCTGTTAGTCCCGGTTTGTCTTCGGGCTGTGTACCAACTTGGGCAAGCTGCTTATCGTCGAAATCGATTGTTACTGGACCGGTTTGACCTATCGGCCCACTATCATCCGCTAGTTTAGCGATCCACAAACCTGCGTCGGATTTAAAGTGCTCTCTTGTTCGGTAGGCAAAAATCAGAACGTTGGTAGGGTGCGAATGGTACTTAAATCCGCTTCGTTGACGCGTCTGCGAATACACATCGTTAAGCAACGTCGTCAGGCCGTCTCTTGTGATGTTGCCGCCGGATATCAATATAGCGAGAGTCACGCTAGTTTTTTGACGAATTTCAAAGACTTTTTCGTCGAGTACTGTAGATGTGAGCGGAGGTGCGCTCGAATTCGGGGAACTCTGCGGTGGTGGCGTAGTATTCGGGCTACAAGCTGTGTGCGTTAGCATTACCGTAAGCCCTACAACTGAGATGACGATCCACTTGTGCATTATGGAACCAGTCGATTGGTCACAGGACCTATCAAAGCATTATGCCTCCAGCCAACACAAGCTCAGTGGAGCAAAAACGAGAATGGGCCAATCAGTGGTACTCATAGTGCTAACATCCTCAGCTGAACCTGTAGATGAAACTGTAGACGAAGAAAAGGGCTACCATTTCGGTAGCCCTAAGTGTTAGATTCAAAGTGAGCCGTGCAGGACTCGAACCTGCGACCCGCTGGTTAAAAGCCAGCTGCTCTACCACCTGAGCTAACGGCCCATCTCGACTTCAATTGGGACCAGCGTGGTTTAACATCCTCGTCCCGCAAACCCCGATGTTAACCTTTGCGATTTTAGAGAGTCAACCCAACTACAGTGCGCTATGAACTACATTGACAGGTTGCCACGAGTCATAGGGGCGCGCCCAACAGAGGCTCATAGCTGGGAAGCACCCAAAGACTCAGCGCGTGGAGGCGCATCACTACTCTGGAGTTTACCTCAGCCCCCCCTCACGATGCGGTATGACGATGAGACACTGACACAGAAACTACGGCTCGGGATCGGACCGTCGTGGTGACAGACGGCGTTCACCGTTCTACCGACGTTCGACTCGGTGACAGCTCTACGCACGCAAGCTGGTTCCAAAATCGCCGCTCGAGTTGCCACTCGGCGTTGACAAACAAAATGGATTTCAATAAAAGCTAGCCGAGCTTAGCTGGATGACGCACGGACAGCCATCAGGAAATGGTGGATCGGTGCCTCGTCGCTGCGGGCTTTTATGAGCAGCCTTCTGCTGCTTTTCTTTAAATAGCCAATTGAACATGTGTGCAGGGATAGGCTTTGATATCAATCAAAGACATTGCGCGAGTTGCTAAGGTGTCGCATTCCACCGTCTCTCGGGCTCTTCACCACAGCCCGCTCATCAGTCACGACACCGCGGAGCGCATTCGACAGATCGCTCGCGAGAAGGGTTATCGCCCCAGCGCAATCGCCCGTAGCCTGGTCACAAGACGAACCAAGACCATTGGCGTCGTTGTGACCAGAATCGCCGACCCGTTCATCGCCGAGGTTGTAAACGGAATCGAGGACGTGGCAAACGATCATGGCTATTCGGTCTTTCTCGCTAATTCCAATGCGAACCCTGACCGCGAGGTGAAAGTCGTGACCTCGTTTCACGAACGACGAGTGGATGGCATCCTGTTACCGCCTACGTGAGCGTCGCAGCATTGTTTTACCGAGAGGTAGAAGCACAAGGGTCCTTGTATTGGAGTATTTAAGATAGATTTTACACAGAAATTGCCGGGATCTAACATCTGCACTTCAAGCTGTCCTT
Organism: uncultured Clostridia bacterium; assembly: GCA_964581275.1. Classification (GTDB taxonomy): domain Bacteria; phylum Acidobacteriota; class Blastocatellia; order UBA7656; family UBA7656; genus Onstottus_A. The sequence goes on from CAZOOE010000089.1 coordinate 13,676, forward strand.
GCACGAGACTTTGTGACCCGAGAAACGATGTCCGATCGCAGCTACGACATTTTGGCGGTGGGCCGCAGCTCGATTGAATCTCTACGCGAACGAGATCAGCGCGCCCTGATGCAATCGGTTTCGCCGGTGGCTAACCGTGATGATCGGTTGGCAGCCGATTCAACTTACCCTTAACGTTGGGCAATTCGAGGCCCGCTGAGCTAAACGCCAGTTTATAAGGAGAGGATATGCTGAAAAGATCTCCATTCCGCGTTGCGTGCATGTTGCTTCTTTGTGTAAGCCTGGGCGTTCAAGGGTTCGCCCAGGTGAACACTGCCAGTCTGACCGGGCTAGTCGCAGACCCCACCGGTGCGGCTGTAGCTAACGCGTCAGTGAAGGCGAAGAATAAAGCGACCAACGTAGAACAGTCTGTAAAGAGTGATACCTCAGGCTACTACACTTTCGCTAGCCTGCCCATCGGCACGTACACTTTGACCGTGGAAACTCAAGGATTCAAGAGGGCGGTCCGCGATGAGGTAGACCTCGAGGTTGGTCAAAAGGCACGAATTGATTTCAACCTGGAAGTCGGCGCAGTAAGCGAGTCAGTTATGATTACGGCCAACACGCAGATCCTGACTACCCAGGAAGCCTCGACCGGGGGGGTAATTGAGAACAAATTGGTAACCGACCTTCCGCTGAGCGCCCGCAACTGGGACGACCTGGTCGCATTGGTCCCGGGTGTGCAAGCGGATCGCTACACCGAAGAAGGCGGCGGTACTGCGAACGGGCGAACCGGCGGCGCTAACGTTCACGGCATACGCTCGCTGCAAAACAACTTCGTGCTTGATGGTGTGGACAACAACTCGATTTCGGAGAACGTGCAAGAGTTGACCACCCAGATAGTGCGACCTTCGGTAGACTCGATTCAAGAGTTCAAGGTAAGCACGAATCCATACTCCGCGGAGAATGGCCGCAGTCCCGGCTCTTTGATTAGCGTCACGACCAAGAGCGGCGGGAACTCCTTCCACGGCACCGCCTACGAGTTTCTGCGCAATCGGATCTTCGACGCCAACAACTTCTTCAACAACCGGGCCGGAGTCAAGAAACCCCAGAACATTCAGAATCAATTTGGCGCAAACCTCGGCGGTCGGATTCTCAAGGACCGTCTGTTCTTCTTCTTCAACTACGAAGGGACGCGAATCCGCAAAGGCGTGACCCGGCTAGGCAACGTGCCGACCGCCAACGAACGCATCGGTGATTTTTCGGCGGCGGCTGCTGCAGCGAATCGCGTGACCTATGCCACTATCATTGATCGGGTAGGTGATTGCCGGGCGAAAGTGCCATCGGCCTTCAATGCGGACGGCTCATTCAAGAACAATCAGATCCCGGCGCCTTGCATTGATCCGTTGGCCGCGAAGATCATGGGCTTGCTGCCTGGGCCCAATATCGTTCCAGGATCGGGTGCGCTCAACCAGCTCAATTTCATCCGCGCGCCCGGGATCATTGACGACACTGACAGCTACACCACGCGGGTCGATTGGCAGTTGACTCCAAAAGACAGCATCTTTGTGCGGTACTCCAATAGTGATCGCTTCCGTTATCTGCCGGGCATTTTCGGCGGCATTCTGGACGGAACCAGTTCTTCAGCAAACGGGCGGCTGAGTATGAAGGGCCAATCGGCGGCTATTGGCTGGAACCGGGCGATCAGCGCTCGAATGGTGAATGAATTCCGGCTCGGCTGGGGTCGCAATGATTCCTTCGCGGCGCAGGACCCGATCGGTCTGAACACGCTTGCGGATTTTGGCTTCAAGGGTGTGCAAGACATTCCGGGGGCCAGCGGCGGAATCGCCGGCATAGATACTTCAGCGCGCGGCGGCACTCAAACGATTGGAGGTCAGTCGGGATTCAGCCGCATCGGTTCGCCGGACTTCTTGCCGAAGTTCCAAAAAACCAACCAGTTTCAATGGACCGACACGGTCAACCTCTCCTTCGGCGCTCACCAGTTCAAGTTCGGCGCTGACATACGTGGACCGATGCGGAACATCTACCAGGATATACCAGCGGTGCGCGGGCAGATGACCTTTGATGGGAACCGCACCAACATCGGGCTGGCCGACTTTCTGCTCGGGTATCCTCAACAACAGCAACTCACTAATCTGGACATAGTCGATCAGCGACTGCGGATGTTCTCCGGCTTTTTCCAGGATGACTGGAAGGTTACACCCAGGCTGACGGTGAACCTCGGTCTTCGCTATGATTACGCGAGTTGGCCGATGGAAGGCAGG
>CAZOOE010000090.1:0-15414 GCA_964581275.1 uncultured Clostridia bacterium
GAATTTCGAGTGCGCCGCCCATCGCTTTATCGCCTTCAATGGTCAATACCGGCATAGGCATTTGTGAGTCGCGAATTTGCGATTGTCTTCCGCATCTTGCTTATTAAACGCTTTGAAGAGTTCGAATGCAGCCCTCATCGCGCCCTCCTGTGCATAGGACTTGGCATAGAATTGGCGGTCTGCTTCTGAAAAAGTTTCAGGATGCGGCGAGAGCGTCTGCCAAAAATGCTCGAGGAATAAGCGTTCCCGCCCCGTAACTAAATCCAGTGCGATAGGGCTATTCACAAAATGAAAGTGCCACAGAGCGGGATTGGTATAAACCTTTTCCCAGATATCGCCGATCCCGGGGATTGGCGCTTCTAGCAGGGCGAGTTCTTCGACTTCGTTCGGATACTGCGCCGCATAAGCATAAGCAACCATCAAACCGATGTCGTGACCGACAAGATCAATGCGTTCGTAGCCGAGACTTTTGACCAGTTCTCGAATATCAACCGCCGCCGTCTTCTTGTCATATCCCGAAGCGGGCCGCGAGGACTCGCCGAGACCGCGGAGGTCGGGCGCGATAATCGTATAGTCTTTGCCGAACTCGTCAAAGAGTGGAATCCACATCCGCGACGTATCCCCGAAGCCATGGATGAGAACGAGTATCCTCTTTCCTGTTCCCGCTCTTAGATAATGGATCCTCACCCCATTCACGTTCGCCGTCTTCGATTGATAGCTGTTGTTCTGTGCTGAAGCCGAGCTACAGCAAACAAATGCTAGAACGAAAGCAGACAAGAAATGCTTTCGCTTACTTAAGCCGAAGCTATGATCTTTGGTTTCGCCCATTTCTTTTGTCTCCATCCTTACTTAACATGTGATTGTTCCTCCTCTGGAAAGTGCTCAAACGGTTGGGATCGTGCCGCCGTCTATCACGTATTCGCTCCCGGTGATGGATGACGCTCTATCCGATGCGAGAAAAGCTACGAGTTCTGCGACCTCTTCCGGCCTATTCGGACGGCCCAACGGAATACCGCCCAGCATGTCCATAAGCTTTTCTCGGGCGGTCGCGTACTCGCTTTTGTCTTTATCAGCCATTCTTTCAATCATTCTCGTAGCCGCATCTGTTTCAATAAAGCCGGGAGAAACCGTAATGACTCGAATCCCGCTGGGACTGACTTCGTTGGACAACGCCTTGCTGTAATTGGTGAGCGCCGCTTTCGCTGCGGCGTAGGCGAGCGTCGAATCGTAGAGAGGAAGCGTTCTTTGAATGGACGAAATGTGAATGATCACGCCCGAACCCCGGTCGATCATCGATGGCAGAAGGCCGCGATCGAGCCGAACCGCAGGAAACAGATTCTCATTGAAATTTTGCTGCCAGATCTCGTCAGTGACCGTAATGAACCCACCGCTCGGTGCGGACGATCCTCCCACGTTATGGATGATGATATCTATCCCGTGAAAGCGCTCCAGAATTTCATTGATGACTTTTGTCGTACCTTCCGGTGTTGAGAGATCTGCCTGAATGAAATGATTCTCTGTCTTCTCTTCTGGCAAGGACCTCGCGGCGACTATAACGGTTGCTCCTCCACGATCGAGGCGTTCAGCGATTGCCTTGCCTGCGCCCTTCGTACCGCCAGTTATTAGGACTCGCTTGCCGCGAAACTCTTTTGCATAAGATGTGATGTTCGATGATGCTGCCATATTCCCTTAGCGCCCCATTTGAGTTATCGGCTGACAATCACATGCGCTTTAACAGCACGAGAATTGTGACTCTCGGATTCCACAGCGTCAATCGCAGCGATCAAACCACCCACCGCAGCGACTTGATCCACTCTCTCGTGAAACATCCGCGCTCGCGTTGATACCGAAAGACCCCGCCTTGCGTGAGGGTCATTGGATCGAAGCCGAACTCTTTGCTGAAGTAACCTTTATCGAATGGACTTCCGACGGCTCGATTCGGCCATCCTTCCAGGGGCTGCGCGAGGATAAGACACCACGGGGAGTTAGCCACGAGTTGCCCGACTAGGATTTGGAGATAATCGCATCTTGCGGTGTGATCGGGCTACCCTAGAACCCAATGCCTGCCACTAGAACCCAATGCCTTGACCCTATCTGAATATTTCCTGTATTTTACCGGCAAATCTTAGGCGTCTCACCGTCTAATATATTGGGGACCTCACTACCCACTAAGGTTGATTGAGTTTGCGATCTGAACCGTCCCATTTGAAAGGGATGATCAACTCTTGTCCCAAGCGAGGTTGTGCTCTCTGCCCTTGGAGAAACGGTATCGCAGATGGAGCTGACCGCGTTCTTTGTTAATTGGCGGAGCCGCTTTCAAATCTATCTCTGCGCCTCACATTTGGATCTTTCAGTTTGAGTAATTTCGGTGGTTCATCGCTGCCGCGCTTGGTGAGGTATATGCCCCCTGATGTATTAGTAAATGATGTTGTGCTCCATCCGTTCTTAATGGCGCAGGATCTCGTTGACTCCCAGCGAGAGCTTCTGGTCCTTGTGCATGAGCATGCAGAACCGCGGATGCGAGCGATCATACTCGCCCGCCTCGGATCATATCTAACCAGCAGCATTCATCCTTGCGAATATGAGGAGCTATATAGCGACGCCAAAACGAGACTGGTGACTTATTTGCAGGAGCTAAAAGAGGACCTCCAGGCTAGGCCCTGCAGAGACTTTCACGGCTACGTTGCAGCGATCGCTCACAATGTTTGCCACGACTACTTCCGTGAGTTGTATCCGGCTAGGGCTCGACTCCATAAGAGCATTCGTGATCTGCTTCAAGTACACCCAAGCTTTGCCTCCTGGAAATCTCGAGATCAAAACAAAGGTGAGTGGTTTTGCGGGTTTCACCACTGGCGAGGTCAAAAAAGCTCATCTAGATCTTCTTCCTGGCTACGGCGCTTCTATGAAAATCCCCAGAGTGTGACTGAAACCCTTGCTTGTGGCAGCGATATTCAATGGATGGAGACCGACGCTCTACTCGCATCGATCTTCAATGAGATCGGCGAACCGATCACCGTCACGGATGTGGTCAATGTCGTCTCGGATATTAGAGGCGTTAAGGATATACCACTAGCATCTTTCGACGCCGACGGGTCCAGCCTGAGCTTGCGGGTATCAGATTCCAAGCTTCGCGTCGACTCCGTACTTGAAATGCGCGGTCCATTGACCCGGTTCTGGCAAGGTTTGTGTAAGCTGCCTCGTGACCAGTTCAGAGCGTATTTACTCTATGCACGAGATAACTCTGGGGAAGACCTGATCAGCTTATTCCTCGCAGCCGCGATTGCAACCGAGGCGGAGATAGCAGCCCTGATGGGAATGACGCTGGACCGGTTTCGAGATCTCAGGCTGAACAGGCTGCCGCTCGACAACGAGGGCATTAGCAAAATACTGGGAATCAAGGTCGAACGTGTCTACAAACTGCGTTTTAGGGCCGGTAAGCGTTTGAAATTGCTCCTAGCCGAAGTAATTACAGAAAAGAAATGGACCATGTAGGAAAAAACCCACCCTGCCACCGTCTCATGATGTGTAGAAGTTCTGGAGATGCTGAAGATCACAGGCGGTTTGTATGAACGCACACCCGTCGATCGAAGACATAAAGAGCTACCTAGCTCGTACGCTGGCACGAACCGATTTCGACAAAGTTAGCGACCATGTGTACAGTTGCGAGACTTGCCACCAGGACTTGCTGACCGAGCTTCAAAGACGGTTCCCTATCGAAATCGACCTTGATGAGCTGGCCGGCATGCGAGACTGGCATCTTGAGGGCGAGGAATTAGCGGCCTACATCGAAAAGCGGATGGATGACCTCGAGTCTGAATGCGCCAATCTGCACCTTGAGGAGTGCCGCTCATGTCAAAACGCGGTGGAGAACGCAATTGAGTATAGCCTTGAGCAATCGCGATTGAAAAACCATCAAGCCAACAAGAAGAATGTCGTATGGGGATCTCTGCTTGCCGACCTTCCCTCAGCCCGCAAGTGGATCGCCGGAATTGCCGCCGCAGTGCTGATTGCGATAGCTCTATGGGCGGCACTGCAGGCGAGGCCGGAGAAGTCTCAACTCGCGGAGGCTCCACCATCCACACCTGATGCGCAAGGTATTGTCTTGCCAGAACAACCGACCTCCCCACCGCCACGGATCTCCGAGAATAATCATTCAGTTGACAGGTCGGCCTCGCAGACCATTGGTCCCGCTCCGAACCGAGGCAAACGCGAAACCGAACGCCAACGTGGCACGATGGAAGCAGCACTGATCGCCAAAGATTTGGTAATGCCACCTTCTATTGAACGGTTCGATAGGACGCCAGCGGTTGCGATTCGTGGCGATCACCCAGCAGTTGAATCTTTCTCTGTTATCGAGCCGTTCGCTACGCTGACAAGCATTGACCGACCTACGTTTCGCTGGACGGCGTTAACCGGAGCAACAAGCTATGTCGTATCGGTTTATGATGAAGCGCTCCACTTGGTTAGATCGAGCGAAGCGCTCATCGATACTCACTGGTCGACCCCGGAGCGCCTCAAAGCCGGAGTCGTTTACACCTGGACGGTGACTGCATTAAAGGACGGCAAGGAAATTATCGCGCCTGCGCCGCCCACTCGCGCGGAGTTCAGGGTCCTTCGAGGTTCGCAGTTAGTTAACCTAAGTCGCAGGATAAAAGAAACAGCTTCACGAGCTGCTCGGGGCGTGGTGTATGCAGAAGCCGGCTTGCTTGCCGATGCTGAGAAGGAGTTCCAGACTCATCTTGCCGCTGCCCCCGGTGACGACCGCGTCAGAAAACTGCTTCAAACAATCAGATCATGGCGGGCCGTAGAGCCTTAGTTGCCACCATCACCCACGACCACGAACCCAGCCCAGTAATATGGCTTCATCCTATATCGAGGATCGGTGATCATTCCCAAAGCCGCGCGGCGCCACGCCTCAGCTTTAGAAATCTTCTTGACTGATCCGCCGATAAGATTCCTGTGGAAGGCAAGCATTAGATTGGTCGTTCTTTCGGAGGGAACCTGCCATTGGCTTGCGACCATCGTTGGCACGCCTGCTACGAACAGAGCCCATGTCATACCTATCATGCCTTCCCCATCGCCTACGCGGCCTCTCGCGGTATCGCACGCGGAGAGGACTGCCAGCTCAGCTTTAAGGTCCATTCCCATCAGTTCCCAGGCTTCAAGCAGCCCATCCTCTTTCGAGTCACTGCCCGGTGCGAGCACGATATAGGAATACAGCGGATTACGATCATCGAACACGCCGTGTGACGCGAAGTGAAGCACCCGATACTTACCCATCTCCGCTTTTACGGTCTCCTCTCGCGCGGCATCTCCGACGCGAACGATGCTTGCCTGCGGTTCGTACACTTCAGCGGCGAGAGTCCGCACCTCCTTCTCAGTTTCCGGTAGTGATACAAAAGTGGAGTTCCGCAACGCAACTGCCCGTGCCAGAGCTTCGCGACCAAATGCCGGATTCCCGATAGCGTAGAGTGCTTCTTTTGATTCTGCGCTCGAATCTTTGCTTTTGCTCAGAGGGGGTTTCAGCTTCTCCGATCGTTTCCTCATCTCCCGCAGAACTTGGAGGGACGGAGCATAATATATTGCGTACAGCTCCAGAATATATTGGTCGGACTCCGTCTGTAATGCCTGAAATGGCAGATTCCACAAGGGACCATCGGGAATAATACATATGGTCGTCTTGGCTTTGAGGTAAGCTTCCGCTGGTTTGACCAACAGATCATAGAGTTGGCGACCAGTCCGTCGAAAACCAGGATGGTTCGTGGACAATAGACTTCGATGCCTCTCTATAAGATTCGATAGGTCACTCTTGGTAATGTCTATTTGATGGATCTTTACGTCTACTGCCTTACTACGTGCTTTCGAATCTCTCCTCAATACAAACAGAAGTGTCTGCTCGTCTGTTACGACATACTCCAGAATGGCATTCCGCATTTCGGATACTAGAGCGCCTGCGTCTTCTATCGTAAATAAGGGGAGTTGGCCTCGCTTGCCCCTCAACTCCGGGTGCGCTGCATAGACTCTTGTCTGAAACGTTTCGTATGCATTGCGTGCCGTTTGTAGTTTGCTCTCAAGTTCGCCAATTCGATTGGCATTCACCGGCTGAGCCATTCTCTCGCTGCGGAGACGAGCATTGATCGAGACAACTTCACCATACAACCTGCGTTCCTCGGCCTGCTCGTCATGGCCCATCGACTTGTTGATTGCTATTCTGCCGTTCCGTAGTACATCCAGTAGAACGCGAGCTTTGGCACGTTCGGCGAAATCGAGGGCTTCGGAGGGTTTGTTCTGCGCGAGCAAAGAGCTCACCATCGCGTGATAAGGAGAGATCCTCTTCTGGAAGAATCGCTGATAATCTTGTTCGCCACCGGAGACCTGAGTTCTCAGGTGCTCAATAGTCGAGATGGCCTTCTGGGGAGCTTTCTGACAGGCATCATGCTCATTGAGTGCTGCATGTGCTTTTCCCTTCATCGTCAGAGCTAGATAAGCGATTTCCGGCAAGTTAATCTGGCTGGCAAGCGAGACAGCACGATCAGAAAACTCAACCGCTTTAGAGTATTCTCCCTCTGCATTGTAGAGTTCCCCGATCTGGCCAAGGATCACAGCGACCTGAGCTCTGTCTCCTATCTGTTCAGCAGCCTTACAACTTCTATCTAGATAGTCTAATGCCAGATTGTATTTCCCCAGCAATCTATAAACCGATCCCAACGCCGTCTGTGAGTCGATCACTAATCCACTGGATTTTATTTCTTCGGCTGTGCGAAGGCCCTCCTGCAAGTTTTGCAGAGCCTTTTCAATGTTGCCCTGCTCTCGGTTCGCGATGCCAAGATCTATGAGGACCGTCGCAATTCCCGTCTGGTCCCTCGTCTCTCTTGCAATTCGCAAGGCTTGATCTAGATAATGAGACATCTTCTCATAATCACCTTGCTCCGCGTACAAGACGCCTAGGCCGGCTAGCAGGTCCTGCAGCTTCTTCTTTTGATTCAATACTCTCACTATGTCCATAGCGTCGTTGTAAAATTGAAACGCCTGCGCGTAGTTTCCGGTGAGGCTGTAGATATGGCCGATGCTGGACAACGCGTCTGCCCTGGATTCCCTGTCATTTGATTCTGTTGAAAGCGCAAGCGCCTTCTGTAATTCCGCCAACGCTTCGTTGTACTCGCCTTGCCAGGTGCTAATAGCTCCAAGAGTCAATAGGACACTCAGAGTCCTCTGGTCGTCCTTTAACTCCTCCGCGAGTTTGAGGCTTTGACGTGAATGGTCTTGCGCCTTTCCATAGTCTTCGATCCAGAGATAGACCTTCCCGATCTTATCGAGTATCAGCGCCAAACGCGGCTTATCATTCATTTCTTCAGCGATCTGCTTTCCTATTCCATAGAGAAAGAGTGATCTGGAAGAATCGCCGGATTTGTATGCCTTCGTTAGCTCTTCTTTCAATCTCTTCCAGAGATCGTCGGTTACGAGCTGTCTATTTGACCTCAGCAATAGTTTCGCCTCGTCCTCTGATTTCACTACCAGTAGTGCCTTTAACAGGGATTCCTCATTTTGAGCTGTCAAAGGCCTAGTCGCCTGGCCGAACGAGATCACGGGCATTAGCGCGAGACATAATAGCGTGTGACGCAAGAAAGATTGGGGTCCCTGGAGCAGACTCCTACCAGTAGAGAAAAGACCAATCCTCTGGCCGGCATATTGGTTCACACCGGCGCAATCAGAGGATTGGTCTGTTGAAAAAAGCGACGTACTCACGTCTGTTCCGCTCATCGCGATTCGCCCTTTGTTCGATTACAAAGGAGGCGGCGGAGGCGGAGGCAATCCGGGAGGCCTTGGCCGAGGACATCCCGGACACTGTGGGGCTCCTGCGTCCAGGCTTCTCGGTTGCGTTTGATCGGATGATGCCGGTGCTTGCGTGCCCTCTTTTCCAGCTTGCTCTGTTACGGCGGGAGCGCTCGTAAGAAACAGGTAATCAAAGATCTGCCTCAACGAATCCAGCCAGCCGAAACCGAGAAAAAACACCAGAGAAAGAGAAACAAGCACTCGGCGGTACTTGTTGAGTTTCATCAGAAATCCTCCGATGCGCCGTAGTATGAATACGGCGATAGAGCGTTTAACAACCATCCCACCGTTGAGCTAGCGAGTTAATGAGGCAAGATGAAGCGGGCATCAAACAGTGCCCGTTATTTGATGGCCGATCTGCCCATGAGGCTTGGTGAGGACATCATTTGAGCAGATATTCTTTTACAAAAAGGACTGCTGAGTAGAACTGGAAGTCTCGGTTCGTTCTTCTGGTGAAGCCGTGCCCCTCATCCTTTGCCACCAAATACCAGACTGGCGTTCCGTTTCTTCTAACAGCGTTGACCAACTGTTCCGATTCGGTCGGCGGAACTAGAGTGTCATTCTTACCCTGCACAATGAAGAGCGGTGCTTTAATCTTCCGAACATTGTTGAGGGGAGCGATTCTATTCAAGAACGCGCGCATCTTGGGATCTCTTTCATCCCCGAATTCAACGCGCTGAAGTTCTCTGACCCACTGATCGGAGTTTTGCAAATATGTTACGAGGTTTGAAGGACCAGCACTTGAAGACGCGGCACGAATGCGTTCGCCGTAGGTCGCGGCGACCGCAAGTGCTAAGTAACCGCCGTAACTTTCACCGTAAACCATCACCCGATCAGCATCGAGCGTTGGCTGCGTCTTGATCCAATCTAGAAGGGCACCGATATCTTTGTGGGCATCCTCGCGTTGAAAGCCATTGTCGAGCCGTAGAAATGTCTTACCGTAACCGGAGGAGCCGCGAACATTCGGGTAAATGATCGCAGCGCCTAGCTCATTGATATAGTAGTGTATCCGTCCGCCGAAGCTGGGACGCGTTTGCGTTTGCGGCCCACCGTGAAGACCGATGATCACCGGTCGCTTTCCCTTAAACTTCGCCGGCGGTCGGTAAAGGAAGCCCGAAATCATTCTTCCATCGAAGCTTTTCCAGCGAATGAGCTCCGCGTCTGCCAAGCTCTCCGCGTTAATTCCACCAGTCTCACTGAAGGTCCATTGATCTAGCTTTCCGACCTGGGTGTCGTATGTATAGACATCGGTTGGATGGCGAGGAGAAGTAAAAACGAATCCGAGGTCGCGACCATTTAAATGCCACTTCAACCCGGCAACAATGCCAACTGGAAGTTGCGGTGTCGGCTTTTCTTTACACGTTCCGATATCGAGAAGGTGTAGACGACCTATACCATCTTCGTTAGTGACGAATGCAAAGTCTTTCCATTGGGGGACAGGTCAAACTCATCCACATCCGCCTTTATGCTCTCAGTAAGCGGTTTATACTGGCCGCTCGCAAGATCAATATATCCAACTTGTTGATATTCAGAATCCCGATCAGTAGTGACGTAAACTCCCTTGCCATCCTTACTGAACTGTCCAAACCAATAAGCAGTCTCTATATTTGCCCTCTTGGGTGTTATGAGCTTCTTGCTCCCGGTCGCCACATCGAACACCCAGAGATTATTTTCATTGGCAGAAATATACTCGTAGACCAACACCCGACGATCGTCAGGTGACCAGTCATAAGGTATCCAGAATCCCCCATCCAGTTGCGCGACCATCCGGTCACTCTTACGGTCCAGCGGGTTGATGACATACAAGTCCATGTCTTTTCCATTCCGCCGCGTAGATCCATAAACGAGCCACTCACCCGAGTGTGACCAGAGTGGCGATTCATTCCTCGCCTTGCCGTCCGTCAGGGCGGTAACGTCGCCGGTTGCGATATCAAAGCGGTTCAACTGATAGAACTCGTCGCCGTTAGTATCTTTGCTAAAAACGAAGTAGTCTCCCTTCTTCGGCTCAAAGGCGGCGCTAAAGACTGGATCGGTGAAAAAGGTAAGCTGAGTGCGCGCCCCGCCAGGGAACTTCACTTCGTGAACTTGCGGCGTGTCTCCGAACTGAGTGCTGATCAACATCTCTCGTTTTAAGGGATGCCAACTAAGGAGCGATGCATAGCGAAAGTTTGTGTATCGATTGACTGTTTGTGCAAGCGAGGCTGGTATCTTCGGAATTCCATCGGCTATGAGATTATCGCCGGGAACGATCTCATCATTCTTGATACCTTGACCGAGAACGCAATTCCCGCCAAGGATTAGTACTGCTAGGGTTCGACCGAGCCGTTTCATATCACTGTAAACTTTATCAAGTTCTCGGCGGATTTGCCGCTCACGTGTATTAAAGACGGTGACGAGCCACGATTCTTCCACTCGGGAGAAAATATTTTTTGACGATTCACTTGTCCAACTAAACCAGCACCCTCCAACCCTAATACTGCGAGCGTCTACCTTGGGCCGTCCAGGCCGCATTCAGATAGCTTCGTAGCTCGATTCAAACACGACGACGCCTTGGGCGATAGTTTGGAGCGCGCTAGGACAAAAGAATAAGAATTCTTTGAAGAGAGGGAAAACCGCACGGTCCTTCACCGTCTTTAATATGACGGAGAGGAAAGAACGCTGACGCAGGACTAGTCAGACTTGAAGATCGGCGACCGAGTCTACAGTCAGCGTAGATCGGGCAGAAACCGACTGACGCTTTCCGATTCACGGATCCTGGCCTACACAACAATATGCACTAGACCAGGAGGATGCGAATGGCGAAACATACAAGGACTACCACTAACACGACGCGAAAGATGGGCATGCCAGATGGGGTTGATCTGAGCTCCTACAATTCCCTTTATATTGCATTCACTAACAGAAGATGGACCGAACTCTTTAATATCCAGTTTCGCCGCGAAACCGATGGCTCCGTCGAGTTAGCTATCAATATCATTGGTCCAACTGGAGAAGTGGCCACCGCGCTCACACTTTTCGATCTGGAAGTCTGACGCCAACACGGACTGTTATCTCTTCCTCAGTTGGCGCAATGGACTTAGGTAGAAGCCATACAGCGGTGCTTGGTTCAGGTAATTCACCCAGCAGTCTCACGGTGCTCATCACCGCGGTTGCACCGACGATGCTCGGCTGAATAGCAGAGTACGAAATTAACTGCGTGAGCTCTGTGCCAGGTTTTCAAATGGGGGACGTTTACTATTCAATGGTCGCAGGTTCATTCTTTCTTCGCGCCGCAGCGATTTGCGTCGCAGCCCTGAAGTCGAGAGGATACGGAGCGATAATATTATTAACGGGCACCTGAAGCGCCAGTCTAGTCTCTGCGTTATATTCATAGCGAGCCCACGAAGTGGTCTCAGTTAGATGCTCAGGCAACTCGCCGTCGAACAGTATCACCCAGCCCAGTGGCCACCACGCAAACTCGGAGAGCAACGCTACGCGACCAGTACTTCTACTTCCGACTTCCGCGATACCGCTCGTACGGCCAGCACGCTCAGCTGGCAAATACATAAAGACCTTCACACCGTCAGGTAGACCTCTGGCATCTCGGTCTAGAACGAATTGGCGAAGACCAGGCATTGCAGCGGCGGCCTTGGTAACATCAAACGTCATGGGTGGCGCGTCAGCTAGTGCGGATGGAGAGCCGAGCCTCCGTAGACCTTCCCGAGCTGGATCAAATTGTGACGCGACGCAGATACAAGCTACTACCTGTTTTACAACGCGTAAAGGGTGGATGTCCACGTTGATCTCTACCTGATGGCCAACATATTTGCCTTGCGCATAGGGACTGCACGCATGGGCTAACTTAACGTACTCGCCTCCGTAGCGGTGACCGGTCTCGTTATTACAGGTCTCGCACAAGACGTACTCAAAATTCCCGCCTTGCCTTGTCTGCTCCTGCCAAACGATGATTTCCTTGGTCCTATACTGATTGACGGTGCGAACCTTGTACTCGCCGCTGTTGAACGCCGCCTGCGGCGGAAAATGTTCTTTCGTCAGCTTGCGTGATCGGCCGCATATTTTGCATGTTCCTGTCCGTGCTTTGCCCATAGTCCACAAGCGCGAGAACTAGAATTCTGAGGTCATTGCCAAACCAATGTGTCCGTGAAAGTGTCCCTAAGATGTTAGAGCCACCGAGCTGGTGGCCCTAACCTTCTGATTTTATTGATGAGCCGTGGAGGGCTCGAACCTCCGACCCGCTGATTAAGAGTCAGCTGCTCTACCAACTGAGCTAACGGCCCGTGAGTGTCAAATTCTACTGAGCGCAACATTTTGTTGTCAATGCGTCCGCCTGACCCGTCACACCCCACCTGACAGGTTGCGCACGCTGTCCAACTCTCCGATCAACCCCCAAAGCACCGATATAGACCCGTGGCGATCCCGTTCTTTCAGATTGTCTTAGCGCAGCGAAAACCCGATATCATCCAACGCTCGTTTGGATGAAAGAAGTTCCTATATGTCGAGCGAAGGTGATATTGTGGCGTTGCGTACGAACCGCCTCGGAGCACTTTCTGTCCTACGAACCATTTGTCATTGTATTCATCGAACTCCGAAGTGAATCCGGGATATGGAACGTAGTCAGACGAAGTCCACTCCCAGACATCACCGATCATCTGATAGCAACCGTGCTCGCTTCGGCCGGCCGGGAACGAACCTATCGGAGAGACCCCCCACAGCTCGTTCTCAAATAGATTCGCCCGGGAGATTGACGGACCGTCATCACCCCACGGGAAACCCAACTGTGTTGTTTGCTTTGGCGGAACTCGAGCGGCCTTCTCCCATTCGGCTTCGGTTGGCAGGCGCTTGCCGGCCCACTTTGCAAACGCCGAGGCCTCATAGAAACTGACGTGAGTCACCGGTTCATCGACCTTATCTTCGGCCTTGTGAAGGCCCGAGAAGTCCCTGATCATCCACTCGCCGCCGTGCAGCTCCCAGTACAAGGGCGCTTGCCAGCCTTCACTGTGGATGCAGGCCCAAGCTTCGGAAAACCACCAGCGAAAATCCGTATAACCATTGTCGCGGATGAATTCCAGATACTCGCCGTTGCTGACCTGTACACGATCGATCGCAAAATCCTGAACAAACACCCGGTGCGCGGGCTTTTCGTTGTCAAAGCCAAAATCTTCGCCCGAATGCCCGAGCAAGAACAGACCGCCTTCGACCTCTGTCATGCCGCTCACTTTCTCACGCAATGGGAGCGCGCCTCGCGATGCAGGCTTATAGAGATCGCAAAGCAGATTCTTGATGTCATACACCAAAAGCTCCTGATGCTGCATCTCGTGCTCAAGGCCTAACCTCACGAGCAAAAGAAGCGCTTCTGGTTCGGGACTGCCTTGAGCACCGGCGAGAAGATCGAGCATCGCTTCATCGATCCGGCGTCTGTAAGCAACGGTGTCCTTAACGGTCGGGCGCGAACGCGTGCCGCGCTTGTCCCGTTCTATCCGAGTGCCAAAGCGCTCGTAATATGAGTTGAAATAGAACAGATACTCCTCATTGTAGATTTCGTAGCCTGGGAGGTGATCCTTCAGCAATAGCTCAAAGAACCACGAGGTGTGCCCGATGTGCCACCGAGGCGGGCTCATGTACGGCGCGGTCTGAACTACATAATCTTCGATCTCCAGCGGCTCGACTATTCGCATCGTGCGGGAACGAACGTTCTCAAACAGATCGATCATGTCGCTTACGCTCATTGCCGGTTTCAGCCTGTCCGTCTTTGCTTGCATGTTTGACCTTCCGCTTGGTGAGATTTTTAAAGTGTTCCTGCGTGCGATCCGCGGTCTGCCCAGGTTTTCTGACTCGAAGAGTCCGCGAGCCGCAAGATCAGCTCACGCGTCCATTGTCATAAACAAATTGTTTAGCGACTCGGCCATAGTCGGATGAGCGAAGATCGCTTCCTTCAACACGGTGTACGGCACTCGGCCCATCATCGCTATTTCAGCCATCGCCATCAACTCGCCGCCTTCGACTCCCAACACCGTAAACCCTAGGATCTGATTGGTGTCCGCGTCAACCACCGCCTTAATGAAGCCGCGAGTCTCACTCATCTCTATCGCACGAGCCACTGAAGTCATCGGTAGTCTGGCAACTCGAATGTTCAGGCCGCGGTCGCGAGCCTCGGTCTCGCTCAACCCGACGCGCCCAAGTTGCGGATCGATAAAC
Source organism: uncultured Clostridia bacterium (assembly GCA_964581275.1). Lineage (GTDB taxonomy): Bacteria > Acidobacteriota > Blastocatellia > UBA7656 > UBA7656 > Onstottus_A. The sequence goes on from CAZOOE010000090.1 coordinate 14,029, forward strand.
ACGGTGTAAGGCACGAGCCGTTCTTTCGGTGTCGCTTCGCCACCTTCGATCAGGCTCGTGCGGATTATTCTAAAGTCGTCGTACGAGATGTGAGTAAACTGCGGGCCCCCATTCACATCGCCAAGCGCGTAGATACCCGGCACGTTGCTCTCGAGCCGCGCGTTGACCTTTACGAACCCGCGCTGATCGGTCTCGACTCCGGCCGCTTCAAGGTTGAGCCGTTCAGTGTTGGGCGTTCGCCCGACGGCAACCAGTAAGTGCGAACCGGAAACAGTCTGCTCACCCTGCGGTGTCCGCACCGTGAGTCGCGTGAAGCCATCGACGCTGTTCACACGAGCAACCTCAGAGTTCAATAACAGCGCTATTCCATCCTCGCGAAAGATACGCGCTATCTCATCCGCGACGTCCTGGTCCTCGCGCGCAAGAAGCCAGTCGCCCCGATGTACAATCGTTACCTGGCTGCCAAAGCGACGAAACATCTGGCCGAATTCCAGGCCGATGTATCCGCCGCCAATCACCAGCAGATGCTCCGGCAGCTGATCAAGTTCCATTATCGAACTCGAATCGAGATAAGGGACGCTGCCAAGCCCCTCGATCTCAGGTCTCGACGGCCGACCGCCTGTGTTTATGAAGATCTTACCAGCGTTTAGTAATTCTTTGCCGCCATTGTTCATACGAACTTCGAGCGAACTCGGAGCGGTGAAGCGGGCTTCGCCGGTCAACAGATCGAGGCCGGCAGTCTTCTCAATTCCTCGGAGCCCTCCGTCGCGAAAGCTATTGACGACCTTCTGCTTGCGAGCTCGGACTTCGCTGATGTTCACCGCAACCGCGCCAGAGTGCACCCCGTAATCCGCAGATCGCCGTGCGAGATAGGCTACTCGCGCGCTGTTGAACATGGTCTTGGTCGGCGTGCATCCGACGTTGATACAAGTTCCTCCAATGTATTCTCGCTCGATCAGGGCGGTCTTCCATCCCGCTTTTGCCAGAGCCTTCGAGAGAGGCGTGCCTCCCTGACCGGAACCAATCACAACCGCGTCGTATTGTTTTGCATCTGTCATGTTTGAGCTCCAACTCGAACGAGGACACCAGCTTCTTGCTGATTCACAACGAGGATCTCGATGAACCGTTGATCAGTTGACAATCAGCGAATGAGCACCCCGTTCAAGCACTCGGCCGATGTTTTCAGAAACAGGATACGTTTCGCGTATTCTGGCAAACAGCGCATCAGCACGCTGAGCCGGAGCAGCTATCAGAACGCCTCCAGCAGTCTGTGGATCATCGAGCAGGTTACCCACTGCTTTGCTCAGGCATTTGGCGATCTTACTACCCTCCACGTCGTAACCGAGATTGGAACGATCACCTCCTGTCCAGTGGCATGCACGCGCC
>CAZOOE010000090.1:15424-15878 GCA_964581275.1 uncultured Clostridia bacterium
GGTAATCCCGTTTGGGCGTGTCAGCACCCGTCAACGGGCCGGCCTCGGCAGGTCCGAGGGCGCCGGGTAATAGAGGCACGCGTGCCGAGTTGATCTCAATCGTGACCTGACTTGCCCGCGCAAGCTCCCACGCATGTCCGAGCAGCGCAAAGCCGGTTACGTCAGTTGCCCCTTTGACGGCGAATTCGCGCATAATGTCAGCCGCGGCCCTTCCGGAGGTCAACATCGTTTCAAGCGAGGCCGCCGCGACTTCGGTCGGGGTCTTGGCAAACTTGATTCCGGTTGAGATGACCCCGGTTCCGATTGGTTTGGTCAAGATCAGGACATCGCCCGGACGGGCTCCGGCGTTGGTCGCGACCTTGTTCGGATCTATCACGCCAGTCACCGAATAGCCGAACATTATCTGCTGATTGTCGACGCTGTGGCCTCCGAGCAATGCGACTCCGTTTTGTGT
>CAZOOE010000091.1:0-15833 GCA_964581275.1 uncultured Clostridia bacterium
AATTATGGCCCACGAATAGATAGAGAAGACCAGCAACAGAATCAATACGCCCTTTGCAATGGGGCTGGCTCGCAAAAGAAGTTCGAAGAAGGTGCTGGTTTGAGTTTGAGTGGACTGGATCAAAGAGAGTGCGAACCCAACAGGTATCGTCAATCCTCGTTCTCCTTGGTTGTTCCCTGCGGGTTCAATTCTAGATTGCGCATTCGGAGTGTGTCAAACAACGCATCCGCCAAACGTAAGTGGCAGCTTTTGCTGTATTGCAAGGTGAAGGAAGCATTGCCGAGCGCGGAACTGACGGCCAACGAACCAAACGACCTTGACTGGAATACCTCGATCAAACATATTCATCCGCGTGCCAGCAAGAACTCAGCGAGGTTTGCCCTCGACCCTAGGTCTGTTTGCGGTTCTCGTCTACAGTTTTCTCTATGCGCCTATCGTTGTACTCGCAGTTCTCTCATTCAACAGCTCACGGTTCAGCACTATCTGGCGTGGGTTCACCTGGCATTGGTACACACTCGCGTTTCGAGATGCTGAGTTGATCGCTTCGTTGCGGGTGAGTCTGTTCGTCGGCTTCATCACTACCGCCTTTGCGACGATGATCGGGACCGCCGCCGCCGTTTCGCTCGCGAGGTATCGGACCAGGTTCAAACGCGCCACTGAGGGACTGATCTTCCTACCGGTCATCATTCCGGAGATCGTCATCGGGTTTGCGACAGCCGGGCTTTTTGGGATGCTGGGCGTCGCATTCGGCCTCAGCACGATCGTTGCCGCGCACGTCGCGTTTTCAATTTCCTATGTCGTATTCATTGTAAGAGCAAAGCTCGTCAACCTTGATCCGGCGTTCGAAGAGGCTGCGCTTGACTTGGGAGCTACACGGTGGCAAGCGTTTCTAAGGGTCACGCTGCCGCTGATTCTTCCCGCTATGATTTCGGCGGCGCTGCTGGTGTTCACGCTATCTCTAGATGACTACGTGATCACGAGCTTCGTGGCTGGTCCCGGGAGCGCAACGCTGCCGCTGAAGATCTACTCGATGGTGAAGACCGGCGTGACACCTGAGATAAATGCTATTTCTACAGTGCTGCTAACCGTAACGGTGGTTCTGGTCCTGGTGTCCGAACGTTTCTCGTCGGGCCGCGGCTCGCGTTGGACGACGGGGTTGGCGATATCGGGGCTCGCGCTGCTGTTCGTCTTCGCAATCGGAGGCCACAGGCAGGCCGCGAGGGGCGGCCAGCTTAACGTCTTCATTTGGTCAAACTATCTTCCTGAGAGCGTCATCGCTGAGTTCGAGCACCGGTACGACGCGAACCTAAATGTCGAGTTGTACGACTCGAACGAAGCGCTGCTGGCAAAGCTCCAATCCGGGGGTGTGAGCTACGACATCATTGTGCCCAGTGACTACATGGTCACGGTGCTGCGTGAGCAGGGTCTGCTGTATGAGTTGAATCGAGACTCGATCACGAACATCTCTAACCTGGACCCACAGTTCGCGGGGCTGCCCTATGATCCAACCAATGGGCACTCGATCCCCTACATGTGGGGCACTACTGGCATAGCATATCGAAAAGACAAGGTCAGTGAGCCCATCGATAGCTGGGCAGTGTTGTGGGACCGGCGCTACAAGGACCGCATTGCGATGCTTGACGATGTCCGCGAAGTGTTCGGTGCCGCGCTTAAGCTTCTCGGAAAGTCCGAGAACAGCACTGACTCGAGTGACATTCAGGCAGCCGCCGCTTTGCTGATAGAGCAGAAAGCTCTTGTAAAGGCCTACGACAGCGGCGGTTTTGACCAGATGTTGCTGTCTGGCGATGCGTGGATAGCGCAGTCATATAGCGGACAGATCGCAAAGGCGATTTCGGACAACCCAAGGATCGGATATGTTATCCCAAAGGAGGGCTGCACAATCTTCGTTGACAACATGTGCATACCTCGGAATTCGCCTAACAAGGAATTGGCTCACGAGTTCATCAACTTTGTGCTCGAAGCAAGGGTCGCCGCTCATATCGCCAACGAAACGGGCTATTCTTCGGTCAGCCTCGCTGCACGCCCACTAATTCGTCCCAACCTTCTGACCAACGAAGCAGGTTATCCGCCTCGTGATGCGATCGCTCGCTGTGAGTTCATCCGAGAGATTGGGCAGGTGGTGAGTCTCTATGACAGGCTGTGGACGGAGATAAAGTCTAAGTAAGGTAGTAGTCAGTGGTCTTGTCTAGCTACTCCGCAAAGGCAGCGACGATCAAATTTCCGAGTGACCGCTGACAAGTGTTCCCGGGCAACCGACGAACCCTCAGTTTCTAAGCTTCGACATCAGGTCGTGTTCCTTATCGAACCCCCTGAGCGGGCTGGAGTGCTCGCGATTTATTCGCCCGGTCATCGGCCGCCCAAGGTTCTCCGCGGGAGCCTCTGATGGCAGCGCCGAGGGGCGAGCTTCGCCTTCAATAGCTCTGGTATGAGCCGGTTGGGCGCCGACCAAACGCTGGCTCGGCCGAATATTGACCGCCAACGACTGTCCATTATTCAATCCACCCGTGGCCCGTGGCTGAAGGGTCGGATCGACCAGCTTCGGACCAACCTTGGCGTCGATAATGCTGCCAACACCACGGAAGAGTTTGACGATGCCCCCGAGCGCGAGCAACAACGAAGCTGTGTATACCCAGGGAGTCCTGGGGATGAGAAAATAGGGAAGCGAGGCGGCGAGTAGCAGGGCTGCGCCGACTGCCGACCCGTGTATGCCGTCGCTTATTTGCTTACGTGCACGCTTGAATTCGCGGTCGCGCATCGGGTCGGCGACGACTACGCCGCCGTTGAGCGCCTGTGTTACAACGCTCAAGTTCATGCCACACGACTTGCAGAATTTTGTGCCGTCGCTTGAATGTGTCGAGCAGGTCGGGCAATACATTAATGTCAGCTCTCCCCAATGGTGAGGCGGGGTTTCAACCGACCGCGGCGCAGCAGTAGCTGCTCGTTCAGATGACCAATCCCCGAAAGCGGTTACGTGGCAGGGGCAACGGGCCCAGTATAGCACGGACAGTTGACGGGCTCTAGACTTCATCGCTACACTCGATGCAAATTCGAGAACAGTGGAGGAATCATTGGGAGTGAAGAAGTGGGCCACGATTTCGAGCGTATTTTTGGTGTCTCTGTGGCTCAGTTTTGACGTCCGGTACTCTGCCCTCGGTCGTAGCAGCGGCCGCCTTCAAGCCTCCGCGTTCGTGCTGCCGATCGTGAAACGGGACTCGCTCTTAAACGGCCTTCACCTGATTGCCCTCGAGCAGCGGGGCACTGGCACCGTTTCAGCTCACCTTAGAATCAACAGCGGTGAATTGTTTGATCTCGCAGGAAAGGCTGGGCTCGCGGACCTCACCGCTGGAACGTTGCTGAAAGGCTGCGGCGGACTTAGTGCACAGAATTTGGCTGACACCGTCGAACAGTTGGGTTTGACGGTGAGCGTCACCACCGGATGGGACTCGACCGACATCGTAGTCGGTGGCCCAGCCGACACGCTCGAGGCGATCTTCGATCTGCTCGGAAAGCTGGTGATCAGTCCATCATTCGATCAAAAAGAAGTGGATGGGCTCAAGGCAGCGCGCGTCGCTGCTCTGAACAAGGAAGCACAGGATGATTCAATGATCGTGCGCCGCAAAGCTCTTGACGGAGTCTTCGGCTCGCACCCGTTTGGCCGACCAGTGCATGGAACTTCGGAATCGGTTGGATCCATAACTCGCCAGGACCTGGTTTACTTTCACAATCGATTCTATATCGCGAATAACTCGGAGTTGACGGTAACCGGCGACGCGACGGCCGAGCAGGTGACAAGGTTGGCCAGATCGAAACTCGGCGCCTGGAAGAAAGGCGAGAAGATTCCACCTACTTTTAAATCGGTGGAACCACCAACAGGTCGACGAGTCCTTTTGCTCGATCGAGGCGATGAACAGCAGGCATGCGCGGCGCTCGCGCAGATTGGGGTATCGAGGAGAGCGGACGATTACTTCGCGGCAGTGATAATGGTTGATGTGCTTGGGCAGCAGGTGTCGAAGGTCACCTCGGTACACGACGGAACTAAGATCGAAACCGATCTGGAACCGCGACTGCTCGCCGGACCCTTGATTGTGAGCATAAGGTCGGCGCCGGGTGACCTTCCGGGCGATCTGGATGTGCTTCTGGATATGATGACCGGGATGCAGGCTAATCCTCCGGCAATTGACCGAGTCGAATCGGCTAAGGCCAGGCTGATCGCAGCGATGGGTGATCGTCTCAAGACCACCGCGGGCGCGGCGGAGGTAGTGCTCGACATTGAAACATTCGGGCTGGGGCGGGACTACGTTGTCAACTTTGCCGATAGGGTCAATGCGATCACACCTGCCGACGTCCTGCGCGCGGCCCAGAATTACTTGAAGCCCAAATCAGTTGTCATAGTGGTGGCCGGCCCCGCAAGTCGATTCGAGACCCCAATGAAGAAGATCGGCGCGGTGGCAGTAGTCAAATAAGAACCTCCTCTCGCGCGACTGCATCTTTTATATCAATGGAAACACACGCAAGGAATCTTGGCCGGAGCACAAAGGCCGCGCAAGTGCGTTCGATGTTTGCGGACATAGCGCCGCGTTATGACTTTCTCAACCACCTTTTGTCGCTGAACATCGACAGGCGCTGGCGGAGACTTGTTATCAAGCTGGTGGCAGATCGGTTAACGCGGGCCGGTGCTGTGGCGCTCGACCTCTGCTGCGGAACAGCCGAACTGTCGTTAGAGCTGGGCGTGCTGGCACCGACAATCGGAGTGGACTTCTGCCATCCTATGCTGGAGTTAGGGATCAAGAAGGTGCGCGGGGCGAGGCTTCCAATCGAGCTTATTGAAGGGGACGCGCTGAACGTGCCAGTTGCCGATTCTGCATTCGACGTCGTGACTGTGGCGTTCGGGTTGAGAAACGTGGACGGCACTGCGGAGGGACTGCGCGAGATCCATCGTGTACTCAAACGGGAGGGCCGCTGCGTAGTGCTCGAATTCTCGCGGCCGCAGCTTCCGATTTTCCGACATCTGTTCCACTTTTATTTCACCCGGCTGCTTCCTCGCATCGGCAACGCCGTTTCGGGATCAAGCTTCGCCTATCAATATCTTCCAGATTCGGTGCAGGCATTTCCCGATCAGAAGGAGTTGGCCGCGCTCATGCAGGCAGTTGGTTTTTCGGATGTCAAATACTACAATCTCTTTGGCGGGGTTGCTTCGTTGCACGTTGGGGATAAGTGAGGGACTGGTTGCACACGCGAAGCGCTCGGCTGGCGAGTGGGAAATCTCTAGACGCAAGCTGACAGGTTGTTACGGAGCAGCAAAGGAATAAGATACAGGTTATCCGCCTTCCCGAAAGCTAGGACAAGATGAGCACCGATGCTATCACCTTTTTTTTCGACCGTTATGGTCTTACCAACGGCGATATTGACAAACTCCTTGCCGCAGCCCTCGCCCGGGGCGGCGATTACGCAGATTTGTATTTCGAATATCGAGTTTCCAATACCGTCAATATTGAGGAGCAGATCGTCAAGCAGGCCGCCAGGTCAATTGCCCAAGGTGTTGGGGTGCGAGTGATCATCGGCGACAAGACCGGCTACGCATACACCGACGACATTGCCTTCGACGCGATCCGTCACGCGGCCGAGGCCGCAAGCCACATAGCCCGGAGCGGGGGCGCCAAAGCGCTCGAAGGAGTAAACGCGACCCCCACTGGGTTGAACCTTTATCCGGTCTCGGACCCAGTATCATCGGTCGAACTGTCGCGGAAAATCGAGCTCATCAAACAGGGTGACAGGGCGGCTCGTGGCTTCGACCCTCGCATTCGAGAAGTACAGTCATCGGTCAACGACGAGCTGAAGTTCGTGATGATTGCGTCGTCCGACGGCCGGCTGGTCGGTGATGTGCAGCCGTTGGCGCGGTTCGGCATATCGTGCATTGCGGATGACGACGGCAATCTTCAGGTCGGCCGTTCCGGAGGCGGTGGGAGGGTTGGGATAGATTTCTTCGATGGAGAGATGACGCCCGAGCAATACGGGCGTGAAGCCGCGCGTCAGGCGATTATTCAACTGGATGCGATTGCGACTCCCGCGGGAACGATGGAGGTTGTATTGGGACCTGGCTGGCCGGGAATACTGCTTCACGAAGCGGTCGGCCACGGTCTCGAGTCAGACTTCAATCGAAGACAGACGTCTGCTTTTTGCGGTCTTATCGGCCACCCGGTTGCTTCCGAGCTTTGCACCGTAGTCGACGACGGGACGATTCCAGATCGCCGCGGATCACTCAACATCGACGATGAAGGTGAGCCGACAAGCCGTACAACGCTAATAGAGAACGGCATCCTAAGGGCTTATATGAGTGACTACCTGAACGCCGGTCTCACGAAGTCCACGCGGACCGGCAATGGTCGAAGGCAAAGCTACAAACACATGCCGCTGCCACGAATGACCAATACGTTCATGCTTGCGGGCCTGGACAGTAAAGAGGACATTATCCGTTCAGTGAAGCGTGGATTGTATGCAGTGCAGTTTGGCGGCGGCCAGGTTGACATCACCAGCGGGGAGTTTGCATTCAGTGCATCCGAGGCTTACCTGATAGAAGACGGGAAGGTCACCGCCCCGGTTAAGGGCGCTACACTGCGCGGCAACGGACCGCAGGCGTTAAAACACGTCTCAGCCGTCGGTAACGATCTGGAACTTGATCCCGGCGTTGGGGTATGCGGCAAAGCCGGACAGAACGTTCCTGTTGGAGTCGGCATCCCGACGATCAAGGTCAGCGAGATGACCGTCGGAGGAACGCAGAATTAACAGGTGAGCACCTAGCGGGCGCGTCTTAGGGGGCTGCCAGCTTTGCCTCGACTAGCCGCAGTCAACTGATTAGGGTGCGACCACCGGGAGCTGGAATTACAGATCGGGTTAAAAGCCATCCACTCTGAATGAGATTTAGTCTGACTAAAGAATTCGCCGCCGACGTCGCCGAGAGTGCAGTAAAGCGAGGAGCGAGCGCCGCCGAGGTAATTATCAGGCAGCGGACAGAATTCTCAGTTGGAGTCAGGCTTGGCGACATCGAGACGCTCCAAGAATCAACCGATCAAGGGCTCGGTCTGAGAGTCCTTATTGAGGGACGACAAGCCTCGGTTTCCGGTTCGGACTTCACCCCCGATGCGGTGAGGTCGTTAACCGACGAAGCCGTCGAGCTTGCTCGGCTCACTTCGCCGGATGATACTGCCGGACTGCCTAACCCTCAAGAGCTTGCCACGTCATTTCCGGATCTGGACCTTTGGGATGAAGCGATCGTCAGCCTCTCACCCGAGGATCAGATCGAGATGGCACTGAGAGCCGAGCGCGCCGCACAAGGATACAGCGATCAGATATCAAACTTTGATGGGGGTGGATTCGACTCATCCTACGGCTCAGTCATCCTGGCAAACTCGCTGGGGTTTGCCGGTGAGTTTCGGACCACATCGTGCTCGCTGGCGTCGGTGCCGGTCGCTGCTGAAGACGGCAAGATGCAGCGCGACTACTGGTATGACATTCGCCGCAAGCTGTCCGAGATGGATAACCCCGAACAGATCGGGGTTATGGCGGCAAAGCGCACGCTGCGTAAGCTCGGCAGCAGATCGGTGCCAACGCAAGCGGTGCCGGTTGTTCTTGAACCCAACATGGCCCGCGACGTCCTCGGGGATATCTTCAATGCCGCTTCCGGTGAATCGATATTTCGGAAAGCCAGCTTTCTGGTCGGGCAGCTCGGCGAAAAGATTGCTAACGAGCGACTGACGGTGATTGATGATGGACTGATACCTCGAGGACTGGGTTCACGACCTTTCGATGGCGAAGGTCTGCCGACTCGTCGCACGGTTGTGATTAGCGGGGGCGTGCTCGAGAGTTATCTTCTGAACAGCTATACCGCGCGCAAGCTTGGGCTCACTTCGACGGGCAATGCCGGGCGAGGCTTGTCGGGACCTCCGGGCGTCGAGGCTGGAAACCTTTATATTGAGGCGGGTGAGCACTCGCCGGATGAAATAATCAAATCAGTCTCAAAGGGGCTTCTGATTACAGAGCTGCTCGGGTTTGGAGTGAATATTGTCACCGGCGACTACTCGCGGTCTGCGGGGGGAATCTGGATCGAGAACGGCGAGTTGACGTTTCCGGTTCAGGGCGTGACCATTGCGGGCAACTTGAAAGAGATGCTCAATTCAATCGAGATGATCGGTAATGACCTTGATTTTCGGGGAAATGTTGTCGCGCCGACGCTGCTGATTGGGAGGATGACGATAGGGGCGTGAGTCAGACAGTCCCAGGCTTATGCTACCGTTGGGAACGTATGTTTGAACAACCCGCAATAAAGTCGGAGAAGGACCGGTCGCGGACAATCATGATTTTGAGTGGTCTGGCGATCCTGGCCGTGGTCGCTCTGATTATCATAGTCACATCATTCGCGCGGAGGCCACAACAGACCGAGTTCGCGGTTGCCGGCTCTTACGAGTTCGATGCCAATGCTGCGAGTGTGTTGATCAGCAATATCGAAAAGAAGACCGGCGAGAGGATAACCGGCAGGTATGCGCTAATTCTGTGCAAGGTGCAGAACGCCGGCGACAAAGTGTTGACCGGCCTTCAACTCAAGGCGACAGTGATCGGGACCGGGGGCCAGTTGATTAGGGAGAAAACCATCACCCCCGTACCGAACAGCAGGGATACGCTCGGCCCAAACCAAGCTATGAGAGTCGAGGTATCTTTGGAACGCGTACCCGATCCTTCGGAGATCATCGACATGACGATCGAGCTCTACGGATTGAAAGTAAAGTGACAACGTTTATTCCGCACGCTTTAGAATCACCCCAGGAGGCGGCACGAATTGGAACTGGTTTTCCGGCGCTACGTAGTTCTCGCGAAGGTTGGATAGCAAGAAGTCCATTCTCGCTCCACTGCGCTCAAAAATAACCATGCGTCTTACATCAAAGGAAACGGGGGCTACTTCGACCAGCAGTTGTTTGAACTCTTCCGGGGCGCGCTTTGGGAACAGCCGGAGCACCTGATTACCTGCGGTTAATGCCGGCTCCCCGGAAGCGATCTCGATGCGAGCGAAATCGCGCCTCAGGTTTCCTCTGCCAAGCAAGAACAAAAAGGGAATTTGAGGGTCGACGGTCTCCTTGAGCGGCGAGACCGTTGCATTCTTTTCTCCATAAACATAAAAGGATACGTTCTTGCCGTCGGAGACGAACAGCTTGCGCTCCGGTGACGCATATTCCCAACGTGCCTTGCCTGGACGCTTCAAGAGGAGTTGACCCGCCTCGCGAATCACGCGACCGTCGGCCCCGGAATAGACCTGAACGAAATCTGCTCCGAGTCCTTGCATACGCGAGTACTTGCGTTGGAGCCCATCGATCAGCGCATTTAGATCATTTGATTGAGGCGCTGATACCGGGCTCGAGAGAGTACTGGACGCAGCGAATGACGCAAGCAGCACCAGCGCGAATACCAGACGCGGAGTGCGTGGCGGGAAGAGAACACGGCGGTTGGTAGAACGACTCATGGCGTTTTGCGGCGCGTCACCAAGAAGTCAACAGAAAATAGCTAGTCATAGACTTCTCATCTGTGCTGCATTGTCAGATTGCAGCGAATCCAAGACTGAGCGAGTACGCTGACTTAAAAGTCTATGTTATGGATTCGGCGTCGGCAAAGATATCTTCAAGTGAAGCGCGCCGAGGATTGACCGACACCAGTTTCCCGCCGCACTCGCGTATCAGAGCGAGCGTATCGTGGATCTCGCTTTCCTCGCCGATAACCAGGTGTACGCCGTTTGGTGTTGCGTTAGCGGATAGCAAGGACGGCAAGATTTGTGAGAATTTGACCAACGCCGAAGAGTCGATCCCCAGCGCGACAACTTCAACGGCCGCATTCTCGATGCCGGTAAGCTCGCTAACCGTGCCGCAGCGGAGGAGCTTTCCGTGGCTGAGGATCGCAGCGCGATCGCACATCGCTTCCACGTCCGACAGGATGTGCGACGAGAAAAAAACAGTCTTGCCTTGACCCCGAAGCGACAGAAGCAGATCCCGCACTTCTCTTCGTCCAATTGGATCAAGGCCCGACATAGGTTCATCCATAAAAACAATCTCGGGATCATTGACCAGAGCCTGAGCGATTCCGATTCGCTGAAGCATGCCCTTGGAGTACTTTCTGAGCTGCCGATCTGCCCTGTCCGAATCGAGCCCCACCATCCCGAGCAACTCTTTGCCTCTGGCCTTTGCCTGCTCAGCGGGAACGCCGAAGAGCGCTGCCGTGTACTCTAATAACTCGCGACCTGAAAGATAGTCGTAGAAATACGGATTCTCTGGTAGGTAGCCAATTCGTGCCCGCGTTGCTGCGTCATCGACCGAACGCCCCAATATTCGCGCGCCGCCTTGCGTCGGATAGATGAGCCGCATCAGCAGCTTGAGTGTCGTGGTCTTACCGGCTCCATTCGGTCCCAGGAACCCGAATATTTCGCCGCGTCGCACTTCGAGGTCTAGTCGATCGAGCGCTCGGACTTTCTTCTTCTTCAGAAAGCCGACTTCGTAGTCCTTCGTCAGATCGATAATCTCTATCACTACTTCGGAAGGGTCCCTCGCGGTCATTTGGTTCTTCTCTCGAGGCATTTTCCTGCGGCCCGCAAAAACGTCTCGCGGATATCCGGATCACCGATCCGGTCAGCGTGTTCGCGAAGCGGAAGCGCCTGTTTTTCCGGGGCGGTGAATCGTACTTCCTGGGGGGGCTCGTTCTCGCGCGCGATCAGGTTAGGGTTGACGATGTACTCGATAGTAGTGACTAATGGGGCACCCAGCAGAGAGTTTAGCTTGAACAGCGCCTGCCCGCGCATGCTGGTCAACTGAGTCCGCCAGGTCGCGTCGGGCACTGCGACGATCAACGTCTTTCTTTCAAGCCGCACCGGCGCGGTGACTTTGCGAATAGGACCGCCGACGGCTACAAGCCACGCGGCAAACACGGCCTGCTCGCGCGCCTCGTCGGAATCTCCGGCGTGGCGCAGCATCTGAGGCACCAACATCAACAGGTCGGTCAGCATCGGATGTGAGTTTGTATCCTGGTCCGCAGCCATCCGCTGCACCGAATCCGTGGACTGACTACGGAGCCACTCACGCTCAGTGTTTTATCTTGGGCCAGTAAACGGCGAAATCAAAATCCGGATCATTTGGTTCCTTGTGACACTGGACGCAACCCGCCGGCGTGGCCATGAACCCATAACCCTTTCCCGGGTTGCTGGCGTGCTGGCGGCCCGGGCCGTGACATTCCTCGCACTGGACGTTGGCGAACTGGGGTGTCGTGTAGAGTGATTGGAAGCCTCCCCTCTGAAAGCCCACCACGTGACACCGCACACATTCGTTGTCGAATTGTTGGTTCCTCTTTTCAAGGGTGGCCATCGCGTGAGAGTGTCTGCTGTTCGCCCACACTTGATGCTGTTTCTCGTGACAACCTGCACAAGTCTCGATGCCGACGTAGGGAGAGTCTCCTCCTCCCAGCAGTCCGGTGGGCTTCGGTGAACCAGCCGTTGCCTGCGCGCTCGTGTTCTGCTCATTGGTGAATTCGGTATGGGCCGCAGTAACCACCTCTTGAGCGGACGGGTCGTCGGGCAGGGTTGAGTCGAGTGCCACGTAGCGGTTGAGCTGGTTCTCCGCGGTCCCGTCTTCTTTTACATAAACCCGAAGCTCTCCGAGATATTTAGTCTGGTTATATGCATAGACGATCGTCGCGCGATTGAAGTGCTGAGGCTCATCCATGGTGCTCGTCTGCCGTGCCCCGATGATCGTATCAATCTCGGAATTCTCGCTGGCAAGCCGCTGCGCGGAAGCTATTTCCATATAAGCCAACGCGACAATGAAGTCGGTCTTCTGCTTTAGTTCGGGCAGGATCTTCTTGGCGGCCTCAAACGGATCATCAATTCGAAAACCGGCATAAGCCGTTGCTCTTTCATTGGGGCCACTCGGCTTGGCTTCCGAGAACCCAATGATACCGATTCTCAGTTTCTTACCAGGGGCGCCTCGCTTGAGCGCAACCTCGCGAATCACGTACGAAACGGGATCGCGGTGCTGATCGTCCATCGAATGAATGTTGGCCGACACAAGCTGTTGAATAAATGGGTAGTCCTCAACTCGCTTGTCGTATCCGTCTTTCTTCAGCAGTTCGCCGATGTATGGGAGATCGACGTAGCTGATGTTCGCGGCGTCGTGATGATAGTCTCCGTATCCCTTGACTACCCACTTGTTTCTTGTCATAACCTCAGCGGGTAATTGGGCAGCTGTGAACCGATCGTCGGTGAACAAGTTGCCCGCGTCAACTAGAAGGGCCGGGACCTCCATATTTGATCTGTGCTTGAAAGCTTTGATATAGCTGACACGCCGTGCCAGTCCACCCATCGGGTGGCTCGGTCAGCCACAGGTCTCCAGGCTGCCGTGAATATCGGCACCGTACATTATTGCGAGCGCATATCCGTCGTCGTCGCCTAGGCGCTCTTTGATTTTTGGATCGTTCAGGTCAACACTAAGGCTGTCGTCTTTGTCATCGGTATCTGGCCCACTGGATCTAGAACATGCATTGTTGATTACTGCGAGCACGGCCACAAACGTGACCATCACCAGCAAAGAGAGTTTTCGCCGCAAAGCTACCTCCAGATTAATCAGTATCTCGCGGAGCCAGGCGTTGAGCCAATTCTGGAAGCGTTAGTCTCGAGCCGCTTTGCGCACCGATCAATAATGTCGGCCAGAGAACCCAAAATCATACTAGCATCCGCGTCCCCCCGCCGCGCCGAGCTGCTCAGTCAAATCGGGGTCGAGTTCGAACTTGCGCCCAGCTACGTCGAGGAGCGGCCTCACTCTCATGAGGCACCGCCCGATTATATCACACGCATTGCAAGGGCTAAAGTTATTGCCGTTGCGCGCCAACGTGAAACCGGACTAGTCATCGGCGCTGACACGGTAGTCGTGCTTGATGGCCGGCTGATTGGAAAACCTCAAGGTCAGGCAGATGCCCAAAACCTCCTCAGACAGCTCTCCGGAAGATGGCACGCGGTTATGACCGGCGTCGCGCTTTATGACGTCGAAACGCGGCACGAGGTCGCAGACTACGAGAAGACTCTTGTTAAGTTCGGCCACCTCACGGACCGCGAGATAGAATGGTACGTGAACACGGGCGAGCCGATGGATAAAGCCGGGGCCTACGGGATTCAAGGACTGGGGGGCCTGTTCGTCGATGAGATCGCCGGGAATTACCACAACGTGGTCGGGCTGCCGATTCCTCTCGTGTATCGACTCGCGCGCCGACTCGGATACTCCTTTGTTAGATAACGATCTGCGGTAGGTAAGGGAGCGTCTGTGAGCAACGTAGAAAGTAAATCTGCAGTCGTAACCGGGGCGACACGCGGGATTGGGCTTGCGGTCGCGCGCGCCATATTGGAGCGCGGCGGGTGTGTCTTTCTCTGCGCGAGGGACAATGCGGATGTGGAGCGAACAGTTGTCTCTCTGAAGTCCGAGCACGGGAATCGCGTTTGGGGCGGGGCCTGCGATGTCAGGAGCTACGATGACGTACGCTCGTTTTTCACAACTGTAAGACTGGCGTTTGGAACGCTGGACATTCTGGTTAACAACGCGGGCATCGGCTCGCACGGCAATGTCGATCAGATGCCTGTCGAGGAATGGAACGCAACGCTCCAGACGAATCTCTCAGGAGTGTTCTATTGCTGTCACGAGGCTTTGCCTTTGATGAAAGGTCGTGGGGGCTACATCATCAACATAGGAAGTCTCGCCGGCAAGCATGCGTCTGCGGGTTCAGCGGCGTACTGCGCGTCGAAGTTCGGTCTGGTGGGCTTCTCCGATGCCCTGATGCAAGAAGTGCGGTATGACCATATTCGTGTAAGCCATGTGATGCCAGGATCAGTGAATACAAGCTTCGGGCGAGGCGGCGGTCAGGATCCTCAAAAGACCTGGAAGCTCTTGCCGGAAGACGTGGCTTCGACGGTGATCAACCTGCTGGAGATGGATCCGCGAGCTCTGCCGAGTCAGGTTGAACTCAGGCCCTCCGAGCCCAAGAGGGACGATCGAGTCGCGGTTCGGTGACAGCGGAAAAGCGAAGGTGTTAGAATTCGCCTTTGTTGTGAGCGTGTCAGGTCAATTCATACCGGGATCTAAATAGGGAAACAACTGAAACCGAACTTGCTTCGACTACGGAAGCTCCGGCCGCCGCAACGCCGGCGGTCATCGTCAGCTCCAAGACCAGCGATTCCGTGCTCGACAAGGTGCTGCGCTTACTCAGCTCGGTGCGCTTCGGCTTGGTGATGCTGAGCACTTTACTCCTATGCTGCATGATCGGAATGCTGGTGATGCAGGTCAATGTTGACGGGTTCCAGAAATACTACTCGAATCTCAAACCTGCCCAGAAGCTGGTCTACGGAGCGCTCGGGTTCTTCGACATCTATAGATCGCGGTACTTCACCCTGCTGCTGGCGATCACCGGCTTGAACATAATACTTGCGTCGATCGATCGGTTTCCGGCAGCCTGGTCATACGTTCGCAAGCCCAAACTCACCGCGTCGCCGAAGTTCATATCCGCGCAGATGTTCAACGCCCAGACTGTGGAGGACGCCGATCCGAAGAGTATGGCCGAGAAGGTACGCGCCGCCTGGCGTAAACACGGACTTCGTGCTCGCATCAATGAAGAGAAAAATGGGTTAACGATTTTCGCTCAACGCAGCGTGTGGAATCGTCTGGGCGCTTACGTTGTACACGTAGCGTTAATCACGATCTTCACCGGGGGATTCCTTACGAGCCGTTATGGTGTCGGGGGGTCGATGGAGATCAAGCCGGGCCGGGTGTCAAACGAATTCGCGACCAGTGAGATTACGATGGAGGGCGGCCGAGAATCCAAGGCGCTTCTCCCGTTTCAGATCGAATGCACGGATTTGGAACAAAAGCTGATCCGACCGGAAGGAAGCCTTGACAATTCAAACACAATCGATTGGTTGAGCTCGATAAGAATCATCGACAAAGACCGCAATCATCAAGAGGATATGGTCGTTCATCTTAACAACGTCGGCGACTATCGGGGCTATCGCTTCTTTCAGAACTCGTTCACACCGGTCGGCAATGCTCGACAGATCACGATCAGCTTCGAGCCAGCCGCCGGCGGCGATTCGGCGCTACAGCCCGTCACAATAAAGCGCAATGGTGCCGCGGATGTTCACGGGATCGGCACGGTCAGATACTTGAACTTCTATCCGGATTTTGATGTTGACAGTTCGGGGCCGACGACGTTGTCGCGAGACTACAACAATCCGGCCGCACAGCTAGAGATAACCGGACCGGACGGCAAACGAGCGATGTCCTTTGCCTTCAATCCTCAGCTTGCCGACCAGTATCTGACGAAGGCAAACGAGAAGGTAGGAAAAGAAGGGGGAGCAAACCCGCTCCTGGTCAACGGAAACAAAGTCATACTGAAAGATTTTGAGAAGGTATCGCTCAACCACACCCTTACCATTCAATACGATCCAGGTCGCACACCGGTCTACATGGGGTTCATGCTGTTGGTTATGGCATTGTGCGGTGTCTTCTTCTTCTCCCATCAAAGGGTTTGGGCAGTGATTGAACCAAACGATAGGGGTTCAAAGATCTACTTTGGCGGAAACACAAACCGGAACAGGCCTGCCTTCGAAGGCCGGTTCAATTCGCTGGTACAGTCTGTTACGGGAGGGTCAAAAGATGAGTAGAGCTATCAATCGCGAAGAGGCAATGGTGCCTGAGCTGGAGCTGCGCGTTCCGGAAAAGGCCATCGGCATGTTGCCGATCGTCGCTCCG
>CAZOOE010000092.1:0-15830 GCA_964581275.1 uncultured Clostridia bacterium
TTTCGTGAGGCAACGACTATTGTTTCGATTAGATTTTTTGGTGAGGCAACGGGGACCCGGTTCGCAGGGCTGCGTTTCGCAAAGACTTCATTTGCGAGGACTGGTTTCGCGCAAAGACGCTAAGATAATCGCGAGGGTGGCGTGGCGCTTGACTGTTCACGTGCGCCTTTCGCCGTTCGGCGCGTGATAACAAGTGCGGCTCTGACGCACAATCGAGCCAGGCTTTCGAACCTCGACACGGATTTGATGGGTGCGGCCGTCGCGGCGGTTCTTCTCTGGCGGGTAATAGGCAAGAGTGTAGCCGGACCTGATCTCCTCGGCGATCGCCTTGAAAACCGGAGTGAAGTCTTTGCTGTCCGCGGAGAAGTCCGATCCGCCGGTCAACGGAACGATACGTGAGACGTCCAAGAGGGTCATGATTCTGCCTGTTCCCGGCCCGGGCATATACGAAGGCAAAGTGATCGAATAGACCGTTACTTCTGCATCGTTTGCCCGGCGTATCAACTCCTGCTGATCGGTCGAATCTACGTTGTCGAAGCCGTCGGTGATCACAATGACAACCCGGCGCAGCCGGCGTCCGGCACGGAAACGAGGTGCGCGCTTGAGCATCGAGACCGCCCGGTCAATCGATGAGAACAGTCGCGTGGAACCTTCTACTTTCCCGATGCGTGAGAAGCCCAAGCTCAGTTTGATTGGATCGCTGGTGAAGTCCTGCAGCACTCGTGCCTCGCTATTGAAAGCGATAATTGCAAACAGCGATTCGGGCCGGACCAATTTGACAAAGCTCTCGGTTGCCTCACGTTGCTTGGCTATTTCCTCCGGTTTGATGCTCCCTGAGGTGTCGAGCGCAAAGATGACCGCAAGCGACCGGGTCAATGCGGCCTCTTCGTTGGCTTCGAAGAAATCAAGCTTCTGGGGCTGGCCGTCTTCAAGCACGACGAAGTCATCCGAGTTGAGCTTGCGTATGAAATTGCCATCCTTGTCGGTGACCGTCGCGTCGATTGTGACCAGATCGGTCTCGAGCTTGATTACTTGATCGCCATGCTGGCCGAAGGTGGGGCCGATGAGCACGATCGCCGCGACGAGGCAAATGAAAGCTATCGCGTATCTGGTTGTCACTTCTGTTCAGCTCCCTAAGGCTCGGTCACTGGGTTGCAAAGAGACTACCACGCGCAATGGGACGTTTCAATTTAAGGAGTGACCGAAGGGAACAACGTGGTGTAATTAGGGAACAACGGAGTGTAATTAAACCTTTGTCCAAGGGTCGGTTCGTGACTAAATCTATGACGGAGTTGGGGAGTCGACCATCGCGTTTTGAGTCACGAGCCGGGCCCTCAGACAAGTCATAGAACTTTTCAATCGAACCCGGAACAACGGGTAGGAGTGAGAGTGCCAATCGAAAATGGAAAACTGCACCAATTTGCTTGAGGGACCTACGCCTGTTGAGCCACGAGCCGCTGTAGCGACTCCGAGAAGATGGGGCCTTCATCCATCGAAAGTTTGAGTTTCTTCAACTCGTACTCGATAAGCCGGCGGTTGTCACTGACCAGCGAATCGGAAACACCCAGCAGTTTGGCAATCTCCAACTGTGACGGTCCCTCTGGATTGTAATAACAGTGCCAGAGTGTCGATAGGAGCCGGGTGTAGCGTCGCTCGTTGTTGTTCACCGCACGGCGAAGCGAGGTCAAGAACTCATCGGCCATCAACGCCACTCGGCCGTCTTGTTCTCCACGCAGCAGGGAGTCTTCGGGATTTTCCCTTGTATCGCGAGCTTCCCTGCGCATTGCGGCGCCATTGCCTCCGGTACACAGCTCTTCGTCGAGCGAGGCGACGTTGTAGTCCTGCAACGGGATCTTGGATAGCACGAGTTGGCGAATTGTACGCACATCGGCAGGCGAGTCAATAACGGTGAGCACCTCAACAATCAAGTTTTCCAGGTCGGGATTCGATAGGATCAATTGCGAGGTGCCCGAACGCCCGACTAGCCGAGTGTCCCGCCTTCTCACGGGAACCGCCTTGATCAATTCGGTGAAGTGACCGGAATCGCCGACCGGCTTTGAGCGCGGCCATTCGCAGAGCCCGAAAACTTGATTGACCATTCGCCGGGGGCGTGGTTCAGCTCCGTTCCCATTTGCCTTTTCAGCAGGGTGCTCGTCTGCTTGCAAGTCTTCGAGCGCTTCGACCTCGTCGTCGTCATCCCGATACGCTGCTTCCCGCCCGGAAACTTCAGCGGACGGATTCGCTTTTTTCGGAGGGCGCGCGCGGGGCGATGTCTTCACAGGTAACCAATCGGTCGCGGAATCCCGTGCGGCATCCGCCCCGAAGCGCCGAAAGCGCTCACTCGTCTTGAGCAAGGAACTGACTCTGCGAGCCATTCGGAACGATTCGGGATAACGTTTCCGCAAACGCGCGCCGACCAGATTGGGCACTTCTATGCGCGCGAGTTCGTTCTCGATATCTACGCTCTTGTAGCGGTTGTTCAGGTAGTGATCGAAGCGTTGCTTCTGGAAGAGCTCGAGGAACAACTCCTGAGCCAGGTCGGCGTTGATCTCGGTCTGCGACGACACGGCCGCTCCATCGGTGGCGAAGTGAAGAGGGCGCACTGCCGGGTGCCGCGAGACCAACTGGAACAACCCATTCCACAGGCCTTCTACGTCTTCTTCGGCGAGGAGTCCGGCCCAATCAATCTCGGTCATGAATGATTCTCCCACTAACCGCGCAAGTCACGGCGAGCTTACGCTCATTATTGACAGGAGGCGCGCTCTTGGTCGCACCTTCTTTTTTTATTAGACTTGGTTTCTCGACTAACGGCCCGTGCTTCTCTCCTAGCTGTAGCTATGAGTCATCGGTCACAACGTTGAGTCACTAGCAGGAGACGATTGGAGGCAGGAAGCCAACCCTGGGGAGCGGCTTGCGGCAACCCGGCGACTCTCACGCCGGGTACAAGACGGTTATGAGCGCCGACCCGTTCAAAGCTGATCGCGCGTACCAACCTGGTCATTCAAAAAGACCCGCGCGCTGTCGGGCCGTACTCTTATAACATCACTCAAGACCGAAAGGGAATACTATTTTCAGTTGAAAGGTTAGAAACGATGGAGGAGAGGAGATGTAACTCTTATTCTGTTCCGCTGAGGCGCAACCGCAGGTGTAATCCGCAAAATGGTCCGTTGACTTAGACCACCTCCTCGCGTAGACTGACCTTCGTAAAGTACAGAAACCCCCACGAATCATTTTTTCAAATCCTCGCGCATCACTCTTGTTTAGAAATAGTAGTAAACCGACCGACGACCCAATGACCGGTCCAGTGCTCATCCTGGACCGCGAATGGCGCTTGGTCCGCGCTAATCGAACCTTCTATCAAATAACCGGGCTCGCCCCGCTATTCGCTGCCGGCCGCCTTCTAACCGAGATCGCCCACCCGGAAGGAGGGTCGGAGTCTTGCGAGCTTTGCAAACAGCTCGAGGCGTCCGATGCAGCTCCAAACGAGGACGCGAACGATTTCGCGTGCGACCAGATTCAAACCTGGGTACACGATATTCACAACGCTCAAGGCGAATGGCTCGGCGCGATGCAGATAGTCCGCGATTTGACCGCCCTAAGCCGACCACAGAGTGAATCGGATATACAGAGTGCGACCTTGAGGCGGTCTGTCGATGCTGCCTACGATGCGATGTATGCGGCGAGTCTGGAAGGGGGACTACTTTGGGCGAACACTCGCGCAACCGATCTCTTCGGGGTCGAGAAGGAGTTCTTAAAGGGCGAGTCTCATTTGAAATCGATACACCCGGACGATCTTGATCGTGCAGGTGAAGCGTTCAATTTGGCGGCAAGCGGTGAAGCTCAAAGGTTCGAGGCTCGATTTCTAATGCCGGACGGCGAAACGCGCAGGATCCTGGTGACCAATTCTCCGATCTACGCCGAGGGCAGTTTAGTGGCCGTACTCGGCATCATGCGAGACGTCACCGAAGAGCGCCAGCAGGCGGAACAAGCAATGCGAAGCGATAAGTTGCGCGCGCTGGGGCAGCTTGCCTGGGGGGTCGCGCATAATTTCAACAATTCGCTCACGGCGGTGCTCGGGTATACTCAATTGGTCCTCAATAAGATCACCGATCCCACGATTCATCGGCATCTGAAGACGGTTGAAAAAGCGGCACTGGACGCCGCAAAAATGGTTCAGCGAATTCAGAACTTTGCGCGTCAGGGCAAGGATGAAGCAGCCGGACCAGCCGACTTGAATCAGACTATCCGCGACGCGCTGGACCTGACGCGTTCCAGATGGCGCGATGACGCTCGTGCCGCCGGAATCGCTTATGACGTGATCTTCCGCCCTGAGGATGGAGTGATAGCGTTATGCGACCAATCTGCGATGCGCGAAGTTTTTGTCAGCATAATCATCAATGCGATCGAGGCGATGCCCGGCGGCGGACGTCTGACCATCACTACGGTGGTAGAGGGCGATAATCTCCTGATCGACTTTGCTGATACCGGCTCAGGGATGACCGGCGAGACTCGCCAAAGAATTTTTGAACCCTTTTATACCACTAAGGGAGCCAAGGGGCAGGGGATGGGTCTCGCGGCAACCTACGGTATCGTCGAGCGTCATGGCGGCGAGATACACGTCACCAGCGAGCCAGGACAGGGCTCGACGTTTACGTTAAGGCTAAGACGGGCCCCCGAACTAGAAGCAACGCAAGTGTATGAAGAAGGCGACGCTTCGGTGCGGTCTTCGTCAGTTTTGGTGGTGGATGATGAAGATCCAATTCGAGTGCTGCTTTCGGATCTTCTTCGAGCCCGTGGACATAAAGTGATGACCGCAGAGGATGGCTTGGCGGGATTGAGAGCCGTCGAGAGGACTCGCTTCGATATGGTGATCACCGACCTCTCGATGCCTGGGGCGGACGGTTGGACGGTCATCAGCGAAACACGCCGGCGCTGGCCCGACACAAAGCTCGTGATTTTGACCGGCTATGGCGGCTTCGCAGAGCTAGCGGTGCCCAGCGGTGACACAAGCGTGGTAGACGCGCTCATCTCAAAGCCGTTCAACATCGCTGAAATCGACCTAACAATAAACCGGTTGCTTGCCAGGAATGAATACCCCATCTGACGAAAAACGATCTGCGTAGACTTCCTCGTCTTTGGAATCAACACAAATCTCAGTTCTCATTAGTTCCGATATTGACAAAGAGACCTAAGGAGAATACAAGAGCACACTGGAAAACGGTGAAATGATGAATCAACACTCGGAAGACGGACCGCCCGCCGGACGGCGTAGGTTCCTGCATCAAGCTCTTGGAATGATGAGCCTGCCCTTGTTCACTTCTTTAGACCTTGCAAAAGAGAGTCCGCCAATCATGTCACGTGACAATCCAGCGTCGGGCTTAACAATGGCGCGTGCGGCCGAAGCATTCATCAATTCGCTCACATCCGAGCAGCGCGCTAAGGCCGCCTTCAGTCTGGAAGACGAGCAACGGTTCGATTGGCATTTCATACCCCGGCCGCGCAAGGGAATTCCATTCAAGGAACTCGATGCGGCGCAGCAGCGGCTGGGAAATGCGCTGCTGGCCTCGGGGCTCGGCCAGCAGGGCTTTATCAAGGCCGCCACCATCATGAGTCTGGATGCGGTTCTTCGCGAGATGGAGTCTGGAGGCACCACAGTCCGCGACCCCGAGCTCTACTATGTCAGCCTGTTCGGCGATGCCGCTTCTGGAAATCCGTGGGGCTGGCGAGACGAAGGCCATCACATATCACTCAACTTCACGATAGTCGCAGGGAAGAACATTGCATCGACCCCTGCTTTTTTCGGCGCGAATCCCGCCGAGGTTTTGCTCGGGCCGCGTAAGGGACTTCGAGCGCTGGCTGCCGAAGAAGATCTGGCGCGCGCGCTCATCAAATCGCTGGACGACAAACAACGCGCCCAGGCGCTTATAAGCGACAAAGCGCCAAGCGATATTTTGTCCACCAACGCGAGAAAGGCTGAGCCGCTCAAGCCGGCCGGGCTTCAGACCAGCCGGCTCGGTCAGAAGCAGCAAGAAATACTCATGGAGCTCTTTCGAGAATATGCTTCGAGACACGCACCTGACCTTGCTGCTGCCCGGCTCGACCGAGTTCGCTCATCGGGGCTCGGGAACATATTCTTCGCATGGGCGGGCGGACTCGAAAAGGGACAGGCCCACTACTACCGGATTCAGGGATCAACCTTCTTGATTGAATACGACAACATTCAGAACAACGCCAACCACATTCACTCCGTCTGGCGAGACTTCAACGGGGATTTTGGGCTTGACCTGCTTGGGATGCATTACGATAAAAACCACCGGTAACGTCTCTTCTTCAAACTGAAGGGAAAGTAAGCAATGCGCGCTTTGAGAGTGTCGGGAAGTCTTTTCCTGTGTAATGCATATTATTGGGACTAGGCTCCCGGAACCCGCCCGTGGGCTCAGCTCAGTTCGAGAGTGCCGGCTATGAGTATGTTCCTGGCGCAGGAGAATGCTCGCAAGACGCTCGAAGCAGGAGTGACGTGTGCACTGAAGCCGCGTTTTATTGGAAGGTGCGAAAGTGGACAGGGCATTGGCTCAGGGACGTTGCTTGAAATCCGGAACCATCCGAATATGATTCATACCGTGTGATCAACTCTAGGAGAATCTAATGAAAAAGAACTTCACAGTTTTATGTCTGTTTGTGTCACTGGCATGCATCAGTACAACGGCGCGGGCCGATTCAGATCTCGAAAAGCGCGTCGAGCATGGTTATGCCGACTCCGGCGGGGTGAAGATTCATTACGCGAGTCTGGGAAAGGGGCCGCTCATTGTCATGATCCACGGCTTTCCCGATTACTGGTACACCTGGCGCGATCAGATGGAAGCGTTGTCAAAAGACTATCAGGTCGTGGCGATCGACCAGCGCGGCTATAACCTGAGCGATAAGCCGAAGGGTGTTGAGAACTACGATATGCGCCTGCTCGTCGGCGACGTGGCTGCGGTGGTCAAACATCTTAAGCGCGACAAGGCGATCATTGTCGGGCATGACTGGGGAGGCATAGTCGCCTGGACGTTTGCAATGATGCTGCCGGACATGACTGACAAGCTGATCATCCTCAATCTGCCTCATCCTCGCGGTCTCAATCGGGAGCTTGCTCACAATCCGCAACAGCAGAAGAACAGCCAGTACGCGCGCAACTTCCAACAGCCCGACGCGGCCACGAAGTTGACCGCCGAGCAACTGTGCTTCTGGGTGAAGGACACCGAGGCCAGGAAGAAATATGTCGAGGCGTTCAAGCGCTCGGACTTCGAGGCGATGCTCAACTACTACAAGCGCAACTATCCGCACGAGCCGTACACCGAAGATACTTCGCCGGTAATCAAGGTCAAGATGCCGGTGCTGATGATTCACGGGCTCAATGACACAGCGCTGCTTGCGGGCGCGCTCAACAATACTTGGGAGTGGCTCGACAAAGACCTGACGCTGGTGACGATCCCCGGTGCCGGGCACTTCGTTCAGCAAGATGCATCGGACCTTGTGACGCGTTCGATCAAGATGTGGCTTGCGAGGTAGACCGGAGCTTCTGGCGTCGCGATCTACACAGTATTCTTGAAATGCCAGCCTCGAGGTCGAACGCTGAACTTCGTCTTGAATTCAAGCGAACTTGTGAATGAGAATTGATCCTGTGAAATACACAAAGAGACTCGCGCTACTGCTCGGCTTGCTGTTAGCTCATACCAGCACCAGCACACCGGTTGCCCCGCCCGATTGGCCCCAATGGCACGGTCCGGATCGAACCGCCATCTCGACCGAGACAGGGTTGTTAAAGGCCTGGCCGCCCGGCGGGCCTCCGGTCGTTTGGTCGATATCCGGGCTTGGCGAAGGCTACGGTTCGGTCGCGATCAAGGGCGACCGAATTTACGTCCAGGGTGTTAAGGAGAGTCACAGCTCGGTGTTCTGTTTGAACCGCGCCGACGGCAAAACAGTATGGGTGACTCCCCTCGGTCCGCGCCTGGGCCAGGACAAGGGACCGGGACCCAGAGGGACTCCCACCGTTGAGAACGACAGGTTATACGCGCTCACCGAGAGTGGTGAGCTGGGCTGCTTGAAGACGGCGGATGGCTCTGTCTTGTGGCGCCGAAACATCCTAAAGGATTTTGGTGGGCGGAACCCGCGGTGGCTGATCAGCGAGTCTCCGCTTATTGACGGCGATAGATTAATAGTGACGCCAGGCGGCGAAGGCGCCAGTATCGTGGCGCTCGACAAAGCGGCTGGAAAGACCGTCTGGACCACAAAGGATCTGAGCGACGAAGCAGCCTATTCCTCCTGCATTGCCGCAGACATTGGGAACGTCAGGACAATCGTCGGCTTTACCGGCAGAGCGGGCGTCGGCGTTCGTGCATCGGACGGCAAGCTCATGTGGCGCTATGAACGGGTTTCGAATCGGACCGCGAACATCGCCACTCCGATCGTCTATGACAACAAGGTCTTTTATACTTCTGACTACGACACAGGTTGCGCTCTGCTTGGCTTGAAGGCGGAAGGCGGCGAGGTCAAGGCCCAGGAGATTTATTTCAGCCGCGAGATGATGAATCATCACGGCGGCGTGGTGCTGCTCAACGGTTATCTATACGGATTCAACAACGCGATTTTGAGCTGCCTCGAGTTCGCCACCGGTAAGACCATTTGGCGCGACCGCAGCGTAGGCAAGGGAACGCTGACCTACGCCGATGGACTTCTCTATTTGCTGGGTGAGAACAATGTGGTGGGGCTGGCCGACGCGTCACCAGCAGGCTACAAAGAGAGAGGCCGGTTCCAGATTGCCGATCAGGGATGGCCAAGCTGGGCGCACCCTGTCGTGTGCGGTGGGAGGTTCTACATACGCAATCAGGGAACGCTCGCTTGCTACGACATAAAGGCCCGATGAATTTCCTGCGAGGGTAGGAGGTTCTGAGTTAGAGCTCCATTATGAGTTCAACCTCTAGGTTGTCTACTCAGCCCGTCAAGTTTCAGCGCGTCGAACGCGAGACACGGATAACCTAAAGGTTGAGCTCAGAACGTCGTGCTCGCCTGGCACTGAGTAGCCCGTCGGGACCAATCATCCGCGATATATGAAAATTCTATCAGCAGCCGAAATGCGCGAGGTGGATCGGTTGACCACCGAGCGGTACGGCGTGCCCGGCATCGTGCTGATGGAAAACGCCGCGGCAAGTACCGTCGAAGCGACCGAGAAAAAATTTGGCGACCCGGCTGGCAAGCGCGTGCTGGTTATCTGTGGACGCGGCAACAACGGCGGGGACGGCGCCGCGATCGCGCGGCTGCTTCATAACAAGGGCGCGTCGGTTGATGTTTTGCTACTCGGTCGTGTCGAGGACTCTCGCGGTGATGCGCGAACGAACTTTGAAGCCGCGCTGGATATCGCTGGCAAAGCGGACGCGACCTTTCGATTTGTTGAGATCGGCACCACCGAGCAGTTCTGGGCGGAGGCAACCGTCTATCCACATTCTTTCTTTTTCGATGCGATATTCGGCACGGGCTTGAGGCGTGCGGCTTCCGGTCTGTTCGAAGAAGCTATCCATTTGCTCAACGATCACACCAACGACTGGCCGGTCATCTCAGTTGACATTCCCTCGGGCATAGCTTCTGATTCGCAGGAGCTCATTGGTCCGGCGGTGAAGGCTGATTTGACCGTCACCTTTACAGCGCCGAAGATCGGCAACATTCTTCCGCCGGCGGCGGATCTTTGCGGAGACCTGGTGATCGCGTCGATCGGTTCACCGGGAGAAATAGCCAACTGGCCGAGCTCGCGCCTGAACCTGGTGGAGCGTAGCGACGTGGAGCGATGGCTCTCGGCCTCTCGACGAAACCCTCACGCGAACAAGGGAGACGTCGGCAAGGTGCTGATCGTTGCCGGGTCTCGGGGGAAGACGGGCGCTGCCTGCCTGTCAGGCGAAGCGGCGTTGCGAGCCGGGTGCGGACTGGTGACAATCGCCACGTCGGAATCATCTCAACCAATCATTGCTTCAAGGGTTGTCACCGAGTGTATGACCGAAGCGCTCGCCGAAACGGGCGAGGGTACGGTTGCCCGCGAGGCTGCCGAGCGAGTTCTCGAGTTGGCCGCAGAACGCGACGCTCTCGCGATCGGGCCGGGGCTTGGTTCAACCGACCAGTCGACCCGAGCCTTCATGCGGGTGGTGACCGTAAAGCGACAACGGCCAATGGTGATCGATGCGGATGGGTTGAACTCGCTTTCGCCGTGGGCCGACAACCTGCGTGGAAGCGACAAGTTGCCAATGATCCTCACTCCGCACCCGGGCGAAATGTCGCGACTCGTTTCGAAATCGATTACCGAGATCCTCAAGAAGCCGGTCGACGCAGCGCGCTCATTCGCTGTTGATCGCGGGGTGATCCTTGTTCTTAAGGGAAGTCCCAGCGTCATCGCCGCGCCGGATGGCCAGGTGTACGTGAATCCAACCGGCAACGCTGGAATGGCTACCGGAGGAACGGGCGACGTACTGACCGGAATTATCGCATCGTTTGTCGCACAAAAGCCGGACGATCCTCTCAACGCTACTATCGCGGCGGTGTACTTGCACGGGTTGGCTGGCGATATGGCTGCGTCGCGATGTGGCACTCGCGCGATGATAGCGTCAGACATAACGGCGCATCTCGGCGATGCGTTTGTCGTTGTTGGAGGTGATTCGGAAAAGGTGGTCAGATGAAAGCGGACTTTTCATCTGAACCAGAAACCAGAAATCAGAAACCAGAACCCCCTCTTGGCGAGTTCATCACGCGCTCGGCTCAGGAAACGTTCGCGCTGGCAAAACGAATCGGCGATCAACTAAAAGGCGGAGAGGTATTTCTTCTTAAGGGCGAGCTGGGCACCGGCAAAACGGTCTTCGCAAAAGGACTGGCCGCAGGCCTCGACATACCACCGGAAAGTGTCACAAGCCCATCATTCACGCTCATAAACGTTCACGACGGCCGCCTGCGGTTTTATCATATCGATCTGTACAGACTGGAGAATGCATCGCAGCGAGATCTAGGACTCGAGGAAATACTAGACGATGATCGGAGCGTCGTCGCGATCGAGTGGGCCGAAAGGCTGGAAGCTCGTCCCCAGGGTGCGACAGATGTACGGATGTTTGACGTTTCAGGCTCGACTCGAAGAGTCAAAATCGTTGTGGATGAAGACCGCTAACACAGTTACACCGTCATCACTTCTTTCTCTTTATTTTCTGAAAGCTCGTTGATCCTCGTTATGTGCTGGTCGGTGAGCTTCTGAATTTGATCGAGGCCGTCTTTCTCCGCGTCTTCGGAGATCGTCTTGTCCTTGAGCAGCCTCTTGATATGGTCGTTCGCATCGCGCCGAACGTTACGAATAGCGGTGCGGTGCTCTTCGGCGATCTCGTGAACTACTTTGACCATCTGTTTGCGTCGTTCTTCAGTGAGTGGCGGTATCGGCACGCGAATCAGTTTGCCGTCGTTAGAAGGATTGAGCCCCAGTTCCGATGCACGAATCGACTTCTCGATATTGCCCAACTGGGTCGGATCGAACGGCTGCACCGTCACCAGAGTCGGCTCGGGAGCGTGAATCGTTGCCACCTGGTTTAGCGGCATCTCGGTGCCGTAATACTCAACGTTTACGTTGTCGAGCAGGCTGACCGAAGCGCGTCCGGTGCGCACAGTCGCGAGCTTCTTGCGCGAATCTTCGACAGCGGAGTCCATCCGCTTGCGCGCGTCACTTGTGATGTCTTTGATCTCCATCCGAGTCCTCCGCCAAATCGAGACTTATCTCGTGGATTTTAAATTTCGGGGTTGGCTCTGGCAAGCTCACGAACCGGACAGCACTTTGGACTCAGCGCGAGGGTCTGGTCTCACGACGGTTCCGACTTTCTCACCGCAGACTACGCGCGCGATATTGCCCGGCGTGTTCAGATTAAAGACGTGAATGGGCAGCCCTTGTTCGCGGCAGAGGCTGATAGCTGATGTGTCCATCACCTGCAAATCCCGTTGTATGACATCCAGGTAGGTCAACGTTTCGAACATCGTAGCTGTGTCATCCTTGGTCGGATCGGCGGTATAGATGCCGTCAACCTTCGTAGCCTTCAATATCGCATCCGCCTTGATCTCCAGCGCTCGAAGCGCCGCGGCCGAATCGGTTGTAAAGAATGGATTGCCGGTGCCGGCGGCGAAGATGACTATGCGGCCTTTTTCCAAATGACGAATGGCGCGGCGACGGATGAATGGCTCGGCCACTTCGTGCATTTCTATCGCGCTCATTACCCGAGTGAAGGCGTCCTGATGTTCCAGCGCGTCCTGCAGCGCGATCGCGTTGAGCACAGTTGCGAGCATACCCATGTAGTCAGCCGACGCGCGATCCAGTCCCTTAGCAGAAAGCGCCAATCCGCGAAAGATGTTTCCCGCGCCCACCACTATGGCGACTTGGACATCGAGGTTGTGTACGTCATTGACCTCCTGGGCGATTCGGGTGATGGTTGCAGGATCGATGCCATAGCCCTGGTCGCCCATCAACGCTTCGCCGGATAGCTTGAGGAGTATTCGCTTGTAGATTGGCTTCCCTGACATAAACCCCGGAGATTATGGCTGAGCGCCAGTGTATTGACAACAAAAAAAGCCCTTGGGGGCGCAGGCATCCCTGCCTGCTAGCTGCTGTCCGACAAGCTGCCAGCTTGTCGAAGTTCTTTGCAAAGAGCTGCTGTCCGACAAGCTGCCAGCTTGTCGAAGTTCTTTGCAAAGCATCGCGCTAGGGCCGACAATAAATGAAGAAGCGGGTTATGGAAAAAGGCAGGCAGGGATGCCCGCGCTCCCAGGAGTCCCTCTTGAGAACTACTTGTTGCCGCCGAGTAAGGCCTGGACCTCGCCTCCAAGATCGGAGTCGCGCTTTTCGAGACCCTCGCCCATCTTGTAGCGGGTGAATCTCCTGACTCGTATGTTCTCGCCGGTCTTTGCGATCATCTGTTTCACCAGGTCGCCGACGGTTATGTTCTGGTCTTTGACGAACGCCTGCTCCATCAGACAGCTCTCCTGATAAAACTTGCTGAGCCTGCCCTCGACGATTTTGTCGAGGACCTGCTGAGGCTTGCCCGCGTTCTTCGGATCGAGGCGCGCCTGATCCAGCGCGATCTCGCGTTCCTTCTCCAGCACCTCTTGGGGCACGTCTTCTTTGTTTGTGAAGCGCGGTTCAGCCGCGGTTATGTGCATCGCCAGATCGTGAACAAAGGCTCGGAACTCTTCGGTGCGTGCGACAAAATCGGTCTGACAATTGACTTCCAGGAGCACCCCGATCTTTCCGCCCGCGTGAATATACGAGTTGACCAATCCTTCGGCGGCTACGCGTCCTTCTTTTTTCGTTGCGCTGGCGAGGCCTCGCTTGCGCAAGATCTCGATGGCTTTTTCTTCAATGCCTTCGGCTTCGCTGAGCGCCGCTTTGCACTCCATCATACCTGCGCCGGTTTTTTCCCTGAGCGCTTTGATTGCTGCTGGCGTTACGTTGGTGGACATTACTACCTGACTCTCCCTGGTCGATGTAAATGTATTGAGGATTTAACAGGCAAGGCCGGAAGCCAATCTCGCCGGACGATGCTCATACCCTTGCCGTGCCGATTGCTGTCGCCGTTATTCTGAAGCTTCGGCGGTTTCCGCCTTCGGAGTTTCCTCAGGCGACTCGGGTTGGCTCGTCGCTACTTGGACCGGTTCAGGTTCTGCCGGAGCGCTCTCGGGAGCTGGTGTCGAAGCAGCTTCAGGAATGACAGGCTCGGGTAAGGGAGGAGCGCCGGGTGGAACATAGGTCGTACGACGGCCGCCACGACGTTCGCCCCCGCGCCCACCGCGTCCTCGCCCGCCACGGTCACCCCGGTCGGAACGCTCTCTTGGCCCCTCGGGTGTTCCAGTTGCGGCCGCTTCCGCGGCTTCCACGGCTTCTCCGATGTCGGCGCCGCCCTCTTTCACCGTCTGCTGACCCTCGATGATCGCGTCGGCCATCTTGGCGGCGAACAGGCGCACCGCTCGCAAGGCGTCGTCGTTTCCGGGCACAATGTAGTCGATACCGTCGGGATTGCAGTTTGTGTCGACGATTGCGACGGTGGTGATGCCTAGCTTGTTAGCTTCGTGGACCGCGATTTCTTCCTTGTTCGAGTCGATTATGAAGATGACGTCTGGCAACACCTTCATATCCCGGATGCCGGCCAAATTCTTCTCGAGCGCCGCGTGTTCGCGATCGAGCCCGAGGCGCTCTTTCTTGGTCAGCGCATCGAAGCGGCCATCGGTGCGCATCGCCTCAATGTCCTTCATGCGCTGGATGGACTTCTGCACGGTCTGGAAGTTCGTCAGCAATCCGCCGAGCCAGCGCTGATTTACATAGAACTGCCCGCAACGTTTCGCCTCTTCCTCAACCGCATCCTGAGCCTGGCGCTTGGTACCAACGAACATGAAACTCGCGCCGTCCATCCCTTTTTGCGTTACGAATTTGACTGCTTCCTTGAAGAGCCGCTGGGTCTTCTGAAGATCAATGATGTAGATTCCGTTTCGCTCCCCGAAGATAAACTCCTTCATCTTCGGATTCCAACGCCTGACCTGGTGTCCGAAGTGGACCCCAGCTTCAAGCAGTTCCTTCATCGTTACTGTGACCAATCGAGCCTCCTACACAGTGAATTGGTTTATATGCTCGCCGGACCGCGTTCCAAAATTGCCCTGTTGGAACAACCAATCGCGAGGACCGGCAATGGTTTAGTGATCCGTGAAAGGTGATGCGTGACCGTAAGGTTCTCCGTGGTCACGCATCAGGCTTTCACGTATCACTCAAGGTTACCGCTTCGAGAACTGGAAGCGCTTGCGCGCGCCCTTTTGACCGTACTTCTTGCGCTCTTTCGCCCGCGGATCGCGGGTGACGAAGCCTGCCTTCTTCAGCCTTGTTCGAAACTCAGGATTCAATTCCACCAGTGCGCGCGTGATCCCATGTCGCACCGCGCCCGCCTGCCCGGCGACGCCCCCGCCGTCGACATTCACCAGCACGTCGAACTTGTTGACAGAGTCGGTCAGGTGGAGCGGTTGGCGGATTACCATCCGGTGCGTTTCGTTCTGAAAATAGTCTTCAAACTTTCGCCTATTGACGGTGATCTCACCGGTGCCCGGCCTGATGAAAACTCTAGCGGTCGCGCTCTTGCGCCGACCTGTGCCGTAATTCTGAATCGTCTCTGCCACTATGTACTCTCCTCTAAATCACGACGCCTGGTGCGCCAGGCATGACTTTCGGGGCCGATCACGAGAGG
This sequence comes from uncultured Clostridia bacterium, assembly GCA_964581275.1. GTDB lineage: Bacteria > Acidobacteriota > Blastocatellia > UBA7656 > UBA7656 > Onstottus_A. The sequence continues at coordinate 15,270 of CAZOOE010000092.1, forward strand.
ATCTCGGGTCGTTGTGCCTGATGCGGATGGTCCCCGCCAACATAGACCTTCAGCTTCTTCCCCATCTTGCGGCCGAGTTTATTCTTCGGCAGCATGCCGCGAATCGCGTACTCGAGTATTCGCTCCGGATGGCGCTGCATCATTTTCTCTGCGGTAACTTCCTTAAGTCCGCCCGGCCAACCGGTGTGATGCCGATACACTTTGTTCTTCAACTTATTTCCAGTGAAGACCACCTTCTCAGCGTTGATTATGACTACGTGATCGCCAACATCGAGATATGGTGTATAGGTTGGCTTGTTCTTTCCCATCAGCAGCCGGGCGGCAATTGTCGCAAGCCGGCCCACTGTTTTGCCGTTGGCATCGATGACAAACCAGTTGCGGGTTTGCTCAAGGTTCTTCCCGCTCGGAACGAATGTCTGCATGATACGAATCTCCAAATCCGTCGTAAAGAAAACGAACAGAAAGGATACGAAATGGTCATGGGCTTGTCAAGGCGATCAAAACTGGGGTGCCGTCAAGCAGCTTGTGTAAAAGTACGGAGGGATCGATTCTCCCACTTCA
>CAZOOE010000093.1:0-8075 GCA_964581275.1 uncultured Clostridia bacterium
TGTTGTCTCGGTGGACGCCGGGCTCGGGTTACCCGACTTTCGAGCCGCCGAGCGTACGTTTCAGTTGCTCACTCAGGTCGCGGGACGCGCCGGCAGAGGCGATCGGCCCGGCCGAGTGATCATTCAAACCTATCATCCGGAGCACTACTCGCTGAGGTGTGCGAAGGACCAGAACTACGAAGAGTTCTACCGCCATGAGATCACATTCCGGCGGACGATGCACTATCCGCCGTTCTCGGCGCTGATAAATGTGCTGATACATGACAAGGACTATGATCGCGCGAACGGCACCGCTTACGAGTTCGCGCGGGAGTTGCGTATTGCGGCTCGCGAGGACGGAATACGGGTGCTTGGGCCGGCGCCGGCGCCGATCTCGCGAATCAGGAGCGAGTATCGATTCCAGGTTTTGATCAAGGCACAAAGCCGAGCGCGTGCTCGTGAAGCGCTGGACATCGCGATGCACCGAGTGACTTCCGCCGGGCACAATCCGCGTTCGATCCAGGTGGAGGTCGATCCGATAAACCTGATGTAGCCGCAAAAATTGACAAAGCGATCCTTCAAGTAGACAATCCACAAAGCCAATCTCGACAACGAAAGGTTCAAATGCAAAAGAAGTTTACGGCCTCGGTCGCGCTGTTGCTGGCGTTGGTGTTGTTTGCCGCTTCGGTGAATGGGGCCTGGCAGGGCGCCGCCGCGATCGCAAAGCCGGACGCCGCCGCGCTGAACTCGACCGAGGAAATACTCAAAGTCGTCAGCCGGCTGCGCGCGCTGGATATCAAGCAAAACGTCAAGAGCTCGTTTAAGACCAAAGACGAAATCGAGCAAGCGGTGATACGCGACCTGGACGAAAACACTCCGCCCGAGGATTTCGAAGCTTCGCAGAAGACGCTCGTCAAGCTCGGGCTGGTAAGCAGGGGCTTCCAGCTTCGTGAATACGTGGTTCAGCTCTTGCGCGAACAGGTTGCCGGGTTCTACGAGCCAAAGACCAAAGAGTTCTACCTGGCCGCGTGGCTGCCCATATCCGATCAAAAACGAGTGATCGCGCACGAGTTGGTGCACGCGCTTCAAGACCAGCATTTCAACCTGCGCCGCTTCGAGAACTGGCACAAAGGCGACTCTGACGCCGAACTCGCCGCCCATGCCCTGGTTGAGGGCGAGGCGACACTTGTAATGATCGAATACGACTTCGAGCAGCAAGGCGTAAAGCTCGACATGAACAAGATCGGCTCGCTGACCGACAATATGATTGAGCAGGACAGCGACAGCGACACAAAATCCTATCCGGTGTTGGCGAACGCACCGAAGGTTCTGAAAGAGAACCTTCAGTTCCCTTACCTCTACGGCGCGGGCTTCGTCGGTGCGGTGCTGAAGAACGGTTCGTGGCGGGCGCTCGACACGACCTACGAGAGCTTGCCGGCATCGACGGAGCAGATCATGCACCCGGAGCGGTTCCTCAGCCGCGATAATCCGGTAAAGATTGAAATTCCGGATCTTACCGTATCGCTTGGGTCGAACTGGAAGAAGGCTGACGCCGACGTGAATGGCGAGTTCGGATATCTGGTGGCCCTTGCGGAGTTCATACCAAAGCGGAAGGCGCGTTCGGCCGCCGAGGGATGGGGAGGCGATCGCTACGCGCTCTATGAGAACAAAGCTACGGGCGGGTTCGTGCTCGCGCAGTTCACGACCTGGGATACCGAGGGTGATGCCAGCCAGTTCTTCGACGCCTATTCCGAGCGAACCGAGAAGCGATACAAGATCGGGAAACCGCGGAATGTGAGTGCTCGACCCCGGATCTATGAAACAAACGAAGGGCTTGCTTCAATCGAGCTTCGCGGCAAGGACGTTGTGATGATCGAAGGCGCTCAAACAACCGAGCAGTTGTCGCGAGTGTCAGAGCTGATGTGGAAAAGCAAGAAGCGATGACTACAGGGGTCGACGTGGCGTCCGCTAGGCGCCGGATCAGTCTTCAATACCTGTTTGTCATTGCCTCATTGCTGATTTTCGCTCCTCTTGCTGTGCTTTCTTGGACGCCGGTGCCCCGAGCGCCGCCCGCGTACGCTCAATCACCTCGTCTGGAGAAGCTGATTCGTGATGTCGTTGCGGCCGCCGTCAAGAAGTTCGCCGCTGGAGGTCTCACCGCGGACAAACTCGCGCTCACGATCATTGACCTCAATGATCCCCAGCATCCCTCGTGGGCAAGCCACCGCGGGCAGGATCAGACCTATCCGGCCAGCGTCGTGAAGCTCTTCTACCTGGTTGCGGCCCATCATCAGATGGAAACTGGGGCACTAAAGCCAACCCCCGAGCTTGAGCGCGCTCTCCACGATATGATCGTCGACTCGTCGAATGACGCGACGCACTATGTGGTAGATGCTTTAACCGGCACAACCGGCGGCCCCGAACTTGATGAAGCCGCTCTGGGCGAATGGATGAACAGGCGCAACGCGATGAATCGCTACTTCGCCGGCCTCGGGTATGAAAAGATAAACGTCAATCAAAAGACCTGGGGAGACGGACCCTATGGACGCGAGCGACAGGGCCTAGGGCCGAGCTTCGAATATCGGAACAAGCTTACTACTGAGTCCGTCGCGCGATTGTTCTGTGAGATCGTTACCGGGCAGGCGGTCTCGCCCCCTCGAAGCCACGCAATGATGGGCCTGATGCATCGCGACCCGCTGTCGCCAAGCGACGACCCGGATGATCAGGCCAGCAAGTTTTCAGCCAAGTTCCTGCCCCCGGGTTCGCAGTACTACTCGAAGGCGGGATGGACCTCTTCGACTCGTCACGACGCCGCCTATGTACAGCTGCCGAACGGCGGCAGGTACATTCTGGTGGTGTTCACCGTTGACAACAGCAAACAGCCCGATATCATTCCGTTCGTGTCCGAAACGGTCGCCGATGATTTCTCGCGGACTCCGCCCGCCGCCGAGCTTCTTTTGATCAACGGCCGCATCTGGACCGGCAACAAGTCGCACCCTTGGGCTGAAGCGCTCGCCTCACGCGGCGAACGCATCATCGCCGTCGGTTCGAATAGCGATATTCAAAAGCTCACCGATGCAAAGACGCGGGTCATCGACCTTCAGGGAAGGCTCGCGCTGCCTGGCTTTATCGACGACCATACCCATTTCATCGAGGGCGGGTTCCATCTGCTCTCCGTCGATCTGCGCAACGCGGCAACTCCTGAAGAGTTCGCGCGGCGTATCAAGGATCACGCGGCGAAGCTGCCCGCCGGACGTTGGATCAGCGGCGGCGATTGGGACCACGAGCGCTGGCCCGGCGGATCTCTGCCAACCAAAGAGCTGATCGATCGCTACACGCCGAGCAATCCGGTGTTCGTCTCGCGCCTCGATGGTCATATGGCTTTGGCAAACACCGTCGCGCTTCGGATGGCAGGCATCACACGAGAGACAAAGGATCCTCCGGGCGGAACCATTGTACGAGACCCAATGACCGGCGACCCGATTGGGATCTTGAAGGACGACGCGCAGGGGCTGGTTTATCGCGTTATCCCGCAAGCGACCGACGCAGAGCGTGATGAAGCTCTCAAAGCCTCGCTTGTCGAAGCCGCGCGCAGCGGAGTGACCTCGATTCAGGATATAACACCCTGGAACGACTACGCCGCATATCAAAGGTTTCGCGACTCGAGCCGCCTGACTGTTCGCGTATACGCCCGCACCCCGATGAGCCAGTGGAAGCGGCAAGCTGACATTGTCGCTCGGCACGGAGCGGGCGACGATTGGTTGAGGCTCGGCGGGCTAAAGGCGTTTATGGACGGCTCGCTCGGTTCGACGACCGCATTGTTCTTTGAACCGTTCAGCGACGCGCCCAATACTTCGGGGTTGACGGTCGATGACAACATCCCCGAGGGCAAGCTGAAACAGAACATCAAGGATGCCGACAAGGCCGGGCTGCAGTGTTCGATTCACGCAATCGGTGACAAAGCGAACAACATTCTGTTGAGCTACTTTGAAGAAGTTGCAAAGTCGAACGGCTTACGAGACCGTCGCTTCCGAGTCGAGCACGCGCAGCACCTTCTGCCTGGCGACATTTCACGATTCGCAAAGCTCGAGGTGATTGCTTCGATGCAGCCTTATCACGCGATCGATGACGGGAGGTGGGCCGAGAAGCGAATAGGCCCGGTTCGGATCAAGACCTCCTATGCTTTCCGCTCGCTGCTCGACTCGGGCGCGGCGTTGGTGTTTGGTTCCGACTGGTTCGTAGCTCCGCTGTCGCCGATGCTGGGGATTCACGCTGCGGTGACGCGACAGACGATCGACGGCAAGAATCCGAGTGGATGGGTCCCCGAGCAGAAGGTGACGGTCGAAGAGGCGGTGCGAGCGTATACTTCGTCTTGCGCTTACGCCGAGTTCGCAGAGAAGAACAAAGGCACGCTCGAGGCGGGAAAGCTGTCTGATGTGGTTGTGCTGTCTCAGGACATCTTTCGAGTAAACCCGAACGAGATTCAGAAAACAAAAGTGGTCTACACGATCGTCGGCGGCCGGGTAGTGTATGAGTAGAATGAGGAGTTCGTAGCCCGGCCTTCAGTCAGGCGGAAGTTTGTAACGACCGAATAGCGCCGACCGGTGGGCTGTCGTCCGTCGCCACTCGTTACGAACCTCCGCCTGAAGGCCGGACTACGAACTGACCGAGGATCAACACTATGAACAAACTCGCTCGAGTGCTCGGGCTTCGCGATCTTACGTTGCTGACAATTGGAGGGGTGATCGGCTCCGGGATATTTCTGGTGCCGGGAGAAGTGCTGCGGCAAACAGGCGGACAAATCGGTCCGGCGATGCTGGTCTGGCTTGTAGGCGGGATACTCTCGCTCCTTGGAGCGCTAACCTACGGAGAGCTGAGCGCCGTGAATCCGAAGGCCGGCGGGATCTACGTCCACCTTCGCGATTGTTTCGGTCCGCTCCCGGCATTTTTGTTTGGTTGGACGTTGTTCTTTGCAATGAACGGCGGAACGGTTGCGACGCTCGCGGTCGCGTTCAGTACGACGTTATCGCAGATCGTTCCGCTATCGAGCGGGATGATCAAAGTAGTGTCGATCGCGATGATCGCGGTCTTGACAGTGGTCAACATCAGGGGGACTCGTTCGAGCTCCGATTTGCAGAATTGGACGACCGCGACAAAGGTTGGCGCCATTCTGCTGATGGCTGTCGCACTGCTCTGGTTTGGGCACGGATTCTCAAAGTCGACTGCGGCGATCTGGCCAAGCGCTTTCAGTGGCTCGCTAGTATCCGGATTCGGGCTTGCAATGATAGGTGTACTGTGGGCCTACGAAGGATGGCAGTACGTAACCTTCAGCGCGGGAGAGGTGCTTGATCCCCGTCGAAATTATCCCCGCGCATTGTTCGGCGGAACCGCCGTCCTGATCGGTATCTACTTGATCGCGAATCTGGCGTACATTGCGGCCCTGGGCCCGGCAGGTGTAATGGGCTCCACAAGTGTGGCCGCTGAATCTCTGACCGCGGTGGTCAACCCGACGGTCGCAAAACTGATCGCGATCACGATTTTGGTATCGGTCTTCAGCGCAGCAAACGCAAACGTCCTCACTTGCCCTCGTGTTTATTACGCGATGGCTAATGATGGCTTGTTCTTCAGGAAGCTTGCTGAGGTTCACCCTCGCTTTGGAACGCCGGCGTTCGCGATCGTCGCCGGGTCGCTCTGGTCCGCTGTGCTCGCGCTGTCCGGGACCTTCACAGAATTGCTCACCTATGTCGTTTTCTGCGGCTGGATTTTCTACGGTCTGACTGCCGCTACGATTTTCGTCTATCGCAAGCGCGAGGCAGCAGAAGGGTCCTACAAGGTACCCGGATATCCCTGGACGCCGCTGTTGTTCATAATCGCCGCGCTTGTTTTGGTGGCTAACACCCTCTTCAATAATCTCAGGGACCAACCCGGTAAGACCGCGCTTGCGCTTGGCAGCGTCGCACTGGGTCTTCCCGCATATGTCATCTGGCGCTCCCGAGCTACCACATTGCCAGGGCCTTCCGTCAGTACAGAGGCGGACTGAATCAAGGCGACCAACCGTGAATTCGACCTCACCATCCGGGACATTGTCCGAGGGTCGGCTCGTGACGATAAACATGTGACTCCTGACGGAGTTGGGGAGACTTTGCGTTTTTGAGTCTCGAGCCAGATTTCAGACAAGTCTCACCTTGAATCATATGTCACCATCCACTGAGCAGCACCGTTCTCGCCTGACCGGCTGAGCTTAGATTCTCAAAATTGGTGGAATACATTTGATCGTGATTGTGCATCAATGCCAGTCACGACACCATATCGTGTGATCATATGTCTCAGTCGCGTGTTTGGGTGTGATTCTCTAACTGCTCACCAAAAAAACCCTTACGCAGAGTCAGCAAACCCAGTCGGCCAAACCAAGCATCGCTATTAGGGGCGAGGTTAAGGCACTCCTGTTGCAGGACCAACAAGCGATAGAGCCAAGCCGTTGTACAAGGGGTGAAACATGTTCAAACAATACATCAAACGACTGACCAGCGTTTCCCCGCGGATTGCAATCGTGGGTGCATTAGTCATTGTCTTAGCGGTATCGGGTATAGCGCTGTTACTGACGCGAGGCGGGTCAGAGGCCAACGCTGACCCTGCGATTCAGCCGCGCGCTGCACGATTGGAGCGTGTGGATGGAAGCGTGGGCATCGCCCGCGCCGAGGACAAGGACAGGCAAGTCGATTGGTCTGAGGCCACGGTCAACACGCCTGTAACCGTCGGCGACCGCATTTACGCGCGGGACGGCGCGAGCGCATCGATCGCGCTCACAGGACATGACTTTGTAAGGTTGAATCAAGCGACGGCGCTGGACGTGCTCGCGCTCGAGGAGCGCAAGACACAATTCGCGCTTCGAGGCGGTTCGGCGCTTTTTGACCTGGGGGTACTTGCTCCGGACCAGCTATTTGAAGTCGCCACGCCGTGCGGCGCCGTAGATTTCAAAGAACCCGGTCTTTATCAAGTAGGGTTGGACGGCAGCAACGCGGTCATCTCTGTGCTGAGCGGACTCGCTCAAGTCGTCGGCCTTGGAGGCACGGGATCCATAAACAAGGGGCAGGTATTCACCCTGACCGGCGCGACAGCAAACGCAGCACTCGCTTCGACTTTGTCCCCGTATTTGGCCGGTGATATCATCGATGACTACTATCACTATCGTTATCCAAGAGTCTACGATGATCGATATCGGAGCTATGATGCGTACCTCGCCGAACCGCGCTATTACGATCCGTATCGTACCTCGCTGAGCTACCAGTATCTGCCGGCTGACATTCCCGGCCTCTACGACTTGGACTCGTACGGCGATTGGGTCAACCTCAACGACTATGGCTATTGCTGGGCGCCGCGAGTGACCGGCGGATGGGCGCCGTTCCGCTCAGGGTTTTGGGATCTCGATGACTGGTGGGGCCCGTCGTGGGTTTCGTCTGAACCGTGGGGTTGGGCTCCATATCACTATGGTCGTTGGGCGCTCGTGGATCAGCGGTGGTTCTGGGTTCCAGTTGAGGTAAGGACGCGGGCGATATATTGCCCGGCACCGGTTGCCTTTGTACCGCTTGCGGACCAGATTGCGTGGGTGCCGTTGGGCCCCGGTGAGGTCTACGTCCCGCGGTATTATGACGTGAACTTCAGGCCGCGATATCTTGCCTCGCAGGATGTCATCAACACCGTAAATGGTCAGCGTACTTTCATAAACTTTAACGCTCCTGGCGCGGTCACGGTCGTGCCCGTGCGAGCGTTTGGCCACGAGATCGGTCCGGGCGTTTTCACAACGGGTGACGCAAGATTGGTCGCGAAGTCTCGTGCCGTGCTCGACCCGTTCTCGGTGGACGGCGTCAGACAACTGGCAATACGCCGCGAAGATGCGCGACGCAAGTTCAAGTTCGAGCGTGGCGAGCAGGATGTGTTCAACAAAACCGTGGTTGCCAGCACGCCGCCTGCAATTGCCGCGGTTCGCGGAAACATCGCTAAGGCCTTGAAAGTCGAAGCGGTACCGGAGCAGCGCAAAGAGAACAAACTGAAGATCAACGACACGGCCCAGGTCACCGGCTCAAGTCGTCGGGATG
>CAZOOE010000093.1:8085-9192 GCA_964581275.1 uncultured Clostridia bacterium
GTCCGTGAGAAGCTGAAGGAAGAAATCGCCAATCTGGAGTACAAGCGGATCGTCGCCGACCTGAAGCGCGACGCGACGATTGAGTATGCCCGGATTGCGCCGTGAGATTTTCGACTTGCCGGCTCACGTCCGGGACAAATGGTGAGGTGCGTGCGCCACACGATTATCTTTCTTGGCGCGGGAACTCGCACGATCGACCCGCCTGCCGAAATGGCAGCGGAGGAGCGAGCCCGCACCCCGGGCTGAACAGGGCGACAAGTCCGCCCGCCGCGAGATGCGCCAGCTAATGCGCGAAGAGCAGCGCGCGGCTGACCGGCAATCGGCCAATCAACCGGCGCAACCGCCAACTAAGAAGCAACAGGCTCAGCAGGAGGAACAACTGCGGCAGCAGACGAAGCAGCAACGCAAGGCTGAGCGTCAACAACAGGGGGCAGCGCCCTCGGAGCAACAAGACGCCGCAAGGCAAGCTCAGCAACAGCAGATCAAGCAGCAACGCAAGGTCGAGCACCAGCAGCAGCAACAGCAAGCGGCGGGCGCCGCTCAACAGCAACAAGCGGCGCGGCGCGCGCAGCGAGAACAGCTGCGTCAGCAGCAGCATCGTCAACAACAAGTGCGCCAGCAAAGGATGGAACAGTCGCCGCCGACGCAAAAACCGCCGGAGGCCTCACTTCAGCGGCAGGTAAGGCAAGCCGAGCGTAGTCAACGCGCACAGCAAGAGGCCACGCGTCAGGCGCAGATGGGACGACAACAGGAACAGTGGAAAGCGGTGAGACGTGCTGACCAGCAGCGGCAGGCGACGCAGCAACAACAAACCGCTCGCGCGCAGGCTGCTCAGCGTCAAGCGATCCAGCAACAAGCTACTCGGGCCCAAGCAGCGCAGCGTCAAATGATAGGGCAACAGCAAGCGGCTCGCGAGCAGGCCCAGCGTCAAGCGATGATACAACAACAAGCGGCACGCGCTCAGAGCGCACAGCGCCAGGCGCCTGGCCCGCCGACGCATCACGCACCAGCCCTGCTGGGACCGCCGGCGAGACAGGACCCTGGTGCCCAATCACGAAACCCTGAGAGGGCTCAGCGGAAACCTCCCGCAATAAAGCCCCTGCCAGG
>CAZOOE010000093.1:9202-14847 GCA_964581275.1 uncultured Clostridia bacterium
GATTCAGAAGAACATCATCGCCAAAGCCATATTGGGATTGTGAGCGGCTCCCAATGGACTTCTCTCTCACCGACGAACAACGCCTGCTGAAGGAGAGCATCGAGCGCCTGTTGGCGGATCGCTACTCCTTCGAGGCCCGGCAGCGTTTCATGGATGAGCCCACGGGATGGAGCCGGCCGCCTGGGCAGGGCTACGCGGAACCCTCCCGCAATAAAGCCCCTGCGAGGGCTCAAGCGTTGGGTCTGCCAATCGGGTGGCGCGAAGCTTGCGCCTTACGCTTTCTTCGCCTTCCCCGCGAGCGCTTTGTAGCGCGCCTCACCGTCACACTTGGTGCAGATCGGAAGGTCCAGCATACTCCAGCCGGGCTCCGTCACCCGGCCCAAATTGTCCATCGCCCCGACAAAGCCGCCGCGAACGTTTGCTACATTTGTGAAGCCCATCTGGCTCATCACTTCGCACGCGCGAGCCGACCGCCCACCCGTCTTGCACCCAACTACGAGCTTTGCATCCTTGGCCAGAGCCGCCTCGACGACCGCAACGAAGTCTTGATTGGGAGACATCCCGCTCCCGGGCGAGAAGTTCATTATCGGAATGTTTATCGCCCGAACCGGATGACCCGCCTCGAACTCCGGCACGGACCGAACATCGAGGTAGATGTATTCCGGATCGCCCAGCATCAGGTCGTATGCTTCTTGCGCGTTTAGCTCTTTCATTACTTCTCTCCTTCCGGTTTCGCCCTCTTGAATTGAACGAAAACTATAGCCGAGCGACGATCCACCTACCACCACGGTTCTGCACCCCGGTTGATAGTGTCTGGCAATCCAACATCGCCGCGTAACCTCTCTGCTTTTCCGCAACAAATTCACAAGAACTTCTCACAGGCGTTTTTATTGACAACAAGTTCTCTGGCCCATACAATCGCCGCCTTGGCTGCAACCACCCGATTTTTTCAAAGTCAGTAAGAACGAACGAACCGGTTTGGGTAGAACAGTGGCCCCACCGCTGTTGTGAAAGGAGAGGTCTTGATCAGAGCAGGAGCAGGGAGATTTCTAGCCGCAATTATACTAGCATCATTTACTTCAATCGACGCATCCGCGCAGTCGCAGGCGGTTCAAACCACCGCCAAAGAACCGGCCCGACAGCAAAGCACTAATCAAATAGTTGGCGCGACCGATCAGAAGGCGCCTGAGGCTAAGACGTCAGCCGAACCGAAGAACACTCCGGCGCAGAAACCGGCAGAGCCTCAGATAGAAGTCGCGGTTGAGAACGCTGTGATTCCACCGGCGCCGGTGATAGTCAAGAGAAGCACCAACACGATCATGATTCCGGTGGACGGAGGGGGCAGCGCTTCGAAGGCGAATTCCGATTCGAAGTACGAGGAGCGCACCGCCGTCTCGTCGAGCGTGAGCGTCGGAAGTGTTTTCGGCTATCGCCGCGACCCATTTACACGCAGGGCAAGATTTCACTCAGGCGTGGACCTCAAGGCGAGATGGGGAGATCCTGTTGGCGCCAGCCAGACGGGCATCGTTCAGTTCGCCGGTTGGTATCACGGCTACGGCAACATGATAATCGTAGCTCACGGCGGCGGCGTGACGACTCACTATGCTCACCTATCAAGCTTCGATGTTGAAGTTGGCGCGCGAGTCGAGCGCGGTACGATTATCGGGCGCGCGGGCAGCACCGGGCGCGCGACTTCGCCGCATTTGCATTACGAGGTGCGATTGGATGGCAACGCCCTAAATCCATTTCAGCCGCTCGCGCTCGAATCCTCCTCCGATTATTTCAAGCAGACTCGACCACCCGTGGACGCTGGTCGCTCTGACTCAACTTCACTCGTCGCTCCACAGCGAGATAAGTGACTCTTTTTACAATTGACGCAGAATACCGGGGGCCCTTGCGAAGCGGGTCTCCTGTTTTTTTGTTCGCGCTGATTCACTCTCCCAGTCCCAAGCCCAACTGAATGCGTCTGGCTACCGGATGTGATCTGAGGCATCATCACATCATCGGGACGCATCAGACTCTTGAAACGCATGATATTCAAGCAGGAGCAGGTTCAGTGCTAAGAAGACCCTTGTTCGCTTTGGCCGCTGTAGCGCTTTCCTTTCCAGCCTCGCTGTCTCAAAGTCATCCCGCTAAATCAGATCGAGCGCCCGCGGCTGCTTCCACCTTGTCTCCGCGGAACCCCTTTAGCGCCGGCGAGCGATTGGCCTACGATGTGTCATGGGCGGACTTCATTGTTGCCGCTGAACTCACGATTGAGACTGACGACCGCCGCACCTTTGACGGAGTCGACGGCTATCACGTGAGTGCCCAGGCGCGCACAGTAGGGCTCGTCAGTGGGCTCGCTTTGAAGGTTAACGATGTCTACGAGTCCTTCATCAGCGAGCGCACGCTTCAGCCATTTCGCGCCGAGAAGCGGTCGCGACACGGCAAGAAGCAAGCCCAGTCGTCGGTCACAATCGATCAGGGTAAACGTACAGCGCGGCTCGCGAGCGGTCGCACATTGGAGATACCGGAGGACACCTATGATCTTGCCGGTTTGCTTTTCGCCATCCGGGGAATGGATCTTACCGTGGGTAGGGCCCCTCGGACGGTGACCCTGCTCGAAGACGACAAACTGTACGCGATTAAGCTTCAGTCTGAAGCTCGCGAGAAAGTGACGACGCGCGCCGGCAGCTTCGATACGATCAAGATTGTGACAAGCATGGTCAGGGGGCGCGAGAACGATAAGCTTTCCAACCTACGGATTTATATCACGAATGATGCGCGGCGTTTGCCGGTATTGATAACAGCGGAACCATCGTGGGGTTCGGTACGGGTGGAGTTGACTTCGGTAACTCAGAATCCGCTTAAGAAGCCTGACGTAAGAAATCAAACTGAGAGTTAGTTCCCGCTCACTCCAATTTTGCGCGGCTGCGAGCCGACGCTTCAGGTGGCCGACCTCTGCTTATCTGCGCGTTGAGCGCCGCCCCGCAGCCGCTTGTCCCGGGTCTTTCGTTCAAGGGCCGCTCGCCAGTGACCCCTTCCCCGGGCATTTCATGAATGCATCCTATCTTCTCGGGGGCGCTTGAGGGTTGCGGTTCCGAGCACTTTTCATAAGTGTCACAATCACGATAGCCATTACCGCTGAACCGTATACGAATGCCAGTGCCGCGAGCGCCGACCACTGCGAGTAAGTATCGTCTATGTAGGCGATAAACAATATTGGTACTCTTAGTATGGGATGTCCGCTCTGAGCGGCGCGGTGACGAGCGAGACTTTGGCCGCGCTCAAGACAACCGCGCCGCTTGAAGAACGGTGCGCGTGTTAGACCGAAACGACTCTCATCGTTTTTGGTTTCGAGCCCGACACGTGATTCGAGATCGCGCGGCGTCTCAGCGTCATCGAGGGCAAGCTGCGTTCCATAAGCGTTACCGTTGGCTCACCGCGATTTTCAGCCAATTACGGTTCAGCCAACCTTGCCATCCGCAATATTCAAGCTGCGTCTGTCGAATTAATTCTGCGCCCCTCTCCGGAATTTCGTATAGCAGTTCAGGACCGCCAAGTTATTTGATATCGTACGACCGGCTCAGCAGCATGACGCCGCCGGAGCCGAAAGGGAGAATGACAATGACGCTGACGCATCTCTTGACACTCCTGATAGTCGCTGGGGTGTGTGGATCAATCGGCCGCGCAATCGCGGGCTACAGTCACGGTGGGTGCCTTGTTTCAATCGCGCTCGGGTTCATCGGCGCGATCATTGGAAGCTGGATCGCCGATGCGCTTCACTTGCCGCATCTTTTTTTCCTGCACATAGGCAGTGAAAGTTTTCCGATTATATGGTCAATCATCGGAGCGGCTTTGTTCGTGGCGGTGATCAGCTTCTTTACCAAGCGGCGATAGCGCGGCATATGCGAGGACTCAAGGGTCCTGGTACAAACTTGTGATGAATCTGGAACGATTGTATACTGGCGCCCTCCGAAGTCTCCGAGAATAATCGGGTCTGAGCTTTTAATGAGTCAGGAGCAGTTGAGCTCGGACTACGCACCCGCAGTCAAAGCAAGTCGCATACGTGGAGGAATAGATGAGCATGCCGAAGCGGTTATCTGATCTCCCTGTGGGTCCCAGTCTGTTCGCACTTCTCGCAGCGCTCGGAGTTTCTGCGGCGGCTCTGGCAACGGGCGCTCAAGGGGTGCGCGGTGCGCAAGCACCCACGTTCAAGGTCGATCCGTTTTGGCCCAAACCGCTGCCAAATCATTGGGTGCTTGGGTCGGTTACCGGCGTCGCGGTTGATTCTCAGGATCACATCTGGATCGCCCATCGAGGCGCTGATTCGCTTGGCAATAACGAAAAGGGGGCGATACTCAATCCACCGACAGGCTGCTGTGTCCCCGCGCCTCAAGTTCTCGAGTTCGATCAGGCAGGTAACCTAGTCGGTCACTGGGGAGGCCCGGGTCAGGGCTACGAGTGGCCGCAATCTACCGGCGGTATCACCGTTGATCACAAGGGAAATGTTTGGATCGCCGGCGCCGGCCAACCGGAAGCGGCGGCAAGGCCAGCGGGTGCGCCAGGAGCCGCAGGCGCAAGACCGCCAGCGCCTAAACCTCAGGACGCTCACGTTCTCAAGTTCTCGCGCACCGGCCAATTTCTGTTGCAGATCGGACACGCGGGGAAGGCCGAAGGGAGCGACAGCAAGACCGGGCTCAACCGGCCGGCTAGCGTCAGAGTCGATCCTGCGACCAATGAGCTTTATGTCGCGGACGGATTCGGGAATCACCGAGTGGTTGTCTTTGACGCGGAGACCGGAGCCTACAAACGCCACTGGGGCGCCTACGGCGAGAAGGCTGACGACTCGAGTCTCGGTGCTTATGATCCAGGCGCGTCGCCGGCGAAGCAGTTTCGAATCGTAAGCTGCGCGGGAATTTCGAAAGACGGCATGGTGTATGTCTGCGATCGCCAGAACGACCGGATCCAGGTTTTCCAGAAGGACGGCAAGTTTGTGAAAGAAGCGTCTGTATCGAAAGCCACTCTTGGTGACGGGTCGGTGTGGGACGTTGCGTTTTCCAGCGATCCGCAACAGCGGTTTCTATACGTCGCCGATGGTCACGACAAGAAAGTGTTTGTGCTAAGACGCGACACGCTCGAGGTGGTGACGAGCTTCGGGGACGGCGGACGGCTGGCCGGACAGTTTTACGGCGTGGGCAGCATTGCGGTGGATTCGAAGGGCAATGTCTACACCGGCGAGACCTATGAGGGGAAGCGGGTGCAGAAGTTTGTTTACAAGGGCATCGCTAGATAACTGAATGGCTTGCTTAGTAGGAGAGATATCGATGAAAGATTCGAAACGTACTGTCTATATCGGGGCGATCTTTATCGCGCTTCTGACGGCGCTCTTCATCGGTCAGAGCCTTCTGGACAAGACGACGGTTGTTGAAGGGGCCGTGGTGATGGCGCCCAGGTTCGAGGTTGACCCTCTCTGGCCGAAGCCGCTGCCGAACCACTGGTACATCGGTATGTCGATCGGGGTGGCCGTCGATGCCCAGGACCACGTATGGATCGTTCATCGGCCGGACCCGGTCTCTGCCAACGAAGCCGCCACAGATCAGAAGCACGGCGCCTGCTGCCCCAAGGCCTGGTGTGCGTCCTCCAGCGCAGATTGCGACGAA
>CAZOOE010000093.1:14857-15811 GCA_964581275.1 uncultured Clostridia bacterium
GAAAGTTCGCTTTCGGATTGGGTGAAGACCAAATCGATCGCGGTGTTCCAACGCGCCTTCCATTCTCGAGTTTGTTAAGGCAGGCAATTTTATCGGAAACTGGGGGGGCCCGGGCCAAGGCTACGAGTGGCCGGAGTCGAATCACGGAATCACGATCGATCACAAGGGTAATGTCTGGATCGGCGGGAACGGTACGAACGATGCCCAGATCTTGAAGTTCACCCAGGACGGCAAGTTCCTTGCGCAATTTGGTCACTCGGGCAAGAACGCCGGAAGCAACGATCAGGAGAACTTCGGACGGGTTGCCAAGATTTTTGTCGATCCGAGAGCCAACGAAGCGTACATCTCCGATGGTTACCTCAATAAACGCGTTGTGGTGATCGACGCGGACACCGGCAAGTTCAAGCGGTACTGGGGCGCGTACGGCAACAAACCCGACGACAAGAATCTCGGCCGCTACGATCCGGACGCGCCGCCTGCTCAACAGTTCCGTAACCCGGTCCACTGTGCGGAACTTTCCAATGACGGATTCTTATATGTGTGCGACCGAGTGAACGACCGAATTCAGGTGTTTAAGCCTGACGGCAAATTTGTGAAGGAACAGTTCATCGCGAAGAGGTCGCTGGCCGACGGGTCGGTGTGGGACATCGCATTCTCAAAGGACCCGCAGCAGAAGTACATCTACGTTGCGGATGGCCGCAACCAGAAGGTATACGTCATCCAGCGAGATAACCTCGAAGTGTTGACTAGCTTCGGCGACGGCGGTCGGCAGCCGGGTCAGTTCTATGGTGTGCACAGCATCACCACAGACTCGAAGGGCAACATCTACACGACCGAGACCTTCGAAAGAAGGCGCTTGCAGAAATTTGTTTATAGAGGGACCCCCTCAAAAACCCAAGCGTCTGCGAGGCAAGGCATTTGGACTCAAAGATCAACCCGAGGAACTCGACGATT
>CAZOOE010000094.1:0-7658 GCA_964581275.1 uncultured Clostridia bacterium
GGCTTGTCCTGCGCCAGTATGCCGGCGCCGCTCGCAACCACGGTAAACAAGCAAACGGTCGAAACTATCAAGTGTCCGCGTGTTCTCATAATAAATCCTGTCCTCCTTCAGTCATACTCGAGAAGGCGGCGACTATTGAAAGCCCCAATATACGTACGCCGTCAAAACAATTCCCATAACCGCGATGCACGCAATACAGAAGAAGATGAAGAACAGAGCGAGTCTTGCGTTGTCTTCCTGTCTATCTGGTCGAACATTTTGCTGCATGCAACCCCCAATCACTGAATGAACCGGATCGCGCGCGCCAACCCGTCATCACCGATAAACACGTCTGCCCTGACAAGCTCGCCTGCCCGGTCGACATTCATTGGCAGCCCCATCGCAACCATGGCCGAGCGCGGAACTGTGACGCGCACAAGGTGCCCACTAACTTGTGCGGTCGCATCAGCAGTAAAGGTCAGGGGAAAAAAGTCCGTCGCCACCTCAGAGGTGCGACGCTCTGAGAGTTTGTGTCGCCAAAGCGAATGGCGTTGTTGGATTGGCGCCGGGCGTTTCTCGACGACTGATGCCTCTTGGGGCTTACTCGGTGGCTCCTCGGCAATGTCCTTTTGCGACTGCGCGGGAATCTCACGCGGTAATGTTGACTGCTCTGCCTTCGTTAGCTCGCGCGATGGCCTCGGTAACTCTAGCAACAAGGCTACCGCAACAACCAGCAGAACCGCCGCCGCAGTGAGAGTCCAGCGTTGCGAGCGGCCCGGCCCCATCAGCGTGGGAATAACCAGTCCTCGCCACCCCGCGCGCCGATCATCGGCCAAGCCACGCTTGCCCGTGCGTTGTTCGCGTTGGGCCGCAATTCGCAACCGCAGGCGGCCGTAGAGATCCGGCGTGCAGGCGGTTGCTTCTATCTCCTCGGCGCTCACCTTGACCGCAAGTAGCACTTCCTGGCGAACATGATCTAGGCTTTGATCCTGTCCGTGCTCTTTTCTTAGCAGCATCATAGTCTCACCTCTTCCATCCGAAGGGGCGCGGGGCAAATATCGAAATGGCAGTCACACAAATCGATGCAGCACGCGTTGAAGCGCTTTGCGCGCTCGGTGCGCCCTCATCTTGACTTTCGACACCGACCAGCCGGTCAAGTCCGCGGTCTCGGCCATTGTAAGGTCGCCAACGCTGAGGAGCATCAACACCATCCGATCTTCGGGTTCGAGTCGCTGAAGCAACTTAGTGGCGAGGTCGCGTGAAATGGCTGCGCCCTCGACATCACTTCCTTTGCCGACACTTCTCAGCCTCCCGGCCAGTAAGGCTTCCTCTTCCTCGTTGAGCTCGCTTATCACGCTCTCGGATCGGCGCGAGCGTCGCAGGGCGTCGTAGCAGGCTCGCACGGTAATGCGCGAAAGCCACGCGATAAATGATTTCTCATGCCCGCCTCTATAGGCTCCAAGCGCGAAATAGGCGTTCGCAAAACTCTCTTGCACGATATCCTCTACCTGCTCGCGGCGGTAAAAAAAACGATACGCAAGCCTGGTAACGGACCGACGGTGTCGTTGGAATAGGATCTCGAAGGCCGCCTCGTCCCCCGAGCGCACCGCCGCAACCAGCTCATCGTCCACCGCCTCATGCGGCACAGGCCCCAATGCCGCTGCCGTGGCGAACCCGGAGATATCGGTCCATTGTTCCATGCGAAAAAGCTGAGCAACCCCGACGTCCGGACACAATACTTCAGGTTGAGTGGCCAAACCCGCCTCCTGCAACTGCGATCATCCACTAAGATCCAGCGTTGCTGCAGCAAGGCTTTACGGTGATCACGCCGTCGCTGCCGTTACAACTCAGTACTCTGCAAAGTAAACACCCTAATGGTTAAGAGGTTTTGAGAGCGCATTTGGTCACAATTATTTTTGTGTGAGGCAGAGAATCCACCGGTAAACGACAGTCCGGCGTACCGCTGGCTCAAAGGTGAATCGCCCTACGATCCGGGATCACATGGACCGATGCTTGAAGCGAGGGGCCGGTTGTGCTAAAAAGAGCCTCGAAGCAATTCAAGCGCTCGGCCCCAAGTCTTTATGTCATCGCTCAAGAAAACCTGCCACGAGTGTGGAATGCCGATAAGCGTGGGCGTGGCGAACTGCTCGCACTGCGGAGCAACCGTTGGAACCCTGTTTTCTGAGACTAGTGCGCCGGCTATCGGCGGTAAAGGAAAACGGCTGGCGGGCATCAACGACAGCATCGACTTCTACGACCGAGTAGAGAAAGCGAAGGAGAGAGCGAACAACTCGGTCATTCTTGGTCTGGCAAGCTTCTTCCCGTTGATCGGTTTCTTCACTGGCTTGGGCGCGATTGTTCTCGCAGTAATGTCTGCACGCACCCTAAGAGCGCACAACGTCGAAGACGGGCGCGGCTCGGCGACTGCGGGTCTCATCATCGGCGTTCTGGGATTGATCGCCCAGGGCGGCTATATTCTTTACGTTATCAAATCCGGTAGCCCATTCGGGAAATGAGTTGCAAGCGACGCAGGCTATCTCATTTTATGCTAGCGATTACTGTCGCCTTGACTGACACATCGAACGGCGCGCTGGCCAATTCCCGCTGAATGATCGAACCGATGTGGCCGAGGACTACATCCCTGCTTTCGTCAGGTACAATCTCAAGCCATCCAGTCAGGAACGAATCAGCAATCAAAGGCGCCTCCAGGAACTCCTCCGCTGTCTGGTAGCGGAACTCCTCGCGACTGACGAAGCTTTCGATCTTGTGCAGTCCTGAGCGCTCAGCCATCAGCTCGGCGTCGGAGACGGTGAGCCGCTCATTGATCAATCGCTCAAGCGAGGTCCACACTTCATCAGCCATCCCGATATCGTGGAGCGCCTCCCAGAAAATCGAAAAGAACTCATCAAAGCTTCCGCGAGTGGCCAGCTTCAGGATCACCAGCCCCTCGAGTCGGGCCACTCGTACCATCTCTGCGAGCACGCCCTCGATCTCATCCACGCGCAACAAAGAGGCGTCGCCGATGACCGCGTCAAACTCGTTACTACCAAACTGAAGGTCCGAAGCCAAGCCCTGCTCAAACTTCACATCCTTCGCTTTCTTAACCAGAGCCTTCGCGCGCGCGATGGCAATGCGTTCAGCACTCGGATCAATCCCGATCACTTCACCCTTTCCGCGCATTCGCTCTGCCAGCTCAATCGCGTGTGCGCCGGTCCCGCAGTTTACATCGAGGATTCGCGCCTCGATCGGCAGCTTTATGCTCTCGTCGATCAATGTATCGAATCGATCGCGCCAGTCCGGCGTGACGAACAGGTCGTAGCGGAATGCTAGTTCTTTGGGGGTGCTCATGGCGTCGAGCTTATGATAGCACGGTAAAACGGCGACGGGCCTCCCGCTCACGCAAGTTCGGCGTCTGCTTCAACACCGCGAAAAGTGAATCCGCTAATTCGACGACTCCGTTTGCGGCCTGTCATCCTCGCCGCTAGAATAACCGATCACTTTCTCCTCAAGGCTAACTAATGGAGTCACACACAGCTTACTGCCCAGTCTGCCGGCGCGAGGTGGACCGCCGGATGATCGCCAGCCCTGACGCAGTCGATGAATCGCTTCACCCCCTGCTCGCGGTCAACATGCACGCGTGGCAGCCGGGCAGGGAAATCTGCACGGATTGTATCCGCCGTTACTCGCAACTTCACGACGAACTTTCTGCCGCATTTCCACACTTCGCTGAGCAGGAGCTGAAAGTGGTGCCTACTCCGATGCGTCTGGACGCGCCCGATGAGTTTCGCGGGCGCGGCGCGACCATCGCTTTTCTGGATTCGGGCTTCTATGCGCATCCGGATCTATCCCAGCCGCGCAATCGAATCCTAAAGTACATCAATCTCGTCGAGCGCGCGAAGCCGAGCGAGTTGACTACGCCGCAAGCATCTTCCTGGCACGGGATGATGACTTCGGTAGTCGCGGCGGGAAATGGGTTTCTATCGGGCGGGCTTTATCGCGGCATCGCATCTGAAGCAAACCTTGTGTTGGTAAAGGTGGGGATGTCCTCGCGGGTGCGTCATCAGGACATCGCACGCGGGATTCGCTGGGTCATCCGAAATCGCCAGCAGTACCGTATTCGAATCATCAACATTTCCGCCGGGGGCGACTTTGAAGCGAGCTATCTGACAGACGAGCTCTCGCAGGCGGCAGAGGACGCGACTCGAGCTGGCTTGCTTGTCATTGCCGCGGCGGGCAATTCCGGGCATCTGCGTGATCATCCGGTGCTGCCCCCCGCATCCGCGCCTTCGGTGATAGCGGTTGGCGGGCTGGACGACAGGAACAATCTCGACTTCTCCGACAACGAGATGTATCGCTCGAGTTATGGCCCGACGATTGACGGGCTCCAGAAGCCTGAGATCATCGCGCCCGGGATCTGGATAGCCGCGCCGATCTTGCCCGGCACGCCGACGGCGGAGCAAGCGGTGCTGTTGTCGGAGCTCGAAAACGCTTCCGATTCACAATTGATCGAGATAATAAAGAGGCATCCTGGGGTCGATCAAGACCTCGACCACGCGACGGAGCTTGCGCCTTACCTCTTGCGCCAGGTGGTGTGGCTAAAGATCCGTGACAACAACGTTATCAGCGGTCACTACAAACACGTCGACGGCACAAGCTTCGCAGCGCCCATCGCGTCGTCAATAGCGGCGCAGATATTCGAAGCGGTTCCCGACTTGAAGCCTCACGAAGTCAAACTCGCGTTGATCAAAACCGCAGTCAGGATGGCTCAAGTTGACGTCGACCGTCAGGGCTGGGGAATGGTGAATCCTCGCGCAGCTATAGCCGCCGCGATGGCGATGCGAGGCAGAGGTTTTCAGCCGGTCCCTGACCGCTGAGGGACCCTTTGGAGTGCGCCGCCCTCAGTCGCGGAATTTTGGTAGTTAGTATCTCGGCGGCGCTTTGGGATGTGCCTATAGTCGGCGAAGACACTCGTCAATGATGGCAAACGGACTCTCGTTTTCCCGGAGAGTTAAAACATCCAAAGCGCCGCCGACGCTATGGCAGAGCTGGACTTGGCAGAGGGCGGCGCACTCGACTTTGGACCCCTCCACAGGTTCCTGATGAGGCGCGCGTTGAACTCGCAACTTTCTATGTGATAAAACTGCTGAGTTAGAGCGCTCGTCGGGTTCTAGCTCGAGGCTTTTTTGAGACCTTTTACATCCAGAGCGCGTATAAGCGCTAAGACGGACGTCAGTGACGAGGTGGGCGCTCACGATCGCCGCCCAGGAATCTAGAAGCAAAGGAGAGAGTGAAAGTATGGACAGCAAGTTGGCACCACAGGCTGAGGCGAGAGAGAAGGCGACAGAACCCGAGGTCCCTGTTTCCAATCCCCAGGAAAAGGGGGACGGAAAACCCGCTTCGTACTCGATGATGGAGCCCAAGATGCGTCGTATCTATGGCGAGTTCTATCGCGAGATCTACTTCTCCGAAAAGAAACAACTCGACACCAAGACCCAGGAGTTGATCTCGATCGCCGCCTCGCTGGTGGCCAAGTGTCAGGGCTGCATCGAGGGTCATCTCAAGAAAGCGATCCAGGCGGGTGCAACTCCTGAAGAGATCAGCGAAACGCTTTCAATTGCGGCCGCCATCAACGCCGCGGCGATTATCGATCTCACCGACGTAGCTGCCTCGAACCTCAACATAAATCACTTTCCAAGCGACGGGCCCCGATTCAGAGGTTAACAAATGGATATACTCATGCAACTCGCCATCGGAATACTGTCGGTGATGATCACTCTGGTTGCTAACATCTCCGCACACTTCATGCCGCGACAACCCGCCACGACGCCACAATCTTCAACCGCGCAAACGACGGCCGGCACCGGAGTGGAGTACGGCACGCTTCAATCCCAGTCGCTCGGCAAAGAGCTGAAGTTCGCGGTTGTGTTACCGCCATCATACCAACGTGACGCCAAACGGCGCTATCCCGTGCTCTACTTCCTTCACGGTATGTTTGGCAATGAGCGTGAGTTCGAGCGGCGCGGCGTTGCCGCGGCGATCAGTAAACTGCGCGACGAAGGCAAAATCGGCGAGTTCATCATCGTCTCGCCTGCCGGCGAGAACAGCTTTTACCTGAATGCGAAAAACGGTGCGGCATACGAAGACGCGATCATCAAGGACCTGATCCCTTTTATCGAGAAGACCTACCGAGTCATCGGCACGCCAGCTACTCGCTCCATCCAGGGAATCTCGATGGGCGGCTGGGGAGCGTTGCTTCTTGCCTTCAAACACCCCGAGATGTTCTCGACGGTCACCACTCATTGCGCGGCGTTGTTCAACGAGCTGCCGCGTCCGTCGGGTACCGACCGGCGCTCTCAATTCATGCTTCAGATCATTGGCAAGATCTTCGGCGATCCACCGGATGAGGATTTCTTCAAATCGGTGAATCCGATGTTTGTAGTTGAGCAGAATCTGGCGGCGATCAAGAAGTCCGGCCTCAAGATCTATTTCGATTGCGGCGAGCAGGATCGATATCAGTTTCAGGATAGCAACAAACTGTTCGACGAGAAGCTGACCAAGCTCGGTCTCGCACACGAGTTTCATCTGTATCCCGGGAACCACGGCTGGGAATACATGATCTCTGTCGCGGACCACTCGTACACCTTCTTGTGGAGTAACTTCCACACCGACGCGAAGCCGGCGACGGTTCGCTCGCGCGCCAGCCGTTGAAGCTGGATAGTTAGTGATGCGCTTGGTTCGTTGTTCGGCCTTTAGTTTGGCGGGAGTTCGTATCAGTTGGCGAGACCGCAATTGACGTACGAGCTTCCGCCCGAATGCCGGACTACCAGCGCTTCAGCGTCGTTTCGAAGCCAAGGGCTGATGGCCGCGACCGTCAGCCCGTTTTGATTTGGACCATACTCGTGCCATCGCATTCAGCAACAAACGCTCGAAGCCGATTCGCCGAGATCGTCTCTCGCGAGGATGAAGAGATTAACCTCGCCGAAGCAGCGCTGCTGATAGCGGCCGACGAGTATCCACGTCTCGATGTCAATCTCTACCTCTGGAGACTCGACTCCTTTGGAGACCTCGTTCGTGAGCACGCGGCCGACGCGCGTGACGCGAGCGACTTGATCACAGCTCTGAATGCCACGCTCTTTGAACGCCTGGGATTCAAGGGCAACCGCGAAAGCTACTATGATCCTCGCAACAGCTATTTGAATGAGGTGATCGACCGCAGAACCGGAATACCGATCACGCTGACGGTTGTGTATATCGAAGTCGCAAAGCGAATCGGCTTTCCGGTCAAAGGCGTAGGGATGCCGTTCCACTTCATTGCGAAACACGAGGCCTCAGGCGGGGACGTTTTTATTGACCCCTTCAATGCGGGCCGGCTGCTGGGCTCGGCAGGTTGCGACGGGCTAATAACACAGATGAGCGGCGGCAAACTCTCACTACAACCCGAACATCTCCGGGCAGTAACCAACAAACAGATTCTGACGCGGATGTTGTCAAACCTCCTTGGCATCTACTCGGCTGGTGATCATCGCAGAGCCTTGGGAGCAATCGAGCATATCCTGCTGTTAGACCCTGACTCGCCGCCTCACGTCCGAGACCACGGGTTGCTGCTGGCAACGTTCGGGGATAACACCGAAGCGATCGCCGAACTCGAACGATACCCAGAACCCCCTCCAAACGCGCCC
>CAZOOE010000094.1:7668-9227 GCA_964581275.1 uncultured Clostridia bacterium
CCGCTCCGGACGGCGGAACGATCCGCGGGCAGATAAAGTCCATCCGCCAGAGTCAGGCCAGGCTTAACTAGAAAGAGTTCGGCGCCCAGGGTTCAGGGTTGAGATTGCCAGAGTTCAGATTGCAGAGTTCGGATTGCAGAGTTCAGGGTGGGGCAGTCAGTCGGGGCAGCGCCTCAAAGTTGTGATCCCACCCAATGACGATGCTACGCCTTACTTTTTACGCTTCTGGACTTCTGCCAGCAGCTTTTCAGCCAGGCTGTTGTGAAACTCCATATTCTGAGAGTTCATTTGAATTGCTTTCTTGAACTCATCCTCGGCGCGAGACCAGTCTTTTTTGTTCTTCGACTGTGACCAGTAGATTCCCAGGTTGAGATGAGGCAGCGCGCTGCTCGGATCTAGCTTCGCCGCGCGCTCGATGTCTTTGATACCGTCCTTCTCGCCTTTCATGACGCGCGCCAGCCCAAGTCCCGCCACAGGCGCCGCGCTGTTTGGATCGATCGCGCTCGCCTTGCGATAGGCATCCGCGGCTTCGTTGAACTTGCCGGCGCCATAATGGGCCAATCCCAGCACGGTGTAAGCCGAAGCCCATCGTGGCTCCTGCTGTGTGACCTTTGACAGAGCGGCTTCGGCGCCCGTAGGGTCGTTTGAAGCGAGCAGCACAACTCCCAATTGATAGCGGGCGGCGGCAAGTGAGTCATCGAGCTTAAGAGCGTTCTCAAACTCGGCGCGAGCCGCGGCTGGTCCTCCGACGCTGCCGCCCGCATCGCCCGGCCCACCGCTGTCACCCTTCGAAGCTGCGCCCGCCGCCTGCCAGGTACGCAAGGCGATAACGCCTCGGAGGTACGCGGCCTGGGCTTGTATGCGAGAGTCGTCCTTGTTCAACGCAAGCGCATTGGTCGCGGCATCCTGTGCATGGGTCATCTGGTCTCGCGTCACCGTTCGCCAGCTGGCAACCGTTTGAGTAATAACCGGTGTGATTGTTTCGCCAAGTTTCGCCGCGAGCACACTCTTGAGCGTCGTGATTTCCGCGCGATCACCATAGGTCAATGCGAGCTTCTGGAGGAGTTCAAAAGCGTTGGGGCTGGCTGGTCCCGCAAGCTTTCCGGAAGTAATCAACCCGTTGAACTCCCTGATATAGTCATCGAGTTTTGGCTCAAGCTTGAAGACCAGGGTTGGCGATTCCGTTCCGGCCTCGAAACCGCGAAGCAGCGGACTATACCCGTCCTTGCGCACCTCAACGCTGTAGTGACCTAGCGGAAGCTTTTCAAACTGAACCTTGCCCTCGCCGTTTGTAACTCCACGCTCTTCGCCGTTGACGAACACTGTGCTCTCTGGGGGATTGGTCAGCACGGTGAGCGTAACTGTAATTGGCACGGGCTCGGTCTTGGTTGTTGGCTTCTTTGGAGTTACCGGAGGCTTCTTGCCCTTCTCAGTAGGCCGTCCTGACGGATCCTGAGCAAAGCTGGCCGTCGATAATGCCAGCACAAGCAAGAGTGCAATTGAAGTTCTGCGCGAAAGCGATGGGGGTTGAGATCTGTTTAACGCCATTGTCAGCACCT
>CAZOOE010000094.1:9237-15801 GCA_964581275.1 uncultured Clostridia bacterium
ACTACATCAACGATACGGTCGGCGACCGGAAGGAGGTTCGACAATAGGCCACCCCAATCATCGGTAGGTCAACATGCGCGCCACATTTTGGAGATTCTGATAAGCTCGATGATCTCTCCACCACAGTCTGACCAGTCTATGCCACAACGCCATCTCAAAAACTTTCCAAACAATAATCCGTTCGTAGTAGAATCCGTTGTGTCCCTTGAGCAGCTCAAGTTCGGAGGGCTGATATGCCCGAAGTCAAAGTTTACACGACGGGTTGGAGCACCGATTGCAACCAGGCTAAGCAATTCCTCGACGACGAAGGCATATTCTACGAAGAAGTTGACATCGAAGAGTCCGTCGAGGCTGCGCGTTTTGTGGAACAGGCCAATAGCGGAAAACGGATCGTGCCGACCTTCGACATCGACGGGACTATTTTTAGCCTCAAGCCGTTTGACTGGAAAAAGCTTCAAGCCGAGCTCGAGAGGTTGGGGGTCGAAGAGGAGTGATCTCTCCTCCCCGCTGCTCGCGCGAATCAGATGTCTCAACTAAGCTTCCTTGAACAACTCCTGCAACAACGTCGCGCGGTATCGGTGTCCGAGCTCACCGCCCGACTGAAAACCGTTGTCGAACGTGAGTTCGCCGACGTTTACGTACAGGGTGAAATATCAAACTTCCGCCGCCACACATCCGGGCACTGGTACTTCTCGCTCAAAGACGACGCCGCCGCGCTGAGGTGCGCGAGCTTCAGAATGCAGAATCGAATGATCCGGTTCATTCCCGACGACGGGTTGCACGTAATCGCCCGTGGACGGCTTTCGATCTACGACACCCGTGGCGAATACCAACTCATCGTCGAACACTTGGAGCCAGTGGGTGCGGGGGCCTTGCAACTGGCACTTGAACAGCTCAAGAAGCGATTGGCGGCAGACGGTCTCTTTGCCCCACAGCATAAGCGGCCGCTCCCGAAATTGCCTGGTTGCATCGGCGTAGTGACCTCGCCAACCGGTGCCGCCGTTCGCGACATACTTCGAGTTCTAAAGCGCCGCAATGAATCGGTCAGCGTCCTGATCGCGCCGGTCCGAGTTCAAGGCGAGGGAGCGGCCTCGGACATTGCCCGGGCCGTCCGCCTGCTGAACTCGCGCACAGAAGTCGACGCGATCATCGTTGGCAGGGGCGGGGGCTCGACGGAAGACCTCTCGTGTTTCAATTCCGAAGTGGTTGCGCGAGCGATACACAACTCTCGCGTGCCGGTTATTTCGGCAGTAGGTCACGAGACGGATTTCACCATCGCCGACCTGGCAGCGGACCTGCGCGCTTCCACACCATCGGCAGCGGCGGAGATGGTGGCCAGCGCGCGTGAAGAAATGTGCGCAAGAATCGCCGGTCTTGCGGAAGACATAAGAAAGGCAATCCGGTACCGTCTGCTCGCCCTGCGCGCCGAATTGTCTGACCTCGAATCCAGCCGCGCGTTTCCTCACGTCCAGTCCCAAATACGCGGGTTCGCCCAGCGGGTGGACGACGCGTCGTACTCAGTGGAATCGGCCCTGGGAGCCGCTCTCAAGACACGCCGTACCCGGCACGCGGCCCTCGCTCTCCGACTCAGTGACGCCGACTTGCGGCGCCGCGTAGTTGAGCAGCGCGGAAGACTTACCGAGATGGGTGGCCGGCTTCAGGGAGTCGCCCGGTCGATGCTCGACAGGGGAAGCGAGCGTGTTTCGTTGGCCGCTGGAAAGCTCGATTCGCTGTCACCGCTCGCTGTGCTGGCCCGCGGTTACGCGATCGCGTTTGACTCACAAGGTCGAGTCATCAAGCGCGCGGGTGACGTCGGTTCCGGCGAGCAGGTCCGCGTCCGCGTTTCGGAAGGCGAGATGGATTGCACCAAGGATTAAAGGATCCGGAGTAGCTTTTTTCGTCCGAGTTGGTGCCTTGAGACGTTGAAAGAGTTCGTAGTTCGGCCTTCAGTCAAGCGGAAGTTTGTAAAGCTTCGCCAGGTACGCGTAAATACAACCTTCCGCGTGAAGGGCGGGACTACGAAACTCTCTTATAGGAGACTAATGGCGCGAGCAGCCAAACTGAGTCGACGAGTCACTCACCAGCGAACTGCGCTTCTCGCGACCGCGCTCGTGGTTCTGGTTTCAACTTTGGCTTGCGGGTCTCGAGCTGCAGAGGTTGCCGCTTCCGGGAAAATCGCGGCGGTGCAGGAAACCTTGACTCGCCGTCCGATCTCAGACATTCCCCAGATAAAGGAGATTGTTGATTCTGCGATCGAACAGACCCGGCAGACCTTTGAATACGACCCGTCGTATTCAAAACTGGCTTACCCCAACGGCGATGTGCCGATTGAACGCGGAGTCTGTGCGGATGTGATTGTGAGGGCGTTCCGCAGGGCTGGAGTCGACTTGCAAAAAGAGGTTCACGAAGACATGGCTCGCTATTTCGCGGCTTACCCGGCGAAATGGGGCGCGCGAAAACCAGATTCAAACATCGACCATCGCCGGGTGCCCAACCTGATGACCTTTTTTGAGCGCAAGGCTAAGTCTGTCCCCATCACCACGAAGCCGTCTGACTACAATCCGGGTGACGTCGTAGCCTGGGAGCTCGACAACCATCTGCTTCACATCGGTCTGGTCACCGACGCGGTTGCCGGCGGCACTCGGGATTACCTGGTCGTTCACAATATCGGCGCGGGCGCAAAGATTGAGGACGTGCTGATGAACTGGAAGGTAATCGGGCACTACAGAATGTGGAAGTAAGAGATGACACCAGAAAAGAGTTTCGAGGCATCACTCGAGGAGCTGGAGCAGATCGTGCGCCAGCTCGAGGCGGGCGATCTTCCGCTCGATCGTTCGCTCGACCTGTTCGAGCAAGGCGTGCGTTTGTCGCGTGAGTGTCAGAAGCGGCTCGACGAAGCAGAACGCAAGGTCGAGATTCTGCTTCGCGGCAATGACGGTGCTTACAAACCCGCGCCGTTTGAAGAGCCAGGGGAAGAATGACTGCACCTGAAACCATCACACATTATCTGGCTCGGCGCGGCGCGGAAGTAAACGAGTGGCTTGACCGGTTTGTTCCATCCGAGGCAACACCGCCCGAGTACCTTCATCGGGCGATGCGTTACAGTTTGCTGGGAGGCGGCAAACGACTGCGACCGGCGCTGGTACTTGCGTCGGGAGAGGCGATGGGCGCAAAGACCGATGACCTGATGCCTGCGGCGTGTGCGATCGAGATGATTCATACTTACTCCCTGATCCACGACGATCTGCCGGCGATGGACAATGATGACTTGCGGCGCGGTCGCCCGACTTGTCACAAAGCGTTCGGTGAAGCGGTGGCGATACTGGCAGGCGACGCGCTGCACACTCTTGCGTTTCAAGTGCTTGCCTCGGCTTCCGGTTCGCTGAATTCGGAGCGCCGGATCCGCGTCATCGATGAATTCGCGTCAGCCGCGGGTTCAATGTACGGAATGATTGGCGGGCAGATGGCCGATATCGAAAATGAAGGAAAGAAGGTTGATCCCTCTACTCTAGAGTACATCCATCGGTCGAAGACCGGCGCCCTGATTGCGGCGTCGGTCGCTGTCGGCGGCATCATCGCGGGAGCGAGTGATGACAGCATCGAGCGGCTTCGGTCTTACGGACAGCGAATTGGTCTCGCATTCCAAATCGCTGACGATATTCTGGATGTAGTCTCCACCAGCGAACAGCTCGGCAAGACCCCGGGCAAAGACCAGGCCGTAAACAAGGCGACCTACCCGGCGATCCACGGCATCGCAGGCTCTGAAACGCGGGCCAGCCAGCTCGTAGATGAAGCGGTCGCGACGGTTTCGACCCTCAACCGGGACACAAGGGTGTTGGAAGAACTCGCTCGATTCATCATTGCAAGAACCTCGTGAGGCCGCTATCTTAGTTAGCGCCAGTTCAGGGCTAGCAAAACTTTCAGGAGACCAGGGTTTATTTATGAAGTTGCTCTCTAAAATCAACGACCCGGCGGACATCAGACGCCTTCCGCAATCAAAGCTGCAACCGCTCGCCGACGAACTCCGTGAGTACATGATAGAAACACTCTCGAAGATCGGCGGTCACACCGGCGCGAGTCTGGGACCAGTCGAGTTGATCATTGCACTGCACTACGCATTAAACACACCTAAAGACAAGCTGGTAATTGACATAGGTCATCAGGCATACGCGCACAAGATCCTGACCGGCCGACGCGATCAGTTCCCTACCATCCGACAGTACAACGGGCTGAGCGGCTTCCTGCGCCGAGAGGAATCGGAATACGACGTTTTCAACGCCGCTCACGCGGGTACGTCGATTTCTTCGGCGCTGGGTATCGCGGCAGCGCGCGATCTGAAAGGCGAAGACTTCAATGTTGTGGCGTTTATCGGTGACGCAGGACTGACTGCCGGAATGGCGCTTGAAGGCATCAATCAAGTTGGGCATCTGAAAAAGCGCATGATAATCCTGCTAAACGACAACGAGATGTCGATCTCGCCCAACGTTGGCGCGCTTTCAGGCTACCTCAATCGGATTCGTGGTGCGCGGCCCTACAACGAGTTCAAGCACGAAGTCGAAGAGTGGCTGAAGGTTATTCCGGCGTTCGGCGAGTTGATGCTGTCGAGCGCGAAGGCGGTAAAGGACACTCTGGCGCGCGCCTTTATACCGGGCTCGCTTTGGGAAGAGCTGGGGCTCAAGTATCTGGGGCCGATCAATGGACACGACATCAATTCGATTCTGCAGACGCTGGAAGAAGCAAAGAGCGAGGCTGGGCCGGTCCTCATTCACGCGCTGACGGTGAAAGGCAAAGGCTACGAACCGGCCGAGCGCGACAAGGCGGCGTGGCACGGTACGTCGGCATTCGAGATTGCGACCGGCAAATTCATCAAGGAGCCCGCAACCGCGCAGGCTTACACCGCCGTGTTGGCTCAGGCAACGATCGACTTGATGAAGGAAGACAAACGGATCGTAGCCCTCACCGCCGCGATGCCCGACGGCACCGGACTCAGCAAGGTGATGAAGGAATTCCCGACGCGAACGTTCGATACCGCGATAGCCGAGCAGCACGCGGTGACCTTTGCCGCCGGAATGGCTACGGAGGGCTTGAAACCTATAGCTGCGATCTACTCGACCTTCTTGCAGCGCGCGTTCGATCAGATATTCCACGACGTTGTGTTGATGGGACTCGACGTGACGTTCGCGCTGGATCGAGCCGGGGTGGCAGGGGCGGATGGACCGACTCATCACGGGCTGATGGACTTCGCTTACCTGAGACCGATGCCCGGCTTTGTGATCATGGCGCCCAAAGACGAGAACGAACTTCGCCATATGCTGAAGACCGGTGTGCTATATGACGGTCCGGCGTCTGTTCGCTATCCGCGCGGCAGTGGCGTCGGCGTGCCGCTGGATGAAAAGATCGAGGCGCTCGAGATCGGCAAGGCTGAGATCCTGCGGGAAGGGTCTCATGTCGCGATTCTCGGAATCGGCTCGGAGGTGAGCTACTGCGCGAAGGCCGGCGAGAGGCTCGCTTTTGAAGGCGTCAATGTAACGGTGGTAAATGCTCGTTTCGTGAAACCGCTCGACTCGGAGTTGATACTAGCCCTGGCTCGTTCACACGGAGCAATCGTGACGGCTGAAGATCACTATCTGATGGGCGGTTTTGGCAGTGCAGTGATGGAACTGCTGGAAGAGAATCACCTCAACGAAGTTCGAGTGATGCGGCTCGGATTCCCCGACAAGATAATCGAGCACGCCAGCCAGAGCCTGCTGCTTGCCAAGTACGGGCTGGATGCGGATGGGATCTACGCACAGGTGAGAGATTTCGTCGCCAGCAAGTTCAGTTTCGAACCGGTGTATAGCAGATAGCGGAAGGCGGAAAGCAGAAGGCGGAAAGCAGAAGGCGGAAAGCAGAAGGTTGAAGGCGGCAGGCGGAAGCCAGAAGGCGGAAGTGTCGCTTACTTGACATCCGCGTTCCGCCTTCCGCTTTCTGCCTTCCGCCTTCCGCCTTCCGCCTTCCGCCTTCTGCCTTCTGCCCTCCGCCTTTCGCCTTCCGCCTTCCGCCTTCCGCTTTCCGCCTTCCGCCTTCTGCTTTCCGCCTTCCGCCTTCTGCTTTCCGCCTTCCGCCTTCCGCGTTCCGCCTTCCGACTACTGAGTCTCGCCTTTCATCTATCTCTCAGTCTCCTCAAAAATATGGGTGGTATGTTCGGTGACGCTTGGAGGCGGCTCGATTAAAGGCTCGTAGTTTCTCGGTGCTGATTCTGCCTGCGCGACAGGAGCTGTGTCTTGGCGAACCACCGGCGGCGGTTCATCCAACAAAGGCGGCTGAGTGAAACGCGCGGTCAACGTTGCTATCGACTCGCCAAAGAATGCGGCGTAGACGATCTGGGCCAGACCCTTCAACACTGGCAGCAATGCAATCAACCAGAGGAGCCTCGCCATCGCCTCAAGCCCCTGGACGTGACCATTCGAAGTCTCTTCGATGCGACTGAGAAGCCCTTGATCGATGGCCGTCTGGCCCAGGTAGTAGAGCAGCACTCCCAAGCCGGTGCCCCAGAACAGGCTCACCAGGCCATTTCTGAGGTTG
>CAZOOE010000095.1:0-15699 GCA_964581275.1 uncultured Clostridia bacterium
GCGCCCATCGACGCGCCGCCGTCGCCGGAAACGTTGATGCTGACGGTTTCGGGCGATATGCGGCTTGAGCTGAACTCAAGGCCCGTCGAAGTAGACGAGCTCCTCTCGCTGCTCGCAACCGTGATGGAACAGCGTCCCGTCGATACTAGAACTCTGTTGATCAAGGCTCCACCGATGCTCGCTTATGGGCCAGTTGTGCTGTTGATTGACCTCGCGAAAGGCGCAGGGGTTGTTACGGTTGGTCTGGTGACCGCAGAGGCGTAGCACCGACTATGCTACTTCAACCGGCCGTCGAAGATGATGTCCAAACCGAGTCTGCGGGTTCGAACCGATGTAAAGGTGATCGCTTCATTGAGTCTGGTTATCCCGAGGTCGCCGATCGCTTCGGTTCCCTTGCCGATTACTTTGGGTGCTATTACCACAACGAGCCGATCGACTGCGCGCGCCGCCAGCATCGATGTGATGATGCCTTTTCCGCCTTCGACCAAAACGGATTCGATGCCTCGGCCGCCAAGCTCTTCAAGCAGCCGTGTGATGTTGATGCCAGAATGTTCCGCGGTAGGAGCAACGCGCATAACTCTGGCGCCGAGCCTTTCAATCTCGCGTGCCTTGTTCGGATCGGATGTCTCGCTGGTAGCGACAACCGTGTGCGTTGCTGCGCCATCGGAAAACACCCTCGCGGTGAGCGGGATCCGCAGGCGGCTGTCGATCACGATTCGTACAGGGTCGCGGCCCCTAACCAGCCGAACTGTAAGTTCAGGATCATCGGCCAACACCGTGCCAATCCCGACCAGGATCGCGTCGTGGTCGCGTCTTAGTCTATGAGCGAAGCGCAGCGACGCCTCGCAACTTATCCACTGTGAATCGCCGGTTGACGTTGCGATGCGCCCATCGAGCGACTGAGCAAACTTTATTGTCACAAAAGGAAGTCCCATCTTTTCTTCCAAGGGTGCGGCGTTCAGTTTACCCCAGCGGATTAATCAATGACTACCGATCGGCGTTTGCGGTTATGGGTCAGTTTGAGGCTGAAGTTGAGGGTACAAGCTTTAGCATGCCTGTTTCGCACGCAGGAACCTCAGGAGCAAGCTAAAGCTCGTACCCTGAACTTCAGACTGAACCACTACTACGCCTGCTCACCGTTTGCGGATTATTTCAACTGGAAGCTAAGATTGACTCGCGATGATTGTTGAGCTTGTCAAAGAGTTCGCATTTGAAGCGGCCCACCGGCTGCCCCGCGTTCCTGAGGATCATAAGTGCGCGCGGTTGCACGGCCACTCGTTCAGATGCGAAGTCGCGGTGCGAGGAGAGGTTGATCAGAGGACCGGCTGGTTCATCGACTATGCTGAGATCTCGGACGCATTCGAGCCTCTGAGTCAAAGGCTGGATCACTACTACTTGAACGAGATCGAAGGGCTGGACAATGCGACCAGCGAGAACCTTGCCCGGTGGATATGGGAACGCCTGGAAGGCAAGCTACGTGGACTTCATCGAGTGACGATTCGGGAGACGTGCTCCGCACGGTGTGACTATTTCGGGGAATGACGTGTTTTACCGTAGACGCGGACGGCAGGAACGCCTTTGCAGATTACATGACGCGGAACTGATCGGGTTGAGCGGATTGAGGACTCTCTGATGCAGCCACCAGGGCTTTCCGTCGCAGCTTGTCCGCGTACATTGCGCGGTCGGCTGCCAATAATAGCTCGTCGATGGATTGACCGTCCGCGCCGAAGCACGCCCAGCCAACACTTATTCCGATGACCGCGGTGGATCCGTTGGTTCCCAGCCTGCAGGTGTCCACCGCTTGCTGAAGCCGCTGAATGAGCTCGCGCACTTCAACGGCTCCGATCTGCACCAACGCAACGAACTCATCGCCGGCATATCGGCTCAGGAAGTCCTCAGATCGGAGCTGATGCGACAGCAGGTTTCCCACCCGCTGCAGGGCGTTGTCACCCGCTCCATGTCCAAGTGTATCATTGATTTTCTTCAGACCATCGACATCCATCATAAGCAACGCGAAGCTTTCACCGTAGCGGCTTGAGCGATCGGCGTCGTGTTCGAAGCGAAGCCTGAGCGCCCGCGCATTTCCGAGCCCGGTCAGCGGGTCCGTCAGCGCGCTGGCTTCGGTTTTCTTGTGATGCAACGCGTTCGCTATCGCATCCGCTGCGAGCTTCGCCACCGCTTCCACCAGTCGAAGATGGTCAGGTTCGTATGCGCTGACCTCCGCGGAATAAAGGGTGAGTGCGCCAAGCACTTCGTCGCCTTTGAGCAACGGCACGGCGATCACGGAAAGATAAGCCGTTTCGACTTCGACATGTGCCGCAGCCAGATCGAGCCGCGGGTCACAGTTGTACATCGGTTGCCGGTTGGAAACCACCCATCCGGTTACGCCCGACCCAAGTATTATGCTTGATCCTTTGAAGCGGTCGGCATTGCGCCCGCTCACATGCATCGCCTCTACGTCAATCGCGCTGGGCTTCTGGAGGTAAAGAACGCAGGTTGTATAGCTCACGATGTCCTGCAGCCGTGAAGAGAAGACCGCGAACATGTCGCGCAGGTCCAGGCTGTTGCCGATTGTCTGAGCTATTTCGTAAAGAGTGATAACTTCGCGATGGGCGTTGCGGATGTGTTCGAAGACTACCTGATCGCTGTCCCTCTGGGTCGCAGCCGCAGCGGGTTTGCCCTCGATCTTCGCACGCGACTGTCTCACTTCCTTTTTTTGCCGTCTTATTTCCGCTTCGAATTGCGGCAGGTACTCGAGGAACATGCCGACTACTTCGGGATCGTACATTGTTCCGCTTCCGCTCTTGATCAGCTCGATTGCCTGACCGCGGTTCATCGCCTTACGATATTGGCGGTCCTCGCGAACGGCGTCGAAGCAATCTACGACCGCAAGGATCCTCGCGGTCATCGGTATCTGATCGCCGCGCAGCCCGTCGGGATAGCCGCGGCCGTCCCACCTTTCGTGATGATGCCGCACAACCGGCACGACCGGATAAGGAAATCCAACTCGGGTCAGAATGTCGGCACCTACGATCGTGTGCACCTTCATCTTGTCAAACTCTGCGACCGTGAGCTTATCGGGTTTGTTGAGGATGTAATCGGGCACGGCAAGCTTGCCAATGTCGTGAAGGAGTGCGCCCGCCTTCAAGGCCTCGATCTCTGCTTCGCCCAAGCCGAACAGACGGGCGAGTCCGGTGGCATAAATCTGAACGCGGTGAACGTGGTCGTGAGTGACTTCGTCTTTTGCGTCGATCGCGATTGCAAGCGCCTCAATAGTTCGCAGATGCAGATCGGTCATCTCTTCCACATGACGAATCGAGGACTGCACCTTTTCGAGATAGTTCCGATAGGTGAGGAAGGTGATCGCCAGTACCGGGACCGCAACTATGAATGCGTAAAACGAGATCACCGTTATGAGCTTTACGATCAGACAAGCGGCAAACGCCCCGGCGAAGTAAGACATCCACGTCCACAGAAATGATTCCCGCCAAGCCGCTATCAGGCTCTTTCCCTTTCGGAGCGCGCTCACTGTGCTCAGCATGCCCGAGCTCAACACGTACTGCACCAGCGCAAGCGACTCGGCGGCGAGAATCACAGTGCTCAAATCTGACGCGAGATGAGGAGGTTCGCCGAATACAACAGCGACCAGCGAACTCGCCACGTAGACCGATAAGCTCATCGCTCCGGCGTTGAACGGGGCCACCTTTCGACGGTTTGGATACCGCAGCGAGCACAGTGTCGCGTTGACTCCAGCCAGCACCACCGAAGGCCACACCCCGTAAAGCAGCACCGAGATGTAGATGAACGTGTCATCCAAGGTCACGGTGCTCTCTGTCTTGGGTATCCGGATGGTTGTGCGCCCGACTACCAACGTCGTAACAAGGGCGAGAAGGATCCAGTCCAGGCTCGGTTCGCTGGTGGCGACGACGTACACAGCATAGAAGAACAAGCAGAGGCCGACCGCCGAGACGAGGTCGATGAAGCGGCGAGTGACATTGTTCTCAAGCTTCTTGAGCTTTTCTTGCATCACTGCGGCCATTTGCTGCGACACTCCGGGCTATGTCATGACTGCGAATCGGGATTTGTTATTCAATGTTCGTGCCGTTGTAGCAGCGGAGTCGCTTCACCGTCGACCTGAATTGGACAAAGCGCACGGGTCGTATGAAGACGTTGCCACAAACTCGGCTTAGTTGTTTAACGGCAATAGGTTAAGTCTAAGCTGTTCCGGCGCCGTCCAAGCCTGAAGGTCCAAACAGCTTTCTGAAGCCGTCAAAGTGAAATGGCCCACTCGGGCATACTCGGTCAGAGTGAAGGAATCGGTCACGGTCAATCTCACTCAACCGGTCGCAACCCAGCCGCACCGTGATTTCCTCAATGCTCGCGCGTTCGGTCGAAGCGGGCTAGAATGATGCGTGAAAACTGGTCAAATGCGGATCACTGAAATCTACAAAAGCATTCAAGGTGAATCCAGCTATGTTGG
Organism: uncultured Clostridia bacterium; assembly: GCA_964581275.1. Lineage (GTDB taxonomy): Bacteria > Acidobacteriota > Blastocatellia > UBA7656 > UBA7656 > Onstottus_A. The sequence continues at coordinate 4,481 of CAZOOE010000095.1, forward strand.
TTTGCCGTGTGTGTTTGTGCGGACCACCGGATGCGATCTTCGCTGCAGTTGGTGTGATTCGGAGTTCACCTTCACCGGTGGCTCGACGATGTCGCTCGACCAGATTATGGGTGAAGTCGAGAGTTACAGGTGCGAACTTGTGGAACTCACCGGCGGCGAGCCTCTCCTGCAACAGGAGATCTACGAGCTTGCGACGAGACTCGCGGATGCAGGGCACACCGTGCTGATAGAGACCGGCGGGCATCGGGATATCTCTAAGCTTGATCCGCGGGTCATTCGGATAATGGACCTGAAATGTCCGGCCTCGGGCGAGTGCGAGAAAAACCTCTGGTCGAACCTCGAGAACCTCAAGCCAGTTGATGAAGTGAAGTTTGTGATCGCAGACCGCGGCGATTACGAGTGGACGTTGAAGACAATCCGAGAGCACAACCTTGAGGATCGAGTAAGAATCTTGATGTCAACTGCATTCGGAATGATCGAGACAGCGCGAGTAGTTGCGTGGATGCTGGATGACAAGCTGCGCGCTCGGTTTCAGCTCCAGCTTCACAAGTACATATGGCCGTCGGACGAGAGAAGCCGGTAAGGCGAAAGCCTCCCGCCTTCCGCCTTCCGCTTTCCGCCTCCCGGTCCTACATCCCCATGATGTTGTAGCCAGAATCAACGTGCAGCACTTCGCCGGTCACCCCGCGAGACATGTTTGAGAGCAGGAACATCGCCGCGTCGGCGACTTCGGATTGATCGATGTTTCGGCGAAGCGGAGCGTGGTTGCGCATGTGCTCGAGTATCTTTGAGAAGCCGCCGATTCCTGCGGAGGCCAGCGTCTTTACCGGACCCGCCGAAATGGCGTTTATCCGAATGCCGCGTGCGCCGAGGTTCACCGCAAGGTATCGCATGCTCATATCGAGCGCCGCCTTTGCTATCCCCATCACGTTGTAACCGGGGATCACGCGTTCGCCGCCGAGGTAGGTAAGCGTCAGTATGCTGCCTCCGCGTTCGGTCATCAGCGGCGCGGCTTCCCGAGCGATTGCGGTCAATGAGTAAACGCTGACATCCTGCGCCACCCGGTAACCCTCGCGCGAAGTGCTCAGGTATTCGCCTTCGAGTTCTTCGCGCAGCGCGTAGGCTATTCCGTGAACCACAAAATCGAGCGAGCCAAATTCCTGCTTGACCGTTGCAAACACCGCGGCGATGTCTTCATCACGAGCGACGTCGCACGGGAGAACGAGCGGATCCTTCAGCGACGCGGCAAGCTCTCGCGCGTTCTCCTCGAGCCTGTCGCCCTGATAAGTAAGCGCGATGCGCGCGCCCTCTTCGGCCGCACGGCGGGCGATCGCCCAGGCCAGACTCCGTTTGTTCGCCACCCCAAAAACGATGCCCGTCTTTCCTTCTAAGAGCATAATATCCTCTGTTTCTGGTTTCGGGCCTTGGGTTCCTGGTCTCTGGTTTCTGGTTTGTGGTTCTGGTTCAGGGGCCAGAGAGATTCTTAACTAGAAACCAGAAACTAGAAACCGGAAACCGAATACTATTGCCTCTTTTCAGGCGTGATCTTCAGCGTCAATTCTTTGCCATCGCGGTGTATCACCACTTCGACTTCTTCGCCCCCACGCATCTCGCCGAGCGCGTAGGTATAGTCGTACACGTTCTTGATCGGCATCGTCCCAAGCTTTACCACCACATCACCCGCCCGCATTCCAGCCTTTTCGGCGGGCGAGCCGGGGCGCACTCCGTCCAGTTTCAGACCGTCGCTTTGATCAGAGTAATTCGGCACTGTCCCGAGATAGACCCGGAACCCGCGACCGGCCGGTTTCTGCTCTACCTTCACCTTTGTGAATGCGATACGCTGCGGTTCATTGGCTATCGAGACGGCGATCTCACGCACAAACTCAGCGACCTGCTTCAATCCCTCCGCGTTGATCTTGTCGGCGGTGTCCGTGGGCTTGTGGTAGTCGTCGTGTGAACCGGTGAAGAAAAACAACACCGGAATGTCGCGCACATAGAAGGATTGGTGATCGCTGGGTCCAAAGCCGTCCTCGCCAAAGCTTAGCTGGAGGCGGCCTCCAGAGCCGTTTCCAGCCGCTCCGGCTGTTGGCTGGACCGGGCCGTTCAGCTTTTCCAGCAGCGGCTTCCACGCCGGCGATGTGCCTGCTCCGCCGACAAACAACGAACTGTTGCGAAGCCTTCCGATCATGTCCATGTTCAGCATCGCGACGGTTGTTGCAAGCGGAACGAACGGGTTCTTGGTATAAGCTCCGGATCCCAGCAACCCGAGCTCTTCGCCGCTAAAGGCGATGAACATGAGGCTCCGTTTGATCTTGCCGGGCTCGCTTGCAAGTACTCGAGCAATCTCGAGCAGACCCGTCGTCCCCGAAGCGTTATCGTCGGCTCCGTGATGAATCTGGCCTTCCGGGTTTGCGGCCAATGACTCGGGTCCGCCCAGTCCCAGATGATCGTAATGCGCGCCGATGACGACGTACTCAGACGCGAGCTGCGCATCGCTCCCAGGGAGCACCGCAACAACGTTTGCGCTCTTACCGTTGATTCTTGTCACATCCATCTTGAGCTGAACCGTTAGGTCCGTGATCAAGAACGACGACTTGGGCTCTTTCGCTTTAGCTTCTGCGTCGGCCAACGATGAGCCGCCCGAAGCCAGGATCGATGCGGCGGCGTCGCGGCTAATTACCGCCGTCGGGATCCCCGAATCCAGGAAGTTCAAGTCGTGACGCAATCGTGACAGGCGGTCTTCGTGAAAGCTCTTCTCGGCGCTGACGAACACGACTGCGCGTGCGCCTTTCTCCCGTGCCTTCAGCGTCTTGTTTTGAATCTCGAGACCCGGCTGCGTGAACTCGGCAAACTTCCCGTGCGGATTGTCACCGTCGGGGCTGCCTCGCAGGATCATCACGATCTTTCCCTTCGGGTCGATACCTGAATAGCTGTCGAATTGGAGTTCAGGGGCGCTAATGCCGTAACCAAGGAAAAGGACTTCGCCGGCGACCGGTTCGCCCGGAGAGAAGGCAAGCGGCATGAACTCGTCTCCGACCTTGAGTGTGCTGGTTCCGCCTGTTGTCTTGACCTGAGTGCTGCTTCGGTCGCGTAAGGCTACACCAGAAAGAAACCTCTTTACTTGAAAGCTGTTTCCGCCGCCCAGCTTTACTGCGGAAACAAATGTGAATGGTTGAAGAAACCCGGCGCTCGATGCGGGCTTCAGGCCATAGCTTCGGAATTCCTTTTCAATGTAAGCAGCGGCTTCGTCGGCGAATGGCGTTCCAGCGCGGCGGCCTTGGAGTTTGTCGGATGCAAGAAACTGCACATGTTTGGAGACACGTTCAATGGAAATTCGGGCAGCCAACGCTGCGCCTTGAGAAGGAGCGAATGCCGCACCTGCGGGACTAAGCCCCGTAATTGATGTTCCGACCACGAGTGCGATTGTGAGAGTAAGCAACTGAGCTTTTCTGACCAGCATAAGAACTCCCCAGAGTGAGCGTCGCCCTGCGCCTACCGGAAGGCCACCACTTCCAGCTCATGACTTAAGAATTTGCGGCGACGGTGAATCATATAGACCGGCGTTAATTAGTGTCAATGGGGCAGTCTCAGACTGGGTCATCGAGTGTAGTCCGGTTGGGGAATCCGCGTTGCTCGCCAGGCGGATCGCGACAAAGTTGCTTCAAGCGCTGCACGCGTAAATCGAAGGTCTATTCTTCAAGCCACCCCCCATTCATACAGTAGGCGAGAAGGATTCCGAGCAACGCTTGCGTCTATTGCGCAACGGGGGAAGAATTAGGACAGGGAATCTGGTGAATGTGATAACGACAGAAGAGTGTATATGGAGGGCCGTGAGCAATTCGAGCTGGGTGACGATCACGTCGAACGATAGTGGCATCGGTGTTGGAGCAGTGACTTACTCGGTGGGGGCTAATCCGGACACCAAAGCCCGCAATGGAACGATGACGATCGCGGGGCGAACCTTCTCGATCAAACAGAAATGAAACGTGTCCGCCGGCTCGGTTGGAGCAAAGCCTTAGCAGGTAGCGTAAGCAGAAGCTCGTAGTACGGCCTTCAAGCCGAAGTTTGTGGTCACAATACATGCAGAACAATACAAGCTTCCGCCTCACTCAAGGCCGGACTACGAACTTCAGGACTCCGAGCTTCAGTCACTGTCCAGACAAAGCGACTTCCAGCAATATCAGCTTCTTGATGCCGCGATAAAGCGGCTCAATGTGGCACCACTCCCCCAACGAGTGATCGCCCCCACACGGTCCGCAGCCGGTAGAGATTGCCGGCAGACCCGCCAGCAAGGCCACGTTCGCGTTGTTTGAAGCGCTGTTGCCAACCGGCACATTCTCGAAGCCAATCGCTCGATGTACTGCTTCGGCCATCCGGACCGTGAACGAGTCGCGGCTGCCTGGAATCTGGGCCGCCGGAACCTTCTCTTCCGGCAGCTCAGTCTTGACCGTCATTCCAACGCGTTCGGCCTCTTCGCGAAGTATCTGTGCGATTCTCTGCTCGAAGTCGTCAATCAGTTTCTGATCAGTTGATCTGAGATCCAGAGTAAACCAGGCGTCGGCGGCTTTGGCGTTCACGACCTCCGAACCGCCAAGCATCCCAACGTTCAAATGCACAACCGGGTCCTTAGGCAATTCAAGCGAATAGATCCGCGTGATCGCGCGAGCAAGAGGAATCGTCGCTGAGAAGGGCGGCGACTTTGACGTTGTATGTCCTCCGGGTCCTATGAAGTGATGCTTGTACCAGTTGATGCCGATGCCACCGTGGTTGAGCCCCTCATATCCGCCGTCGAGCGCGACGTACTGGCCGATTCGGTCCTTATTCTCGGCTACGAAGTGTTTTACGCCGCCGAACGAGGTCTCTTCTTCAACGGTGAACACAAAGATCAGATCGGCTTTCGTTTTGATCCCGGCTTGATCGAGCGCGCGGATTGAGGCGAGCAGCGCTTCGACGTTGCGAGTGTCATCGCCGACGCCCGGAGCGAAGACTTTGCCATCGCGGACCTGGGCCTTGATCTTCAAGCCTTCTTGGAAAACCGTGTCGAGGTGCGCGTCAAACACGACTGGCTTGGCGCCGCCGGTGCCTTTCCGAATGGCGATCAGATTCCCCTTCGAGTCGTAGTAGACCTTGTCGAGCTTGCGCGCCTCGAGCAGCTTTCGAACCGCCTCGGCGCGGTTGCGTTCTTTACCCGAAGGCGCGTTGATCTCGGTAAGCTCAATCCACTCCGCAAGTATCTGATCCTTTTTGGAGTCGACATAATCGAACGCGTTCTTCAGGTCTGGGCGTTCCATTATCCTCCTGGCATCAGCGGTCAAGTCTTGTGCGGTCACCGCCGAACCCAATAGCAGAGCGGCGCATGTCAACGTCGCTACTCTTCTCTTCATGTACTTTCTCCGTTGGATTGCTCTCAGCGATGAAGGGTCATTCTAGGGTGGTCAAGGGAGGGAAGGCAAACAGATGTCCGACAATGGATGTCCGACAAACTTCAGTTTGTCGCTGATCACAAGGTGCTTTGTCAGCGGCGACAAACTGAAGTTTGTCGGACCTCTAATCTCAAGGGTTGGAAGCGCGGCGAGGACGCTCACGTTGCAGCACGCTATCGCTTGCGCGAGGGCGGCCCGATATGCGCCATTCGATTCGCTTGATCGCAACCGTCGCAGCGTCGGCAGTCGAAGCGCTCGACGTGCGCACCACCGGCTCCAATTCTTTGATGGTTTCCTGATCGCCGGTGCGCCCGAGGATCTCGATTACCTTGTGCCGTATCTCTTTGCTGCTTGACTGAATGTGCGGGTATAGATCCACCGGGTTGGATTCCAACAAATAAGCGCGCGCCTGATCGCCCTGGTCGGTATCGAGCTTGCGCACGACGTTCTGAATGTTCGACGTGCTCCCCATCTTGTACAGGGCCCAATACTCCGCGAGTTTCACGTCGCCGTTCTTCTCGGTCAGCACCAGCCTGGAAATCTGATCCAGGTAACGCGGTTCTGCTATTCGGGCCAGCCCCTCGATTGCGTATTGACGGCGGTCTGCATCGTTGTCAGTCAGGTTTTCAACGAAGGTCTGTTCTGCCTTCTCATCTCCGATCAGCGACAGCGCCCATAGCGCCGCTTCGTCACGCGGCGGCAAGTACGTGAGGCGACCTTTCACTTTGTCACCGACCATCTTGAGGGTTCCTTTCTTCTCAGGACCCAGCCCGTAGACTGAGAGCAGCGGTTCCACCGCAGGTTTGTATTTGAGCATTCCTGCGGCAACCATCGCCTGCGTTCTGACCTTGTGGTCCGAGTCGCGGAAGAATGGTATCAGGTGTGTGCCGGCCGATGTGTCCCCGATCTTGATGAACGCGCGAAGCACCTCGATTCGCAGATCCTGATCCGCGTTTAGCGCGTCGGCCAGCAGCGGAATAGCGGCTGCCCCTCTCAACACACCAACCGCACGAATCGCCGATACACGCACATCTCGCTCGCGATCACTGCGCGCCGATTCGCCTATCGCGGTGACGACCGCGGGATCGACGTTGATGTAAGGTTCGACGATCTCATGATCGCTGGTGTCCAGAAAGGGATTGAAGAGGTTCCAGCCCGCGCGCCGGTTGGTTATAAACTCGATGTCGTGTTCGGTATACAGCGCCACCAGCGATCTTATTGCCACCCGGCGAACATCGGTGTTTTGATCCTTGAGCGCATCGATCATCTCGGGCAGCGCTGAAAAGTCCTTTATCATGCCCAGCGACCGCAGAGCCTCGGCGCGCACATCGTGGTCTTCATCCTTGCGGGCGGTCACCGCGAGCGCTTCGACGGCAAGTTGATTGCGGACTCGGCGTTCGCCCAGCTTGTGGGCCGCGTCGTGGCGCGTGCTCGCATTGGGACTCTTGAGATACGCGAGCAGAGTTTCAAGAGATTGGGTCTCGGCGCGCACCGCAATCACGAAGGTCAGCAACACCGCGAGAAGCGCGACGATCTGTGCGATCATCTTCTTGTTTGAAGGCATGGCAAACTCCTGAGAGAAGAGACTGCTGATCCTGCGAGAAAACGCGAATTTCGGGGGTTAAGTTGGGGGAACCTATCCTTCCTCGCACATTGTTGTACGGGTGCCGGGTTTAGTCAAGCTACAAAGTATCGGGTGGTATCGTCGGTTCAATTCTCTTTAGGACTTCGGCGCCCAGTAGCCCTTGCGAGTGCGCGTTGTCAGCCCGGGGCGCGAAACGTTTACGCCGAGCTTGCGCCAGCGGCCATCTCGCTTTTGATTTACGGGGTAGTAGGTCAGCGTGTATTGATTTCGAAGCTCATCGACGATGCCGGTGAATGCTTCCTCGAGTTTGTCGCCTTGCGGCGTATGAATATAGCGTCCGCCAGTCTGGGCAGCGAACTCTTTCATCTCGTTCTGGCCGCGTCTCAGCCCCAGCACATCCGAGCCGCTTCCCATCCTCACGCTGTCTTCAATGAGGTCAATCGAATAAATCGTTATCCCGCGGGCGAGGCATTTCTTCATTACCGAATCGAACGACGCTTTTTGGCTGGTGGTGTCCCAGCCATCCGAGATCAACAGAATCGCTTTACGCCTCTCTTGGCGCTTCTCCAGCGCAATGATCGCCTCGTCGGCGCAGTCGTATAGACGGGTATTGTTTTCGGCTTTTGCGTCCCACACGTATTCGGAGATGTCGTGCAAATCCGAAAAATCCTGAAACAGGTTAATCTTGTCATTGAAGCCGTAGACTGCGACCTGATCGTTGTCTCGAATGTGGTCGACAAAGGATGCGGCTGCGGCTCTCACCAGCCCAAACTTGTAATCCATGCTCCCGCTGGTATCGATCAATATCGCAGCGGCGAACGAGGCTTCCTCGGCGAGAAAAGTGTCGATCGGTTGGGAGGCGTCGTTCTCCAGGATCGTGAAATCCTTTGCAGTCAGGCCGCGAGCGTATTGTCCTTTTGCATCGGTGACGATCAGGTTCACCACGACCAGGTCCGAGTGGAGCTGTACAGCCTCATCATCGCGCTGTCGCTGCTCCTGGGTGGGTTTCTTGTCCTGACTTACGCTGAGCGGCAGAGCTGGGGTTGCCAGCAGAAGCGCGAACGTGACCGCGATGTGACCTGCCGACCAGCTCCGAATGCTGGAAGACGCGCCGCTCGCAGGCCTGCCTTCTGTCATCAACATCAATCTGCTTTCTTTGCGTGTCTTATCAGGCGGGAGAGACTGATCACCTCGTTGGAGTTGGCGATAACGCTTGCCGAAACTACGAACCGAGTCTCGGCGGTCATCTCTTTCTTTATGCTGGCAACCGTCGTCCCCAGCATATCGACCGCCTCGGCCAGCGGCATATTTTCGCTCGCGCCGGACTTCTGATCGACCTCCTCGCCTCCAGAGTGAGTCAATATTCGCTTTGCGAGTTTCTCGATCGTGCCAAGTTTCTTCATATCGTCGGCGGAAAGCCGCTTGTTGTCACCATACTCCTTGACTATTTCGTTGGAGAGGGTGCTCAACTTATCGACGTCTTCTAGGATCTTCTTATGGTCCTCCTCGGCGCGCGCGATCACCATTTTTATGCGCATTTCCTCCGGGAGGTGGCTTAGCTCTTGTTCGTCGTCATCAGGGTATTTGTCCGGTGGCTTGATCGCCGGTCTCGTAGAGGGGCGCGGGGCTTGCGTTTGAGCTGGAACAGCATAAAAAGCCAAAGGAAGGATGAACAAAAAGAGCAACCAGAATCCTCTGTACATGCTTCCTCACTCCCACAACAATTTTCGTGTATCCAGGTTTTAACACATTCCAGATGCCAACTCAATCGCAATTTCAATGCACCGCGTTGACTTCCATTCTGAAACTTTATACCGTCAGGATGATAGCCAAATCTGAATCAGGAGAACTACGGAGATATGGAAGTTGGTATTTCGCTTCCGCAGTTGGGCCCTCAGGCTACGCCGGAAAACTTGATAAAGGTCGCCCGCCGCGCCGAAGAACTCGGTTACGATTCGGTATGGGTGCTCGAGCGTTTGTTGTGGCCGCTCGCTCCGAAAGAGCCTTACCCAGCGGCGCCCGACGGTAAGCTGCCTGAAACGTATCAGTCGGTTCTCGACCCAATAGAGACCCTGACTTTTGTTGCCGCTCACACTGCGCGTGTGCAATTGGGCACCAGCGTGTTGGTGCTGCCTTACCATTCGCCGATCCAGCTTGCGCGCCGCATTGCGACGCTCGACCTACTTTCAAACGGCCGCGCGCTTGTGGGGGTCGGCGCGGGCTGGTCGCACGACGAGTTCGAGGCCGCCGGCACTCCATTCGAGCGCCGAGGCCCGCGCTGCGACGAGTTCCTCCGAGCGATGGTCGAGCTCTGGACAACTGACCCGGTCATATTCGATGGGGAGTTCTATCATATTCCGGAATCGAAGGTTGGACCAAAGCCGCTTCAAAAACCCCACCCGCCGATCTACGTCGCCGGCTTCGGACAGTACACGTTTGATCGTGCCGCGAAGTTCGGGAATGGATGGAACCCAGCGGGCATTTTGAGCTTTGAAGCTTTGGCCGGAATGATAAATCAGTTTCATCAGACGGCGGAGCGCGCAGGCCGAGGTAAAATGGATGTCGTGCTGCGAGCCTTCACAATGCTGTTTCAGCAGCCCGGCGGCCGCGATCGCAGTCCAATGACCGGTTCGTTGGATCAGCTTCGCGAAGACACTGCGCGGCTCCGAGATATTGGCGTCACTCATCTAATTCAGTCACCGCCTGAATTCGGCTTTGACCCGAGAGCTAAGATCGCCGACATGCTCACGTTGATGGAGCGTTTGATCGAGATTTCAAAGTGATCCTTGAGCCTCGAAAGTTGAAGTGTGATTCGTGAAGTGTGAGACAGGGACACGGCTTCCACAAGTGTGAGGGAACGCGCTTCCACCGGCTATTGCAAGGGTCACAGGTCGGGAAGGGTGGTTTACCCCCGCTCTTGGTGTTCGGAACACTGCGGGCATGTTGCCCAATGCCAGGGCATGATCATCACGTTCCGTTATGGCGCTCACCATTGACCAGGTCACCCTCGAGTTTATCCGCGAACATCGGGTCGCGCGGCTCGCAACGGCCGATAACGATCGCAACCCGGCAGTCATACCCATCTGCTACGTATTCGACGGCGAACGCATCTACACTCCAATTGACGAAAAGCCCAAGAGCGTAAACCCCGGCGCCTTAAAGCGTGTAAGAAACATCCAGGCGAACCCTCGGGTCGCGCTGGTCGTTGACGACTATTCGGAGGATTGGGGTAAGCTGATTTATGTCCTGGTAAGTGGAGATGCAGACATCGTCTTGCCTGGTGATGATGCTTCCGAACACACACGCGCAGTCGAACTGCTCCGCGACAAGTACCCACAATACCGCTCGATGAAGCTCGACGAAAGACCGATCATCAAGATCAAACCGGTACGAATAAAGCGGTGGCCCCCGGTTGAGAAGGGAGACCGGGAATGACCAGAACACTTACTTCAACATCTTCTCTTCCGTTTGAGGAAGGGCTCGCCGCGGCGCGCGAAGGATCGGTCACGCGCGAGATTGCCTCAAGATTGATTTGCGCCTCCCCGGGCGTCGAACTCGACGGTTTACTTGAAGCCGCCCTCGAGCTGCGCGATCGGGTGAAAGATCGGCGGATCACGTATTCAAGGAAGGTCTTCATCCCACTAACGAATCTCTGCCGCGACTACTGCGGCTACTGCACGTTCCGCAAGGACCCTGGCCAGCCGGGGGCGCAAACGATGATGCCAGACGATGTGCTTGCGGTGGCTGAATCCGGTGCGCGGCTCGGGTGCAAGGAGGCGCTATTCAGTCTCGGCGATCGCCCTGAAGCCATCTTTCCCGAGATGCGCGAGACACTCGCCCGGCTCGGCCATCGCACCACGCTCTCCTATCTCGCCGAGATGTGCAGGCGGGTGTTGGATGAAACCGGCTTGCTGCCCCACGCCAATCCGGGCTTGATGGGCCGAAGAGACCTGGAGACGCTTCGACAGTTCAATCCGAGCATGGGGCTGATGCTTGAAAGTACTAGTGACCGTTTGACGTTGCCGGGAATGGCTCACGACAATGCGCCCGACAAGCCGCCTTTGCTTCGTTTGAGAACGATCGAAGAGGCGGGAAGGTTGAGAATTCCTTTTACAACCGGAATTCTGATCGGCATCGGCGAGACGCTCGACGAGCGCGTTGATTCGCTATTTGCGATTCGCGAGCTACATGAGCAATACGGTCATATTCAA
>CAZOOE010000096.1:0-15647 GCA_964581275.1 uncultured Clostridia bacterium
CGTATCATACCTCCATACCTCCATGTGGGGGATCGACATTCTGTTCGGTTGCCTTCTTTCGTTCGAACCCCTGCCATCCGCTCATGTATTCTTTGGCTTTGACAAACGCCTGGCGGATGGTTTCTTCGACTCCCATCCGAGTCTCAGGATAGCGCCGCGGCGCTGTACCCTGTCTTCCCTGACTATTTGACTGCTTTGGGTTCTCGCCAAGAGCGAACTTGATCCCTTGCGGTGCATCGGCCACCACCCATTGATCAACCGGCTTCCCAATCTTCCACTTGACGACCGCGTTCTGCCCGCCTATCGAGTTCGCAGATCCGTGCAACACGTTAGCAGTAGTCGTTCCGCCGGCAAGCTCGCGATAGATAGCCGGGCTGTAAGGATCGATCACATCGCGAATGCGCACCATCGCGGTGACCGAAAGCGAGCCTTCATTGACGCTCCCCTCGACTCCGGTATGTGAATGGCAGTCGATGATACCAGGTGTCACATACTTCCCGGTTGCATCGATGATGCGAGCATTCGGATCGCGTGCTTTTACGTTCGGCCCAACCTCGGCGATCTTCCCGTCACGGATAAGGATCGAACCGTTGTTGATCGTCCCGTGCGAGGCGGTCAGTATCGTTGCATTCTTGATCAGCGTCTCTCCGGGCGCGGCCGAGGCAATGCCAGGACTGGCTCCAGCAGCCAGTTTCGCGTTGCCTCCGGTCTGCGCGAACGTTGACGCAACCAAAGCCACCGCAAGCAGTGATGACAGAATCGCGTTAACCTTTTTCATCATTCCCCCATTTCGATTGCCGATTGCCATTTTCTCATTGCTGATCGCCTAATAGAATGGCTCCGATCGCAAATCGGCAATCGGAAATCGGAAATCCTTCACCTCGGTCTGGTGCCGCTGAACTCAAACGAGCCCATCGCGCCCATCACGATCGTGCCGCGCATGGAATCGCCCTCGATTGTCCCGCTGATGATCGCCTCGACGGACTCACCACCCATATCGACCGTTGCGGTCAAACGGATTTGATTCCCAGTCATCCGCCCGCTCTTTACCGCGACGTTGCCCATCGGCGTACCCAGGGTACCTCCTATCTGCTCTCCGTCCTTGGTCAGAGTCAATTGGGCACCAATTTCCCCCTGGGGCGATTGAACCGTGAGAGACCACGTGCCAGATGGATCAACCGCTGGTTCGCCCGCTGCGCCACCGGGTCGTCCCCCGCCCATTCCCCCGCGAGCCGGCGCGACGTCAGGCTTCTTCAATTCGATCTGATCGCCATCAATGAAGACGTGTCTGACCTTGGTGTCCTTCGCCAGAAGGTCACCGCTCACAATCACGAGGTTAGCGATCTTCCCGACCTCGATCGTGCCAACTTGTTCCGACGCCCCAAAAATCTCGGCCGCGTTGATAGTCAGCGCGCGCAGTGCTTCATCCTTCGACAAGCCGTTCTCTACCGCCTTCTGCACGTTTGCGATGAAATCCTGCGGCCGAAGCGAGCCGGAGGTGAACGCGAACTTCACGCCTGCCTGCGCAAGCCTGGCAGCGCCTTTTGGCGCCTCGGCCCGTTGGCGGAGCACTCGCAATGTTTCATCTTCATCGTCGGTCAGATCAGCAGGGCGCCGCGGAAAGTCAACAGAAAGGATCACCGGCACGTTCCTGGCCTTGAGCATGTCCGCGACTCGGTAACCGTACATCGCACCCGCGATCATCGGCTTGAGCTTGAATTCGTCTGCTATCATCAGCGCGCGCCGAATGTCGCCGTCTGAGTTTGCGACGAACAGCACCGGCAACTCACCCTTAAGCGCAGGCAGCAGCGCCGCGAGTCGCTTGTCGTGTTGGGGCCTTGGCACTCCGCGTTTGATCCGGTTGTAGCGATCTACTTCATCACGGTAGCGAATCGCATCATAGAAAGACTGGCGAATGTAAGCGACCGTACCCATTAGCGAGCCCGGATATCCTCCTCCGAAGCCTCCGCCTCCGCTGAACTGTACCGTCAGCGCGACTGGCGCGCGGAGCACCAGCTTTGAAGCTTCCTCGCCGGACAGATTGATGAGCGCGCTCTGTCCTGCAAAGATGCCTTGTCGTGGGCTGCTGAGCGCCGTCGTCACACCAATGGATCGCGGGTCCTCGAACGACGCTCCCGGTTTGACTTGATCTGCGGCTGCTAACGACGGATCGCCGAGCCGCGCTTCAGGCGAAGGCGGCCCGCTCGCCGCAGTCGCCGCAACTGCCGCCTGCCTGCCACCTCCTGCCGGAGCCTGAGGTTGCGCAGCGGCTGCAAGCCCGAGGCTCGTATAGCCATCGATCAAGCCTGGATAAACGGTCATTCCAGCGCCGTCGATCACGCGAGCGTCGGCTGGTATCTTGGCGCTTTCACCAACTTCGGTGATCAGACCGCTGCGAAAGACGATCGTACCTTTCGCAATGGTCTTACCCGCGCCTGTAACAATCTGGGCGTCTTTGATCGCGAACGCGCCGGGCGCATCAAGCCGAGCAACCGGCGCATGCGTGAACACAACCAGCGCTGCGCCGACTGCACAGGCGCGCTTGAGCACCCTGCCCGGCGCGACGAAAGAACCCGCGCGGCGCGAACCGAACGGGCACTCGCGGCGAGCACGGAATTGTTCTGCCATTGCGATGGCCTCCTGCAATATGTTTGGCATTAAACTTAGGATGACTGATTGACGCCCTGCCGTGAAGCCAGTAGCCTGTGCGGCGTCCACTGCGGCGGGCATAATCTATAGCAACCCCGCGCGATGCGCAAGGACTGCTTCGGGCAATACCAGCCGGCACGTTGGTCGGATTCTCGACGCTTTCGGGAGTCTCTGCGGCCGGTGGAATTCGCGGAGCCCTATCTAAACGTTAATCAAGTCGAGGAGGCAGGATGAGGAATGCATCAATTGTCGCCATAGTCGGGTTGGTGTTTCTGGGTGCCCTCGGGACGGCAAGACCGGCAACAACCAAGGCCGAAGACGACTTTCAATTGGTCAAGGTGGCAGATGGTATCTTTGCCGCTATCGCAAAACCCGGAGGTCTCGCGTCTGGGAATGCGGGATTTGTCGTCGGCGACGGCGGCGTGCTCGTCGTCGACACGTTCTTTACGCCAGTCGCTATCGAGGAACTCTTAGGGGAGATTGGAAAGCAAACTCCGCAACCGATAAAGTATGCGGTAAATACTCACTACCATCTTGATCACAGCGGCGGTAATCAAGTCGTGGCTGCGCGTGGGGTACCCATCATCGCTCACGATAACGTTGCAAGCTGGCAGACGACAAAGAACCGGAAGTTTCTTCCCTCGCCCGAGGAACTGCAAAAGCGACGAGCCGACGCCGCAAAACAACTCGCCGATACACCCGAGGCTCAAAAGGAAAAGCGCGCTCAGTTGGAGCGACAACTACGGCGGTTCGACGCCATGCTGCAGATCAAGCTCACGAATCCATCCGTAACATTCAACACAGGCATGATCCATCTTTATTTGGGCACTCGGGAAGTCGTGCTGTTTTCGCTGCCAGGTCACACCGGCGGCGATGTGCTGGTCTTCGTGCCCGACGCCAACGTGATGTTCACGGGCGATATGGGTTGGGCGAAGACGCTTCCCAATCTGGTAGATGCCACGGTGAATGAATGGGTTCCGTCGCTCGACAAGATTTTAACCAACCACACCAACACGAAGTTCATTCCCGGCCACGGCGACGTCGCGACCGTGGCAGAAATGCGCGACTTCAGAGACTATCTTGATGACCTGCGGAGTCGAGTCAAGAAGGCAATCGCGAATGGCTTGACGATCGAACAGTCGAAGGATCAGCTAAAGCTCCCGGACAAATACAAGAGCTTCGCGTTTCAGAATTTCGCGCAACCTAACGTCGAGGATATGTACAAGGAGTTGCAGGGCACCAAACAGACCAAATAGCTTCAAAACCGCCTCATCGCGGTCGGTGAGTTCGTGAGAATTGCCTTCTGCATAGACCGGTGAAGAAACCGTTCAACGGGTTTGCACCGGTATTACTTCTATAGGAAAGAATCCCTTCCTTTCTGAACGAGATTTCATCTTCCCTTCAGGATGCTTTAATCTATTGCGCCTATACTGATAGGCTGAAAGTGATGCGGATTTTATTTGTCGAGGATGAAGAGAAAGTCTCGCGTTTCGTTGTTCGAGGACTGACCGCTGAAAGCTTTGCGGTCGACGCCGCCGCCGATGGTCTGACCGGATTGGAGCTGGCGACCAGTTATGACTACGACCTGATCGTTTTGGATTTGATGTTACCCGGTTTGAACGGGACCGAGCTGCTCCGCCGGATCCGCCACACAGATCAGCGGGTGCCGATATTGATGCTGACCGCCAGGGACGCCGTCGCCGATAAGGTCCAACACCTCGAAGCAGGGGCGGATGACTATCTTACCAAGCCGTTCGCCTTCGCCGAACTCCTGGCGCGGATTAAGGCTTTATTGAGGCGAGGGTCGGTCGACCGCCCCAGCGTGCTGCGCGTTGCCGATCTCGAGGTTGACCGGCTTTCTCAACAGGTCAGGCGCGCAAACCGGCGCATTGAGCTTACGGCGAAAGAGTACGCTCTGCTTGAATACCTGACGGCCAGCGCCGGTCGTGTACTATCGCGGACGATGATCATCGATCATGTGTGGGACCAGAGTTTCGATGGCGCAACGAACATCGTTGACGTGTATGTGAGGCATCTTCGCGGCAAAGTTGATGACGGCCACGACAAGAAGCTCATCCGCACGGTTCGCGGAGTGGGTTATAAGATCAGCGACGAGGCCGATGCATGAACGCGCGCTCGATTCGCTTTCGTTTGACCGTATGGCACGCCGGTCTGCTTGCAGCCGCGCTGGTCCTGTTCGGAGTGTCCGTCTACGCCGGATTGGGTCATTATCTAAAACGGACGCTGACGGATTCGTTAAGCAAGGAAGCCCGGCAAATCGGTGAGACCCTGCTGGTCAACATTAACCTGAGCGGTGAGACCTACGTCGTCGACGAGATCAAGGAGCACCTGGCGCCCGAGGTAAACGGCATCTTCGTTCGCGTCACCCGAGCCGATGGAAGCACGCTCTACGAATCAGGTTTGCCCAGAGACGGCAGCTTTGATCCGGGAAACGTGAGCGCCGTGCGCATCGACCTGACCCAAGCCTCCTCACGCATCGAACACTTACCCGGCGGCAGCGAGATGATCGTATCCGCAGTTCCCTTCACCTCTCGCGATGAAACTCGGTTTTTTGTTGAAGCAGGCGCGCCGCTGAGGCAGAGCGAGAGCGTGCTGCACGGCTTGCTCCTCACGTTCGCCGTTGGATTGCCGCTCGTAGTTGCGGTAGCCATCGCGGGAGGCTACATGCTGATGAGACGCGCGCTGGCGCCGGTTGGCGAGATCACCCGCACCGCGGAACAAATAACATCACGCAATCTTAGCGAGCGACTCCCTGAGCTCAGGACCGGCGACGAGCTCGAAGCGCTATCAACAGCACTCAATCGAATGATCGCGCGAATCGAGCACTCGTTCCGACACATCAATCGCTTCAGCGCTGATGCGTCTCACGAGTTGCGAACTCCCCTCACCGTTTTGCGCGGAGAACTTGAAGCGATTGCTCAGCGACCCAATCTCCAGCCTGATGTACGCGATACGATCGGCAGCGCCCTAGAAGAGGCCGAGCGTCTTTCAAAGATCGTTGAAAGCTTGCTGTCGATCTCGCGCCTCGACGCCGGCGAAGCTTTGATGACCCGGGAGCGATTCGACCTCTCCGAGCTTGTCGCCGGAACAGCGGATCAGTTGCGCCTTCTCGCGGAGGACAAGCAAATCGCATTGAAGTGCTCCGCCACCACTCTCGTCGAGATCGAAGGTGACCCCCATCGTCTCAAGCAAATAGTCGTGAATCTGGTGGATAACGCTATCAAGTATACCGGCGAAGGCGGAGTGGTCGAGATAAACGTCGGAGCGGTCGGGGGCAGCGCAGTGTTGGAAGTTACCGATAGTGGTGCCGGTATTCCACCTGACGCCATCGCTCACGTTTTTGAGCGCTTTTATCGCGTTGATAAGGCTCGTTCCAGACGCATGGGTGGCGCGGGTCTCGGACTGTCAATCGTCAAATCGATCTGCGCCGCGCATCAGGGTCGAGTGAGCGTCCAAAGCACTGAGGGCGTCGGTAGCCGCTTCAGCGTGGAACTACCGTTGGCAAACGCCCGAGCCGGAGGCGGCAACCGGGGTGTAGATCCGGCGAGGTGAATCATGAACAGACTCAAGATCGGCTTGGGAGCATCGACATTGTTGCTGCTTCTGGTCGCATGCGGCAAGAGTGGAGCAGACAACGACGTTGGCCAATCGCCTCAAGCTCAAAACCGAATCGCAGCCGAGGTTCCGGCACCACTTCAGACCGCGGGCAAGAGCTTTGTGTATGGGTTCGACAATGATCCTGCCGGACAGATCCCTGCAAGGTTTCACGACGGGTTAACCGGCCAGGGCGCCAGGCCACAATGGGTCGTGAAAGCCGATCCATCGGCGCCTTCTCAACCCAACGTGCTCGCGCAACTCTCGAACGACAAGACCGACTATCGCTTTCCACTTGCGATTCTAGACGAAGGCTCTTTCCAGGATCTCGAAGTGAGCGTCAGGTTCAAGGCAGTGTCGGGTTCGGTGGATCGGGCCGCGGGGATGGTATTCCGCTTAAAGGACGCAAACAACTACTACATTGTTCGAGCAAATGCGCTTGAAAACAACTATCGGCTCTACCATGTCGTCAACGGGAAGCGAGTTCAGTTTGCGGGAGCAAACTGTAAAGTCGCTTCGGGCGAATGGCACGAGCTGCGAGTGGAGTGCGCCGGAAACAAGATCACCTGTTACTACGACGGCGATAAGAAGATTGATGCTGTCGATGACACGTTCAAAGAGGCTGGTAAGGTCGGCTTATGGACGAAGGCCGATTCGGTGACCTACTTCGACGAATTTCGTGTAGTCGCAAGGTAAACCAAAAGGAGGAAGAAATGTCGGTTTTTACAAGACGAGAGGCAATCAAAGGAATGATGGTCGGAAGCACCGGGCTCGCGGTGGTGGGTTTGGCCGGCGCCGGGGCAACAACAGCGGCACTTACCGAGCAACAAAGTTCTAATGCCACTCAAACCGCACGCGCATTTCGCGGGGAACATCAGCCCAAGCAGCTGGCGTTTGACCCGGCAAAGCTAAAAGGCCTCTCCGAGAAACTGATCCGCTCGCATCACGAGAATAACTACGGCGGGGCGGTCAAAGCACTCAACGCCGTCGAACAGCGGCTCGATGCAATGATGAAAGACAAGGATCTGCCCGCCTACGTCTACGGCGACCTCAAGCGGGAGGAGCTGGCTAGAACGGGCTCGGTGATCCTTCACGAGAACTACTTCGCGAATCTCGGAGGCGACGGCAAGGCCGCAGGGGCAGTGCTCGATCTGATCAAGCAGTGGTTCGGCGGCTACGAGCAATGGGAGGCCGAATTCAAGCGAACCGCGAACGCGCTCGGCGGAGGGTCCGGTTGGGCGATACTCGCATACAGCGCGCACACCGCTGAAGTTCACAACTACTGGGCGTGGGATCACATGCACAACGCGCCGATGAGCCGTCCGCTGCTGGTTCTGGATATGTACGAGCACTCTTATCACATGGACTATGGCGCAGCCGCCGCGAAGTACGTCGATGCTTTCATGCAGAATGTCAAATGGGAAGAGGTCAATCGGCGGGCTGAAGAAGCTTTGGCCCACAAGTTCTAAAGGTGGACAACCAATGAAGTGGATAACTCGAGAACGCGTAAAAGTGGATCGGGTCGCTTGTCCATGGCTGATCACAAAGTTTGTGGACCCCGAGGCCGAGTTCTTGTTCGTTGCTGCCGACGACGTCCTGGAAAGGGCCAAACAGGAAGCAGCGATTCCATTTGACGTGCCGGGAGTTGAGCTCGGGCATCACGGCGGCAAATCGAGCTTCGAAGCGATCGTGATGAAGTATCAAATCAAGGAGCCTGCAATTCAGCTGCTCGCGGAGATCGTACATGGCGCCGATGTTCAGAATGATCTGTTCGGGCGAGCGGAGGCGCCCGGGCTGAGAGCGATCGCCGAAGGCTTTGGGTATCTAGGCTTGCGAGACGATCACGAGGTTCTTGAGAAAGAGTTCGTGGTCTACGATGCTCTCTATGCCTATTGCCGGCGAGCTGTCTCGCAAGGGCGGGAGTGAGACCAATCAAGCCGAGAGTACAACGCAGTTCATCGGTCACCACGATTCAACTGAAGTCGGGACAAAAACGAATCGCATGGATGCTGAAACGAAGGACGAACATGCAGCCTCTGCCGACGCGGATCCGGTACCCTCCTGGCGAGAAGTGCTTCTCTATTTTCTGATACTGGGATTCATAAACATTGGTGGGCCAGTCGCTCAGATTTCCATGATGTTCAACGATATGGTCGAGCGGCGTCACTGGCTATCCAAGGACCGATTCGTAAAGATCATGGGCTTCTGTCACATGTTGCCTGGGCCTGAAGCGTTGCAGTTAGCCATCTACGTCGGCTATCTGAAGCGGGGGCTCTTCGCCGGAATACTTGCCGGGCTCACGTTTATCATCCCCGGTGCCGTGGTAATGATCGTTCTGAGCTGGCTGTACGTTAGCTACGGCGACCTGCCTCAGGTTAATGATGCGTTGTACGTGCTAAAGCCCGCGGTGCTGGGCATCATAGCCGCCGGCATCATCAAGCTCGGTCGCGCGGCCATCAAGAATGTCGCGCTGGCGGCGCTGCTGATCGGCGCGTTCGCGGGGATGCGATTTGCGGGCGTAAATTTTCTTCTCATCCTCCTTGTAGCTGGTGTTGCGAATCTTCTGATTGATGGCAGCTTGCCTCGCTTTCGCGGCGCGTCAACGACACCGATGTTGATCGCTGGACTGGGCGCCTTCGATCTGGGCAGTGCGCGCTGGTTGCAGATCGCATGGCTGTTGCTGAAGACCGGCCTGTTCAGCTTCGGTGGCGCGTATGCTTCGCTAGCATTCTTGCAGCGAGGCGCAGCGGATCAATACCACTGGCTGACGCCAGGCCAGTTACTGGATGGCGTAGCGCTCAGCGTAGCGACCCCGGGACCGTTCATGCTGTTCGCTGCTTTCGTAGGATATCTCGCGGACGGCGTTAGGGGAGCAGCAATCGCTACGTTCTTTGTCTTTCTTCCATCGTTCGTGTTCGTTCTGGCCGGTGCCCACTACGTCGAGCGCCTTCGCAACAACAGCGCAGTCCAAGCTTTTCTGGCAGGCGTGAGCGCCGCAGTGGTGGGGGTCATCCTGGTTGTCTCCCTTGATCTCGCTCCGGAAGCGCTCGTTGGCCTGCCGAGCATTTTCATCGCTGTCATCGCCTTTGTGACCATCACCTTGCTGAAAGCCGATGTTGCCTTCGTCGCGGTTGGAGCGATGGTCAGCGGAATCGCATACGCGGCGATTCGAGTGCTGCTTTAGTTTGCGAACGATCGATTGCGATGAATCAAGAGAGTTCGGAAGAAACTGGAGGACCGCATGTCAATGAACAAAAGCTGGCTCGTAGTTTTAAGCGCTGCGCTCATCGCTGCTCTCAGCTCATGTGGCACTCAGGCCGGTGACAACAATGCCGCGCCTTCGCCACCAAATGATAATTCCACCAGCTCAAGGCAGCACGATTCAAAGACCACTCGGTTGATCGGGACGATTCACATGCCGGGAAACAGCGGGTTCACCGACTACATGGTCGTCTCGCCGGAGACTCACAGGCTCTACGCAGGCTATCGAACTGAGAACAAGCTATTCGTCCTGGATACTCAGACAAACAGCGTCATCGCATCAATTGGCCATCTCGCTAAGGTCTGCAGCGTGGCGCTTGTGCCCGAACGGAACCTGGGCTTCACCAGCAACCGGGGCGAAGATACGGTTGGTGTGATCGACCTGACGACCAACAAATTGCTACGCAAGCTATCGGGCGGTCACGGACCGGACGCAATCGTCTATAACGCTGCCGCCAATCTAGTCTGCGTTTCAAATCACGAAGGCCGGAGCATTACTTTGATCGATCCGGCTACGGAAAAAAGCAGGACGATTCGGTTGGGTGGACTCGCCGAATACGTTCAAGCCGAGCCGAAGACCGGGATCATTTACCAGAACCTCGAAGACACCGGCGAAGTCGCAGTGATCGATCCAACAAGGAACGCCGTCGTCGCGCGCTACAAGACGGCCCCGGGCGAGGAGCCGACCGGATTGGCGCTCGACGCCGAACATCGCCGATTGTTTGTGGCCTGCGGTAACGAGAAGCTGGTCATATTAGATGCCGACAACGGGAGACTGGTCGCCACTCTCCCCATCGGCGCCGGCGTAGACTTCGCCGCGTATGACTCAACATTGCGACGCATCTACACCGCAAACGGCCGCTCGGGAACTATGACAATAATTCATCAAGACTCGGCCGATCAGTACGCGCTTTTGGAGAATGTCCCTACGCGTCGCGGCGGCCACGCTCTTGCGATAGATCCTGTGACCCATCGCGTTTATGTCACCTACGGAGGGAGCGAGATCGACGTCTTCGAGGCGGTGATCCCTTAGTCGCTATGTGAGTACTTCATGTCGGACGAGGTCAGGTCTTCAGTCAGTTCCCGGCAAGCTCTCAGGCGCTTAGGCGATTCACTCGGGCTCGAGCGCAATGTTGTGGCCGCATCGGCCGCAGTTTTTCTGCTCAGTATGGGCGAGGAACTTTGGAAGAAGTTCTTGCCCAAATACCTGGAATCGCTTGGAGCCGGTACTTTCGTGATCGGTCTGTTTGGGACCGTCAAAGACTTCTTCGATGCGATCTATCAATACCCGGGGGGTTGGCTCGCGGATCGCGTTGGCCGTCGCCGCGCCTTTCTTGTGTTCATAGGGCTCGCTTCCACAGGATATTCGATCTACTTGGTGAGTCCGTCATGGCCCTTTGTGTTCTTGGGGCTGGCGTTTGCGATGGGATGGACAAGCATGGCCTCCCCGGCGATCTTCGCAGTAATCGGCGATGCGCTGCCGAAACACCGCCGGGCGATGGGCTTCACGTTTCAAGCGCTGATAAAGCGGGTGCCGATGGCGGTGGCCCCTGTGATCGGCGGCGCAATGATCGCGACGCTCGGAATCAAGAGCGGAATCAGAGCAGGGTTGATCATTACGCTCGCGCTGGCAGCCATCACCGTGCTGATAGTTCTCGTGATCGACATTCCGGTCGCGCCGGGCGAGCCGGCCAACATCCGGGGCGTATGGCGCAGCTTTCACTCCGCGCTAAAAAGGCTGCTGGTGTCCGACGTCATCATCAGGATGTGCGAAGGCTTGCCAGACGTGCTGATCATCCTCTACGTAACAAATGTGATTGGGGTCAGCATCGCGGAATACGGAGTGCTGGTGGCGATCCAGCTGGTAACCTCGATCCTGGTCTACCTGCCAGCAGCGAAACTCGCTGACCGCGTCGGCCGCAAGCCGTTCGTCGTTGCGACCTTTGTCAGCTTCGCGCTTTTCCCGGTTGCGATCGTGCTTTCCTCCGGTTTCGGTTCGCTGATTGTCGCGTTCATCATTGGCGGTCTTCGCGAGATCGGCGAGCCTTCACGCAAGGCGATGATCGTCGATTTTGCGGTGCCGCACCTTCGGGCGCGCACCGTTGGGCTCTATTATCTCGTTCGGAGTCTTTCGATCTCCCCCGCGGCGGCGATTGGCGGGCTGCTCTGGAGAATCACCCCTGAGGCGCCTTTTATAACGGCCGGAATTGTAGGGATCATCGGAGCGTTCGTGTTCGCCGCCACGGTCGACGAGCAATACGCAAGTTGACGGTAGGTTGCTCTGGCGGTATCGCTCGCGCGCCGTGCATAATTATCTCTCTAAGATCAAGACCAGACTCTCACTATTATGCAGATAGCGCCGAGTCCACCGAGTTCGCCGGGCAAACCACTAGTCGGCCACCTCCTCGAGTTCCGCCGCGACCCGCCGAAGTTCCTGAGCGGCCTTGCTCACGAGCTCGGCGACGTCGTTCAATTCAAGCTTGGGCCACAAGACATCTACTTGGTCAATCATCCCGACTACATCAGGGACGTGCTGGTCACCCATAACCGCAATTTCGCCAAGAGCCGCGGGCTTCAGATGGCCAAGAAGTTTCTGGGAGAAAGCCTCCTCACCAGCGAAGGCGAGTTTCATCGGCGCCAGAGGCGGCTTGCGCAGCCGGCATTTCACCGACAACGTATCAACTCATATGCCGATGCAATGACGGAGTACGCTTCGCGAACTCGCGGGCGCTGGCGCGAAGGCGAGACGCTCGACATCTGGCAGGAGATGATGCGGCTGACTCTCGCGATCGTCGGGAAAACGTTGTTCGATGCCGACGTTGAAGCTGAGGCGCCGCAGATCGGCAAAGCACTCACCGATGTAATGCAGCTTTTCGAGCGGATCACGAATCCATTTGCCGTGGTGCTTGATAAGCTGCCCCTCCCAGGTAACATTCGCTGGCTTAGAGCCAAAGATCGGCTTGACTCTACCATCTATCGGATCATCAACGAGCGCCGCGCTTCACGCGAGGATCGCGGCGATTTGCTATCGATGCTTTTGCTTGCGCAAGACGAGGAAGGCGACGGCGGCAGTATGACCGACGAGCAACTTCGCGATGAAGCAATGACACTGTTTGTGGCCGGCCACGAAACTACCGCCAACGCGCTCACATGGACCTGGTATCTACTCTCGCAACATCCCGAAGTTGAAGCTAAGCTGCACCGGGAAGTAGATTCGGTGTTGAGTGGAAACCTTCCGGCCGCGGCCGATGTCAGTCCGTTGCAGTACACCGAAATGGTTTTCGCAGAAGCGATGAGAATGTATCCGCCGGCGTGGACGATGGGTCGCCGCGTTCTTACCGATTATCAGATCGGCCCATACATCCTGCCCGCCGAATCAATCGTTCTGATGAGCCCCTGGGTGATGCATCACGACCCGAGATTCTTTCCTGAACCGTTTACGTTCGACCCTGAGCGTTGGACCCCGGACGCCCGGGAGACACGGCCCAAGTTCTCTTACTTTCCGTTCGGCGGAGGCCCTCGAGTTTGCATAGGCGAACAGTTCGCCTGGATGGAGGGCGCGTTGCTGATCGCAACCATAGCGCAGCAATGGAGGTTGAGCTTGGCTCCGGGTCAGCGCGTCGAGCCAAAGGCGATGATCACGCTTCGGCCGAAGTACGGGATGCGGATGGTAGTTGAAGCACGACAACTTGCATTCGCTGAAAAGTTCTATAGCCTCGAAACGGCCAGTATATCTTCTTGATTGGCTAGCAGTCCCTATCTCCACTTGTAACCCGACAACCAGACTGAGAAGCAGTCAGTCTTCTAGAGAATACTTATGACTCGATATCTCAGGGCCCTTCTATTGGTTTTCGCGGCGGTCTGGGTGTGGGCTGCGATCAATCCGTCTGATCGTCACGACTGGTTGCTGGAGAACTACCTGGTCTTCATATTCGTCCCGATAATCATCGTGACTGGCAGGTACTTCAGGCTGTCCGACGCGTCGTATACGCTGATCACTTTGTTCATGGTCTTGCACGTGATTGGCTCGCACTACACCTATGCCGAGGTTCCGTTCGGCTACGAGCTACAGAAGTGGCTGGGCGCGAGCCGCAACATGTACGACCGGCTTGTGCACTTTTCGTTTGGGTTCTTGCTGGCATATCCCATTCGCGAGGTCTTTCTTCGGGTTACGCGAGTGAAGGGCTTTTGGGGCTACTACCTGCCGTTCGACGTGACGCTGGCGTTTTCGGCGGCCTACGAAATCATCGAGTGGCTGGCGGCAGCCAACGTAGATCCTGTGGCTGGGCTAGCGTTCCTGGGGTCGCAGGGTGACGTGTGGGATGCGCAAAAAGACATGACAATGGCGGGGATCGGCGCGCTGCTGGCCATGGTGATCATCGCGCTGATCAACCTCAGGTATCAGCCCGGGTTCTGGCAAGAAATGAAGGGCAGCTTCAAGATCGACGCCGGCGATGCACCCCTCGGTGAAAGGAAACTGAGAGATATGCGCAGCGCGAAGAAATAACGAGACTAAGTCCGCCGACCCCAGCTTGCCGCTGCCTGGATTCAGATCAGGCGAACAGCCCGTTGACGTAAGCCTCAGGCGAGAACTCGATCAAATCGTTCATCTGCTCCCCTACGCCAACATAGCGGATCGGAATCCCAAGCTCACTGGCTATCGCGATCACGATGCCACCCTTGGCAGTCCCATCGAGCTTGGTCAGTACGAGCCCGGTAACCGGCACCGCTTTGGTGAACTGGCGAGCTTGTTCCAAGCCGTTCTGGCCGGTCACCGCGTCCATTATCAGCAACACTTCGTGCGGCGCTCCCTCGACTTCTCGTCCCGCGATGCGGCGCATCTTCTCAAGCTCCTGCATGAGATTTGTCTTGGTGTGCAAGCGACCGGCGGTGTCGATGATCAGAACATCGGCGTTGCGAGCCTTCGCCGCGCGTATAGAATCGAACAACACCGCCGAAGGATCGGTTCCGGGCTTCTGCTGAATCAGCGGCACACCGGAGCGCTCGGCCCAGATAGCCAGTTGATCATTTGCCGCGGCGCGGAATGTATCAGCGGCGCAGATCAGGACCTCGTTGCCTTCGCTCTTGATGCGGTGCGCGAGTTTGCCAATCGTGGTTGTTTTGCCAACCCCGTTAACGCCGACGATCATCACGATGTAGGGCTTGATTTCGAGCGGCACTTCGGTCTCGGACGCGACAGCGCCGCGCGAGCGATTGCGTTCGGCGTTGTCGAGGATATCCTTCAGCTCGGATTTGATGAGCCGCTTCAACTCATCGACGTCGCTGAGCTGTTTGCGGTTGACTTGCTGGCGGGCCTTTTCGATTATCGCAAACGAAGTCTGCGCGCCGATGTCGGCGCCGATCAGCGCCTCCTCCAACTCATCGAGCACGGCGGCGTCGATCTCGCGCCCGCCGATCACCGAATCGATTCGATCGGCGATGTTCGCTCGCGTCGATGCGACGGCTTCCGCAAACTTCTCGAAAAACTCGGGCTCGGGACCTTCGTCTCTGCGCGCGGCAATCGCTTGTTCCTCGGCGGTGGCCGCGCGGTTTAGCCCCAGGGATATGAATTCGGGTTCTTTCTTTCGTTTCCAAAAGGCCATGATGTGACGATTGCTCCGGTCCCTATTATGAGAATGTTGACTGGATAATCAAAGGCGGCAAATTCGCGGGTGGTCACGTAAAAACGCTAGAGGGCAACCGCTCAGCCGTGTGACCTACTAACTTTGAACCTGTTTAAAACAGGTGGGTGACCAAGTCATTGGCATTTGACATCCCCGATCAATGTGGGGCATCGCGCCTGCCAGCTCATCCCGGCCCCCGTTGCGTCAGCGTTGGTAAAAAATTAGCAAGTCAATCACCAACTTTGCAGTAGCCCTCAGCCTGATCGGATGTTACACGAGCGTATGTAGCCGGTCAAGAAAAAGCTCTGCCCCGGCAGTTGGTCGAGTCTAAGGTTCAGAATACTAGCTTTAACTCGCGCTCATTGATCCTGAACGACACAAGCAAGCTAAAACATTTACTCTGAACTTGGCAGGGCAGGAGCCATTTCCCACCCCCTTTCTTTTTGAAAAACGGACGGGGGAGATGCCACAGGGTCCCTCCCCCATTCCCGCCTGTAA
>CAZOOE010000097.1:0-15623 GCA_964581275.1 uncultured Clostridia bacterium
TGCGTTTTTTGGGGCAAGTCGGCAAACGGTTTGTCGGACGATATTCCGGCCTGCCTGGCCATCGACTTCATCACGTCGCGCAGGTAGTTGCTGATGTTCGTATCGAGAGGGAACGGATCCTGGTCGTTTATCGGGGTCAGCGGATCAGCCACGATCTTCGACGGATCGATTTCGGCTCGGCTGCCCAGACCGTGACAGTTGCGGCAGGCGCCGTAAACGCTATTGAAGGAGAATGACCGCGGTTCCAGCGCAGGCACCGAGATGCCGCACTCCGGGCAAGCCATTTTCTCGGAGTAGAGCCGCTCTTCACCGTCTACGACTGAGACCATCACGAGTCCGTCGGTAAGCTTAGCCGCAAGGTGCACCGAGTCATCGAGCCTCTTCTGCACGCCCTGCTTTATCAGCAGCCGGTCGATGACTACTTCGATTGTATGGTTGCGTCGTTTATCGAGCTTGATCTCTTCATCGAGCTGACGAATCTCGCCATCGATGCGGGCTCGGTTGAATCCGGATCGCGCCAGTTTCTCGAGTTCCTTTTTGAACTCGCCTTTTCGCCCCCGAACTATGGGACCGAGGATCATTACCCGCTCGCCTTCCGGCAGCGTCGCCATCTGCTGGACGATCTGATCGATCGACTGGCGCGAGATTGGACGGCCACACTTTGGGCAATGCGGCAGGCCGATCGAGGAGAATAACAGCCGCAAATAGTCATAGACCTCAGTCACCGTGCCGACGGTCGAGCGCGGGTTGCGCGACGTGGTCTTCTGTTCGATCGATATCGCCGGTGAGAGCCCTTCTATCGAGTCGACGTCCGGCTTTTCGAGCTGATCCAAAAACTGGCGCGCATAGGCCGACAACGATTCCACGTACCGGCGCTGGCCTTCTGCGTAGATGGTGTCGAACGCCAGGCTTGATTTGCCCGAGCCCGAAAGACCGGTCATTACCGTCAGGCAATTGCGCGGCACTTCAAGACTCAGATCCTTTAGGTTGTGCTGACGGGCGCCGCGAATTGTTATCTTATCTATCGCCATCCAAAGCCGAGCCCTGATTGAGAAGAATTCTGCTGAGTTGCGAACATTTCATTGTACCCGGGGTCCAAGGACAGGTGTCAAGGTGAGTAATCGGCAGGCTTGAGGGAAGGGATTCGGTCCTCTTCGGGTGCAGCCGGACCTACTACTGCGCTGCGAGGTGCTCGTTGACTCCGTGAACGATGTCGCCAATAGTTAGGAATCTCGGGATGGCATCGTCTGGGATCTTAATTCTGAATCGTTCTTCAAGGCGAAGCGCGATATTGAGGGCGTCCAGCGAGTCAGCGCCGAGGTCTTTCATCAAATGAGTGGTGGGTCCGAGTTGACTGTGGTCTACGCGAAGCTCAGCAATGATTATGCTCTTCACGGCGTCTTCAATAGATTCAACAGCTTCTCTGGTCATTGTCTTTCCCTCAACCTGATTTACGGTGGCCCAGAATTTGAAGCTTGATACTACTGCACAGCCGCCCGGACAACAAGCACTGCGTTGTTTCCGCCGAAGCCAAACGAGTTTGAGATTGCGGTCTTGAGAGGCGTCGAGCGTCCTACTCTGCGCGCGCCCTCGGTGACATAATCAAGATCGCACTGCGGGTCCTGCTCTTCATAGTTTATCGTCGGCGGGATGGTCTGGTTTTCAATCGCAAGCACCGTCGCGATGAACTCGATCGCGCCGGCTGCGCCCATCGAATGCCCGAGCATCGACTTGATCGAATTCACCGGAATCTCATAAGCGCGGCTGCCGAACACCCGTTTGATGGCTTCGGTCTCAGACGCGTCGTTAAGCTTTGTAGCCGTTCCATGCGCATTTATGTAGTCGACCTCCTTCGGATCGACGTCGGCGTCTTTCAGCGCGCGTGTCATAGCGTGGGCTTCGCCGTCCGGATCCGGAAAAGTGATGTGTGAGGCATCGGCGGTCGACCCGTAGCCAATGACCTCGGCATAAACGTGCGCTCCACGAGCGCGGGCGGTCTCCAAATCCTCGAGCACCACGATGCCCGCACCCTCTGCGAGCACGAACCCGTCGCGGTTCGCGCTGAACGGCTTGCACGCGCGCTCGGGTGGTTCATTCTTTGTCGAGAGCACTCGCATTTCTTTCCACGCGTCCATTACAACGGGAGTGATCGGTGCGTCCACTCCTCCGGCGATCATCCGATCGGCGTGGCCGTAACGAATCAGGTGAAACGCTTGCCCGATCGCGTTTGCGCCCGATGAACACGCGGTGGTCACAGTGATGTTTGGCCCGCGTGTCTTGAAGCGTATGGCAATGTTCGACGACGAGGCGTTGTACATCGACTTCGGTATGGCGATAGCCGAGCGGCGCCCTTTTCCGTTCGAGAAAAACGCGCCGCAGAACTCCTCGATCGAACCCTGCCCGCCGAAGCCGGTGCCGAGATAGACTCCCGCGTCGTAGCTATCAAGCTGCCCGTTCGTCAGCCCCGCTTCTCGAGTCGCCATCCCCGTGGCTGCGATCGCCAATTGCGATACTCGGTCAAGCCTCGACAACTCGCGTTCGTCGAAGAATTCTTCGGGGCGAAAGTCGCGGCAGACCCCGGCAATATTCGTCTTGAGGTTCGACGTATCAAAGTCCTCAATTCGCGATATACCGCTACGCCCTTCCGAAAGCGCTTCCCAGACGCGCTCACGCCCGACGCCGGTCGCCGCGATGATACCAATTCCGGTTACACCGATTCGCCTCATATGAAATGGGGGATGGGGGGTCGGGGATTGGGGCTGAAGACCTCACAACCAACCCCCAGTCCCTATACCCAACCCCTAATCTATCAGCTCCAACTTCTTGCCTATCCGATACATCGATTCGAGCAGGCGCTCGGCGTGCTCGTCGGTGTGGGTGGCCATGCAGCTTATGCGCACAAGGCTGTGAGAGACGGCTGGGGCAAGCACCGGGTTGGTGTAGATGCCCTCGCTCATCAACTCCCAAAAGAATCTGCAAACCTTCACCTCGTCGTCCACGACAACCGGAATGACCGGAGTGAAACCCTTGAGCAGCTTAAAGCCGAGCTTAACCAATCCGCGCCGCAACGATGCGCTCAACTCGCGAAGGCGATGCCGGCGTTCCGGCTCACGCTGGATTATCTCGATGGCCTTCAGAACGGCAGCCGCGTTTGCTGGAGCCAACGATGCTGAATAGACAAAGGCGCGACTGTGGTGTTTGATAAACTCAATCACGTCACGCCTGGACGCCACGAATCCGCCAATTGACGCGAATGACTTCGAGAACGTCCCCATAACAATGTCAACGTCGTTCTCGACTCCAAAGTGCTCGGCGGTCCCGCGTCCACTGTTCCCAAGCACACCTATCGCGTGGGCTTCGTCGACATATATTCGGGCGCTGTACTTGCGCGCCAGCCGCACGATCTCCGGCAGATTGGCAGTGTCGCCTTCCATCGAAAAGACGCCGTCGACCACGATCAGTCTGCCTTCATCTGATTGAAGGCTTGCCAGTACCTTCTCGAGGTCTGCCATGTCGTTGTGTCGAAAGCGGGTTGTTCGCGCGAACGAAGCCAGGCAACCGTCGAGGATGGAAGCGTGTATGTTGCGATCGGCGATTATGACGTCGCCCTTTTGAGCGATGGTTGAAAGTGCGCCAAGATTGGTCTGAAACCCTGTCCCGAATACAAGCGCGGCCTCGCGCTTCATGAATCGCGCAAGCTCCTCCTCAAGGCGCACGTGCAGGTCCATAGTTCCGTTGAGCATTCTAGAGCCCGAACACCCTGTTCCGTACAGGTCGACGGCTTCCTTGGCCGCAGCTTTGACTTCAGGGTTGGTGGTGAGCCCAAGGTAATTGTTGGAGCCGAACATGAGGATGCGCCGGTCACCCATCATCACTTCGGCTTCGCCCGAATCAGCGCCACTGGAAAACTCGGTGAAATAGGGGTAGAGCCCGGCCCGCCGAAACTCGTCAGCCTTGGTGAATCCCACAGCTTTCTCGAATACGTCCTTCGTTACTGCGGGCGACCGCTGCTGCATAATAGACCTCTCTCAACTTACTTTTTGATCTCACTGCAACCCCGTTTCACGAGGGAACCTGCCGAGTCTAAGCTCTATGCAATGCCGAGATTATATATGAAATCGACGTGAGGGCAAGCTGAATAAGCAGGCAGTGGTCGATGGTCGCCAGCTGTTCCAACGAGGTCACAAGGCGTTGCTGCCTTCACCAGATTGCCCCGGAAGGCTCCAGCACAAAGCCCTATCGGTCATGACATCTCTAGCGGCAAATCTGGCGGGCGATCCGAGGCGAAATAACGGCAGGAATAGGACTATGAGGCTGGTGGGGACGGCGGGCACACCCGAATCCCTGACTAGTCCCGGCCTTGTTTTCCATAAACACGCGGAACGCGCTCGCCTATTCCGCAGGTCACTTCATATGAGAGTGTCCCGATTTGCTTGGCGACGTCCTCGGCGGTTATCTGAGTCGGACCCTGGCTGCCGAGGATTACGGCCTCGTCGCCAATTGAAACGTCCTCTACACCCGTGACATCAACCAGCGTCAAGTCCATGCTCACACGGCCCGCGATTGGCACCAACCGGCCGCGCACGATGACGTTCCCGTTGTTTGATAGCGCGCGCCGGAACCCGTCCTCATAGCCGATCGCTAGAGTGGCTATCCTGCTCTCACGCTCGGTTATGAACGTTCCCCCGTACCCAACCGCAGTGCCTAGCGGTACTGTCTTCAAGAGCATGATTCGCGTGTGCAAAGACATCACCGGTTGCCAGTCTAGCGGCTGTATTGAACGATCGGTAACGTCTCGCCACAGCCCATAGAGCACCCCGCCGAGCCTCACGAGGTTTCCGCGCGCACGCGGATATGCATGGGCTCCTGCGCTGTTCGCTTGGTGGACCCACGTAGGCCTATGGCCCCGCAAGCCCACAGTCTCCACTGCGTTTTCGAACAAACTGATCTGTCGCCCGGTGAACCCTTTTTTGTCGTGATCGTCCGCGCAGGCGAAGTGTGTCATTACTCCGTCCAGGCGAACGTTCTCGAATCTGGCGGCGCCGTCAAGAAAACCCGCTAGCTCTGAATGGGCCACCCCGAGTCTTCCCATTCCGGTGTCGACCTTTAGGTGATAATCTGCCACTACCCCAGCCGACTCCGCTGCACGATTGAGTCTATCGAGGAGATCCAACCGAAAGACAGCAGGGGTCAGTTGGTTTCCAATAATCGCCCCTTCTTGTCCCTCCCAGAAGCCGCCGAGACAAAGAACGGGCGTTGTGATGCCGGCGCTTCTCAAACTCGTTCCTTCCTCGGGCAGCGCAACGCCGAACCACTCTGCGCCCGCCGCTTCAAGGGCCCGCGCGCATTCGACCGCGCCATGGCCATAAGCGTCGGCCTTGACGGCAGGCATAATTGCGATGTTAGGGCCCATCGCGGCCTTAGTGACGCGAAAGTTGTGGATCAGGTTGTCCAGATTTATTGCAGCCCAGGTCGGCTGAGTGGATGGGAATGCGATAAGGAGGAAGGGAACACAGTCTTGAGCCTCTGTCCCCAAAACGTGCGAGTGGCTCGGACTAAAGCCCTTGCTACTTTTGCCCGGGCGCTCGGAATCTTACCTCGGTCCCGTTACTAAAGAGCCTGGTGATCGTGTAGCCGGCAAAGCCTGTGTCGCGCTTTCCATCGTACTCGAACTCGAACGCCCCACGTTCCCTTGGCGGCAGCGGGTTCGGCGTGACCGGAATTGTGCGAGTTTCCGGTGTCGCACCTCCAGCCGGTGTAAGCGATACTTCGACGGTCAGGTTCTCGAGCGGCTCCTCGGATATGTTATCGACTGCACCTCTCGCCGTAACCATGTTCTTGTTCACTTCTGGTCTGGTGGATGGGATCACCTGGGCCCTTGGCTTCAGCAAGGCTTCCTGCTTCGCCCGAGCCTCAGTTCCGCGGACGCGCGCGACGAAAGCGCCGACCTGCGAGTGGACGGAAGGAACGAATAAGTACAGCGCGACGGCTCCGCCGAACAACACCACGACTATCAGGAGCGCAATCGTACCGACGCGGCCTCCCTTTGGCCCAACGTCTTTCCCGTAGTTGGTCAACGCTCCAATTCCAACATCGTTAGCCCGTCGGACTGGCTCCCCGAGTATCAGCGGCTGGTGCGAGGGTTCAGCCGGCAGGCCCAATATCGATCCGGCCCTCTGGATTCTCGGCGAGGCGCTTGCGCGAATAGACGGCTCGGGCATCAATCCCGGCGCGGCTCCAGCCAACTCGCCTGCGAGTTCACGAGTTTCACGCTCCGGACGCGACGGACCGAGCGGCATGGGGTTGCTGTCCGAGGCCGATCCAAGCCTGACAGTGCCCCACCCCTTCCGGTCCAAGGTATTGGCACTGTCGTGCTTGTCAGTCCGGGGCGTCTCCACTGAACGTAACTCCCGAGTTGCGGCCGCTTCGCGCGGCGTAAGCGGTTCGATTGTCGGTGACTCATAAGCCTCGCGGTGCGATATCCGGTCGATTCGAGGCGGCTCGAATGGCTCGCGGTGCGACGTCTGGTCTACGCGCGCAACGCTGAGAAGCTCCGGAGTTGGTTGCGAAACAAATTCGTGTTCGTCCGCAAACGGCAGCTGTTCAGGAATCTCTTGACCGGTCCAGACCTGTTCGTCGAAAGAAGAGGCTTCGGGTCTGTGTTCTGGTAAGGAAACCGCCTCCGCAAGTGGAGGGCTTGCGAGGATTTCGGTCGCGCGAGGTTCCGCCGGAGGCGCAGTCTGGGGCGGTGGCTGAATCGGTGTTTCGAACTCTGCCTCGTGCTGAGGCTCAGGTTCGGTCGCCGCCGGTGAGAATGCCGGCAAGGCTATGTCGCCCGCGAACTCCCGGGTGCCTCGCGTTTGAACAGGTACCCCTTCAGTGACTGGCACATCGAACTGCTCGGTGCCTGACCCATCGGCCTTTGCGATTTTGGCCTCAGGCGGCGGAACGTTCACAAAGAGGCTGCGCCGTGATGAGTCCCACTCTTCTTCGGACTCCTTCTCGATCCGCTTGTACCGGCGGTAGAAGTAGACCAGCAGCAACACACCCGCGATAAAGACAAGCACTGCGCCGACAATAACCACCGGGGATATCCGCCCCTGCGGCTGGAGGAGGTTCAAAAGTAGAAACGTCATTCTCTCTTTGTCCTAATTGAGTTTTGTTGTTATTCCTATCGCACGATTCTCGAATCTGGTCGAATAGTCCTCACACTTCTACTGATGCCGCGCTCTCCGAAGCAGGTTGCGCGAGCGTCGCAATTGCGGCGAGCATGATCGCTTCGTCACGCTCGGCAACCGTGCGTAAATCGATCATCACTCGATCGCGCTCAGTGCGCGTAATGATCGGAACGTCATAGCGGCGAAGCCGTTTTTCCACTGAAGCGGCTGACATTGCTTGGTCTTCAATCGCAATAAGTACTGTAGCAAGTTTGACTTCAGGTGCGGAACCCCCGCCTATCACCGACGCGCCATCCTCGAGGCTCGCCGTCAAGCTGCCGCTCGTCAGGCGCGCGATTGATTCACAGAACCGAGCCGCGCGCTCGGCAATCTCTTCGCGAGTGGCTGCGATTGCGCGAAGCACCGGGACCTCCGAGAGGGCAACGCCTCGCTCATAGAGCCTGAGGGTCGCCTCGATCGCTGCATAAGTCATCTTGTCGACGCGCAGCGCTCGCATCAACGGGTTCGCGCGCACTTGATCGACGATTTCCCGCGAGCCGGCGATGATGCCCGCTTGCGGGCCCCCAAGCATCTTGTCGCCGCTGAAAGGTACTACCGGGATGCCTGCCCCCAGCACCTCGGCAAAAACCGGTTCGGCCTTCACGCCGAAACATGACAGATCGATCAAGCACCCTGAGCCGAGGTCTTCAAACGAAGGGATACCGGAGCGACTAGAGAGGGCAGCGATTTCCTGTGCCGCGGGGCGCTCGGTGAACCCGATGATTCGATAGTTCGATGGATGCACACGCAGGATCAACTTTGAATGCTCGTTGATGGCCTGCTCGTAGTCGCCTATTCGAGTGCGATTAGTTGTGCCGACTTCACGCAGCTTAGCGCCGCTCTTCTCCATCACATCGGGAATTCGAAAGCTGCCGCCGATCTCGATCAACTCGCCGCGTGAGACGATTACCTCTCCGCCTTCCGCCAGGGTGTTCAGCACCAGGAGGACGGCGGCGGCGTTGTTATTCGCGACCACCGCGGCTTCACTTGCAGCGAGTCGCGCGAGCAACTCCTGGCAGTGAGTCTCTCGACGTCCGCGCTCGCCCAACCCCAGATCGTACTCGAGGTTCGAGTAGTGAGCAGCGGCTTCCGAGACAGCTTCGATTGCCTGTCGCGCGAGAGGCGCGCGACCAAGGTTCGTATGAATAATGACTCCGGTTGCATTGATGACTCGGCGAAGGGATGGCTGCGCGCATTCAGCAGCCCGCCGCTCAAGCGCGCGTTCAACCGATTCAATTAGGGAATGAGAACTCGGGGCCGAGGATGCGGCTTCGCTTGCCAGTTTTACGCGAAGCTCGTCAGTGATCTCGCGCAGCAGATCGCGCACGCGCTCGCGGCTTATTTCAGCCGACAGACGAGACGCCAACGGCCTCTCCAGGAGCCGCTCGATCGAGGGCAGCGATCTAAGCAGTCGGTTAGACATGATTTCCGTTGACACCGCCCGATGCCTGACGTACATTCTAACACAACCCCCACAGGTAACATCCAAAGCCCTCCCGAAGTAGCCGAATGGAACCTAAAATAGAAAATCCTATTGATCAAGAACTCGACCGGCTCGAATACGAAATTCGCCGATTGAAGGTTGAGTATGACATCTACTTCAATGGCGGAACAGTTCGACCGCCAATCGACACCAAAGGCCGAGTCGAGACCGCCATCAAGCGCATCTACGACTCGCGTGGGATGTCATTCGGACAGCGGTTTCGTTATAACAGTCTGGTTGCGCGCTACAACGTAATGCGCGAGTTGTGGCGGCGGCAGACGCAAGGTCGCGAAGAGAGTGGGCGTCCTCCGACGGCTGAGGCTCAAGTCGCATTGCGCGAGCAGGTGGCGGTAATTCGCTGTCACGACCCTAAACTCGAACCCGAAAAGGTCAGCGAGCTCTATGACCAGCTGGTGGCCGCAAAACGAAAGTGCGGCGAGAAACTCGGAGCGCTGAGTCTGGAAGTATTTACCCAGTTCCTAACGTCGCGCGCTGAGCAAATCAAAGACAACCTCGCAACCGACGAGGTGGACTTTGTCGTTGGAGTCGACAACGGCCGAGTCAAGTTCGCCGCCCGCCCCGCACGCTGAGACACGGCTAAAATAATCTAAAGCGAAGCGTCGCTTGCGAGCAGCGCCTGTGCAATCTGCAACAGCGCGATAACCCTCATCTCCCGGCGCTGGAATCGCTCGGCCGCCGCGCGGGCTCCATCGAGATCGTCGCGGGCGCTAGAACCGAGCTCGCGACCGCACTGCTGAGCCATCATGTTTAATGGATTCCCCCCATTGGTAATGATGAACTCGCCGTTGCGGAAGTACCCCTGAACATCGAACCCATTCAACACAAGCGCTGCGGCCGAAAGCTCGTTGATCTGATCGATCACCCTCTCGACGATCGCTATGCTCTTACCGGTATCGAGTTGTTGATAACCCTTCGCGATCTGCATTTTGGCTTCCAATTGTCCGTAGCCCTGCGCGCGATCGCCGAGCAGCGCTTCAGCTTCGGCCAGAAGCTGAAGCGCTGCCGGCTTATCACCCTCAAGTTCTGAAGATGCAGCCAACTGGGTCAGAAAGCTCACCTGATCTTCAATCGACGCAAGCCGCGAAATCAGCGTATGGGCCTCGCCGAGCTTCTTTTGTTCTCTAGCGCGATAGAACGCCTGCCGATCCACGTTCGCCTTCATATCGGCCCGCTGTCTCGGATCTGTGATTATCTCGAGCATCTGGTACGCGGTATCAAAATCGCCCTGACTGGACGCCTTCGACGCAGCTTGCTGAACAAGCCGGTCGGCGATACCCGGAGGCGCAGTCTTCGACGCTTCGATCATTGTCTCAACCGAGCCGTTCTGAATGAGGTCGTTGTACTGCGCCCACGGACCTTGTTGCGCGGCACTAAACTTATCGAACTCGTCAATCCTGCTCCGCAGCTCACCGGCTCGATTCGGCGCCAGCCTTTCGATCTCAGGCTGCATGGCTTTTAGCTGTTGCAGGGTTCCAGTCATTCCGGAATACAATTGATAGGCTGAAGAATCGGAGGGGCCGTTGCTCAACGCCGCGTTAAGAACCATGCTGCTGAGTTCCCGTGCCGTCTGTTCATCGAAGTTCGGAAGCGAAATGA
Source organism: uncultured Clostridia bacterium (assembly GCA_964581275.1). Taxonomy (GTDB): domain Bacteria; phylum Acidobacteriota; class Blastocatellia; order UBA7656; family UBA7656; genus Onstottus_A. Next base: position 10,318 of record CAZOOE010000097.1, read on the forward strand.
TGGTTGTGGTTCGCGGGATGGCCGTCGATCGTTTATTTTCGATCCATGTGCGCACTAGAGTCAACGCGATGTATGAGGACACCTGGCTCTTGTTGAAGTCGCTGGCTCGAATCCGGTTCAAGAGATCTGCTAAAAATATTTCACCCGCCGCCTTATCCTTGGACTCGATCCGGTAAAGGAAATTCATCGTCTCATAATCCACCCCAAACCTCAGTGAGTCCTCGGCGGCGGCCAAAGCTTCTCTGGGATCCTTCTCCGCAATCTGCAACGCGAGTCTCATCTCAAGCTGCGCTTCGGAAAAAGGTTGGTGCGAGGTGGAAGTCGGGCGTGTGGATCTCAGGAAGTCGAGGGCCAATCTGGCGTCGCGGCTGGCGGCAACCTGCAGGATTTCCTGGCGCAATTGTTGGGGCAACTGAGACAGATTCAGGTAGTCTGGGTCTCCGCCGTCGACTGCTAAGGTTATGGCGTTGAGACTCGCCACCGCCTCTTTGAACAAGGACCCAGCCCGCTTTTCATCCTTAGCCCAAAGAGATCCCGCCAGCGCAACGTCGACGCGAATATGATTCTCGGCAAGTTTGAGCGATTGCGCCTCGGAGATAAGTTCGTCCACCAGCGCAAACGTTTTCTTATCGCGCTCGTCGCGCGCTTTTTTTAGTTCGGCGGCAGACGAGTTTGGAGACGCGGATTGGGCGAGGGCGATTGGGATCACCAGTGAGAAGATCAAGAAGACTCTTGCGAGCTTTGAGGCCATATCGACTCCTTGAATTTCTTGCTCGGAGTAGTAGTCCACGGAGGCCGCTGTCATCAACCCCCCAAAAAGTGCGCTTTCTCAGGTGTTCTCGAAGATGCGCTAGACGCCGATGCCTCCGAGATGTTCCCTACACTGCTTTATTTGGTTTGCTGTTCGTAAGAACGCTAGAACGACATAAGTTTGCGGGGTTCTGCGGGGTTGCACATAAATGCATAGGCACAGCTCAGAAGGACAGAAAAGCGATTGATGCAGTGGCCGACTCGCTGACAAAGATGATCGGGTCTCGCGAAATTCAAACGGGAGGTTGTCGGCCGGTCGCAGTGACCACAACATTGTTGTTGACTGTACGTCCGAGATTGAGCGTGGCCGCATAAACGCGGAGCGGATACGAGGGTGGGCCCGGCTGATTCCAACTCAGCCGGGCCCTGTTGAAGCGGGCCGGATCGGTTCGTTATGCGAGGGCCGTCACTTGGTGCCTTTGCCCTTGACCACGATTGTCACGGTCGGTTGGTCAGGATCAGAGGTTGTAAGCGTCAGCGTATCGAATATTGCGCCGTTGGTCTTCGGAAGGAACGATATCTTAAGCTGCAGCACTGCTCCTGACTGTAAGACCAGCGGCATCGCTGACATGCTTTCAACTCTAAAGTTCGAACCGTCGTCAAACTTCATCGAGTTGATAGTTCCCCGCTCCCTCGTTTGTGAGTGAGACTATGAGGTACCCGCAGCTTGAATTCACCGGCGTGCCACCGAAGAATATCTTCGTTATCGGAACACAAATCCGGCCAGGACCCGACACCCCTCCCACCGAGGGCTCAACCAAAATGGTCACAGTTCCGGAGGCAGTCTGGCCAACGCAATCAGTCAAGGTGAAGGTCACCACAAATGATTTGTCCTGTTGATCCTGCGCCGGCGTGAAGTCAAATCGCCCGCTGGCAGCGTCAAACGAAGAATGATCGGGCCCTCCCGATGACGACAGTCTAACCTGGCACGAAGGCGACGGTGACGTTCCAATGATCACGAAGATCAGCGTCTGTCCTGCGGGGACGATTATCGGACTGGTCGGCACGCTGATGATAGGAGGACCTATCTCCCCAATTCCCGATCCGGCTATCACGGTAATCTGCACGGTCCCACTCGACGAAGCTCCGTGCGAGTCGGTCGCAGTGAACGTCACGATGTACACCTGCCCAACTTGGGTGTCGGATGGAGTGAAGGTGAAGCCGCCGGCGCCCGGGTTGAACGAAGCGTGAAGGGGAATGCTATTGGCGGAGAGCGCAACAGCGTCGCCATCCGGGTCGCTTGCCGTGATGTTGAAGCCAAGTGTTTGTCCCACCCCGATCACTTGAGGACCTGGTACGCTTATGATCGGCGGATGATTTTCCGCCTGAATCACGGTGATGGCGACCGAGCCGGCAGCATTCGCGCCATGGTTATCCGTCGCACTGTAATTGACGGTAAAAGTCTGCCCGGCCTGATTCTGAGTCGGGGTAAAACTGAGTTGCGAGTTGGCCGGATTGCCGTTCGCCGGGTTGGGGAAAACGCTTGCGCCGGAGGGGAGGTTCGATGCGACGAGCGTCACGTTGTCCCCCGCGTCGGGGTCGGTTGCGGATACTCCGAATGTCAGCGTCGCGCCGACCTGAATGGTTCGAGGTCCCGGCAGGTTGAGGGTTGGTGGATGATTTTGGCCGCCCCCCTGAGTCACGGTGATGGCGACCGAGCCGGTAGCATTCGCACCATGGTTATCGGTCGCGGTGAAATTGACGGTGAACGTCTGTCCGGCTTGCGATTGAGATGGAGTGAAGCCGAACTGGCCACTCGCCGGGTTGCCGGTTGTCTGGTTGAATGTGGCATTGGCCGGGACGTTAGTCGCCGACAACGCCACGGTATCCCTGGCATCAGGATCCGTCCCGGAAACATTGAATGCCAGTTGGGTGCCGGCCTGCACCGTCTGAGATCCCGGAACATTCAGAGTCGGCGGGTTGTTGGCCGCTGCCGCAGTGAAATTCACGCTGCTCGAAGCGGAGGCGACTACGATGTTCGCGTCGAGCGTAATCAATCCAAGAACGCTTCCGCTTACATTGACGTGCAGGAAGTTCACAACCAGAGAAGAGCTAGTCGCGCCATTTGCCACCAGCTATCTGCTCATTGATTATTACCGTTCCGTTTAAGGGAACCGCCAGCGGCAGGCCGTTGACGATTGCGATCACACTCGCGGTTACCGAGACAGTCGTGTTGGGCGCGAACTCAGACTGCTGATACAGGATGCCCGCGATCCTGAGCTGGTTCGCAAACGAGCCCGCTCCTGAGCTGGCAGCTAATGTTCCGTTTCCGTCGCTGGTCGACTTCGACCTGATGGTTGTTGCAGTGATCAGCCCGTTGAGCACGTTCAGATTGTTGATCGTCGAGGTACTTTCTGCGTGAGCCGCACTTTGTCCGATGGTACCCGTTGTGTTGTTGATGATCAGGCCGGTCGATAAGACTGGCATTATGCCCGGACTTATTTCGATGCTCGCGCTCGCCAACTGATCGGTAAAGGTGCCTCCCTGAGGCGGAAGGCTCACCGCGGCCAGCGCTGGCACCGAGACGTTGGCCTGTACTCCGAGCACAGTTGCAATGACGTTTACATTGGCTCCGTTCGCTCCCCCACCAACTGAGTTCTGAGATTGAGCTCGAGATATTATTCCGACGCTTGCAAAAAGCATCGTCGCGAACACGCAAACGAGAATTCTTTTCACCGCGGTTCCCATATTATTTCTCCTCGCCCGCCAAACCCGGTTCTGGTCTCTTGGGCTTTCGAACTATCTTGGTGGGAGTAGGCGCCGTGTCTGTAAAATCGGCGGGGGCTATTCCCAAAAATGAAGAAGGGAAGCCGTAAATGTTCACGGCGACCCGAACCCTCGATGCGCTCCTTCGACTCGCACCGCCCGAATGCAATATGATCTCCAACTGCCTTTGGTGGGCGGGAAGTCAATCAGTGAGTTCAAACTGGTACTGCCGGGCGTCGGGGTCGCGACCACTGGAGTACCGGACAACCAGCGCGGACTGCTATAGGTAGAGGGCTTCATACTGAGATGCTCCTTGGGGAGGAAGGTTTCGGGCACCGGCGAGGTAGAGAGTGAGGACTACGATTTCGATTCGTTCAGTTCAGACGCAGCTTTGAGTAAATGTCAGACTGCTCTTCGACAGTTGCGTTCTTTTCATTACACAATATAGAAGATTGGGTTCGTCGCGGATATCGTTGAAACTGTGTTTCTTGCGTCATAGTTTTTTGAGTTTGCGTGTAGATATTTGTTCTACAAATCTTCAGTCGGCTAGCCTGTGTCTTATGGCATAGTGAGTTAGCTCGGCTACACTCTTCATCTTCATTTTTGCGAGAATGCGGGCGCGATAGGTGCTAATACTCGGGCTTCCAAGCGATAGTTCTTCGGCGATCTCTCTCACCGTTTTCCCGGTTGCCAGGAGTCGTAGAACCTGAAACTCGCGGTCCGAGAGTTTCTGGTGCGTTACTCGTTCCGAGTCTGCCTCCATCTCGCACGCCAATCGTTCAGCAAGAGAGGGGCTGACGTACTTGCCTCCAAGAGACACCTTGCGTATAGCTGCTATCAGTTGTTCAGGCGGGCTTTCCTTGGTGAGGTATCCGGACGCTCCGGCCCTTAATGCACGCATCGCGTATGCTTCTTCCGGGTACAAGCTCAAGATCAGGATCGGGAGTCTGGGATTCTCATTCCTTATCTGTTTTAGGACTTCGATTCCGCTCATGTCTGGCATGTTGATATCCAGTAGAACTACATCACAATCTTGCGTCGTAGCTTTACCTAACGCCTCCTCTCCGTCGGCTGCCTCTCCCGAAACAATCATGTCCGGAGCCTTCGCAATAATCTGCTTTATCCCCTCGCGCACCACGGCGTGATCGTCTGCAATAAGGATTCTGGTCATGGACATTCTCTGCATCCCCTCAAGAGCTCCATTGGAGCACAATGCAAACGCGCAATCTTTGTGATTTTTTTCGCTACTAATATAGAGTGTGAAGTCGGGAGAGTCTGTCCTTGCAGCTCTAAATCTTTCGTAGTTGTATGGATGAGTTGTTTGTAGCAGATTGAGCTACAAGTTTTTGGGCAGGTTAGGAACTATAACGTTTCGTTCAATCCACCAGCCCGTTTCGTATGGCGTAGTGGGTCAGTTCGGCATTGTTCTTCAGGTTCATCTTTTCCAGAATGCGGGCGCGATACGTGCTTATGCTCGGCACGCTCAGCGACAGCTCTTCGGCTATTTCCTTCACCGTTTTGCCCGAGGCAAGAATGCAAAGCACCTGGTACTCACGGTCCGACAGTTTTTCGTGGGGTGGTCTGTCGGAGTCACTCTCAAGCTCAAAGGCAAGTTTCTCGGCCAGGGTCGGGCTGATGTACTTCCCTCCCTGCGACACCTTTCTTATGGCGTCGACCAGCTGCTCGGGTGCGCTATCCTTTGTTAGATATCCCGATGCGCCCGCCTTGAGAGCGCGCACCGCGTAGAGGTTTTCAGGGTGAATGCTCAGGACCAGCACGCGTAACTCTGG
>CAZOOE010000098.1:0-15572 GCA_964581275.1 uncultured Clostridia bacterium
GGACTCGAACCCCCACGGGTTGCCCCATACGCCCCTCAAACGTACGTGTCTACCAGTTCCACCACTTCGGCTTTTTGGAGTGACCCTGCAGCCGCGAAGTCTCGCCCGTTCGCGCTTCGGGCGCAGTCTCTTAGTCCTTCTTGTCGGTGGCAGGCTTCGCCGCGTCTTTTGATGCGGCGGGTTTAGCCGGCTTTTTCGCCCCTTGATCTGCTGGCTTAGCTGCAGGAACGCCAGCTGGTTGGCTTTCAGGCTGAGCGGCGCCCGATGAACCAATTGGGGTCTCAGCAGGAGCGGCCGGAGCCACCGGAGCGGCCGGCGCTTGCTCGGCTGGTCCCACACCTTCACCGAGCGACCTCTTGTCAAACAGTCCAGGAATCGAGAATAGAAACGCGATCAAAAAGAAGGCTATCGCCGCCGTTATTGTGATCTTGGCTAATACCGTTTGAGTACCTCGCGGTCCAAACGCCGCAGAATTCACTCCGCCGCCGAACACCGCCGACGCGTCCGATTTGCCCGGCTGTAACAGCACGAACATTATCAGGACAAAACAAGACAGAATGTAGAGAACCGTCAAAATTATTCCAAGCACCTTCTTGACTCCTACCCGCGTTCTTTGTAGTTGATAATCCGCGCGAATGAGTCGGCTTCCCGGCTCGCTCCGCCGACCAGTCCACCGTCGATGTCTACCTGATCCATCAATGCCACAATATTGTCAGGTTTGACGCTTCCTCCGTACAATATCCTGGTTGTCTGCGCAATCCTGTCTCCGAACATTGCTCCAAGACGGGATCTTATAAACGCGTGCATCTCTTGCGCTGTCTCGGGCGTCGCCGTCCGTCCGGTGCCGATCGCCCATACCGGCTCGTAAGCAACGATGATACGAGAGGCCTCAGTCACAGTCAAGTTGCGCATTCCCGCGGTTAGTTGCGCTTCCACGACCGTCTCGGCCCGAGTCGCATCTCGATCTTCCAACCGCTCTCCGACACAAACAATCGGCAATAACCCCGCGCCGACCGCTGATCGAATCTTGGCGCCGACCGATTCGTCCGTTTCGCCATAGTACTGCCGCCGCTCAGAATGACCGATGATGACCCATCGACCGCCGGCGTCTCTTATCATCGAGGCTGATACCTCACCGGTAAACGCGCCGGGTCCGGGGTCCGCGGCGGAATCCTGGGCCGCAACTTCCACATTTGAGCCCTCAAGACGGTCCGCCATCGATTTGATCGCAGTGAACACCGGCGCAATCACAATCTCACAATGGGTGGAGGCAACGACAAGCGGCTTGAAAATCCGGACGAATTCCAGCGCCTCAGGAATCGTCTTATACATCTTCCAGTTTCCGGCTATGATCGGTCTTCGCATCGCTCAACCACTGTTACTTTGCTGGGTCGGCCACCTTCTCAGCGCGAACAATGATGATATTCATTGCGCTCGTCTGCTGGTCCTTCTTTATTTGGACTTTCGCATTGTTGGCTTCGCCCTTTTTCAAGTTCCATTCAGAGAACTCGGGATCAATGATCTTGTCGGCAACCGTCCATTTGTTGTCCTTGATGACCCTCTCATAGAACGCCGCAATCTTGTCCATAGGAGCGGCAGTCTTGAATACGAGGGACATCGTGTTGGCTCCCTCAATTGGACCGACTTGTACGCTCACCCTGAAGGCGCCGGGATATGCGGGCAAGTCACTTATGCCACCCTTTGACTGATCCATAAATGAGGGTGTCTTGAATGCCGCAGTTGGAGGAGGGGGAGCCGGAGCAGCGGCAGGGGACCCCGCCGGAGGCTCGACTGGCGACGGCGCGGCTATCGTTCCCTCACCCACAACCGGTTGGTTCTTGTTCTGAGTGCTGGATTTCCGGTTAGTGTCCATTTCGCTATAGGCCGGCTTGTGAGCACACCCGCCTAACCCCGCGATCACCGCTGCCGTCAGCCACAAACAGAGCAACCTTGCTTCTTTTTTCATCCGATACCCCTTATTGCGCGAGCTCTACTTATCGGTAAGAGCGGCGACGCCGGGCAAAACATCACCCGCCAGAAACTCGAGCGAGGCGCCGCCGCCGGTAGAAACGTGTGTGATGCGGTCATAGACCCCCGCTTCGACAATGGCAGCGACCGAATCGCCTCCGCCAACAATGGTGATCGCATTGGCCCCCGCGACCGCCTGAGCAATACTCAGAGTCCCAAGGTCAAACGGCGGGCGTTCGAACATCCCCATCGGTCCATTCCAGACAATTGTTTTCGCGCTAGCGAGCTTTTTTGAAAACTCTCCAATCGCCTCGGGCCCGATATCGAGGCCCGCCTCCACCGGCTTGATATCAGTCACCGCACAAGCTCGTGCCGCAGTGGCAAGTGGGTCGGTGTCCCATGCTACCTTATCGACAACCATATTGTCCGCCGGAAGCAGCAGGCTGACTCCAAGCTCACTGGCCCTGGTGATCAGGCTGCTCGCGAGATCCAGCTTGTCGTCTTCAACCAAGGATCGTCCGGTCTCGAGTCCCTGGGACTTTAGAAAAGTGTAGGCCATGGCTCCGCCAATCAGAATCGTGTCCGCCGACTTCAATAAGTTTTTTATCACCGCAATCTTGTCCGAGACCTTCGCGCCGCCCAGGATCACAACGAACGGTCGCTCAGGGTTCTCGAGCGCCTTGCCGAGGTACTGAAGTTCTTTCTGCATCAGGAACCCGGCAGCCGACCGCTCCACGAAATGAGTGATGCCCTCGGTCGAGGCATGAGCGCGGTGAGCCGTGCCGAACGCGTCGTTGACGTAATAGTCAGCAAACCCCGCGAGTTGGCGCGCATACTCGGGATCGTTCCTCTCCTCTCCCGCATGAAAGCGCAGGTTCTCAAGCATCAATGCTTCTCCGGGCTTCAATGCGTCGGCCATTGCGCGCACCTCGGCGCCGATCGAGTCCGGCGTAAGCTGGACTTCACTTCCAAGCAAATCAGATAACCTACGGGCCGCCGTCCCCAGCGAGTACCTGGGATCGGGCTTACCCTTTGGCCGCCCAAGATGTGACGCCAGTACGACGCGAGCGCCCTGCTCAAGCGCGTAACTAATTGTCGGCTGAGCCGCGCGTATTCGAGTGTCATCCGTCACATTCCCGTCGTCATCGAGCGGGACATTGAAATCAACGCGAACGAACAGGCGCTTTCCCTTCAGATTCAGGTCGGTGATTGAGAGCTTGGGCATAAAGGAATCGATGCGTGATTCGTGACGTGTGATCCATGACCGGAACCACTCAGGCTGATATCCGCAATCACGTATCACGGCACACGCATCACGAATCGCGCATCAGTCTCAGAGTCCCTGTTCGGCAATGTACTTGATCAGGTCAACAACCCGGCAGGAATAGCCCCACTCGTTGTCGTACCACGACAGCAACTTCACCATGTTGCCTTCGATCACGCTCGTGTAGGGCGCGTCCAGTATTGACGAGTGAGAGTTCCCGCGAAAGTCCACCGACACGAGAGGTTCTTCGGAGTATTGGAGTATGCCTCGAAGGGCTCCGTCGGCTGCCTTCTTCATGGCCGCGTTTACCTCTTCCTTGGTTGTGTTCTTGGCAACTTCAGCCACGAAGTCAACGATGGAAACGTTCGGTGTCGGAACTCGCAACGATATGCCATCAAGCTTGCCCTTCAATTCAGGCAGCACCAGGCCTATCGCTTTTGCCGCCCCGGTGGTTGTCGGGATGATCGAAAGCGCAGCCGCCCGGGCACGCCGCAGATCGCTGTGAGGCAGATCGAGCAACTTCTGATCGTTGGTGTAGGAGTGGATCGTGTTCATCAGCCCTTTGTTAATCGTGAAGTTCTCGTGCAGTACCTTCGCAATCGGACCGAGACAGTTAGTAGTGCATGATGCGTTCGAGATCACGTGATGCTCTTTCCGGTTATACGCCTTCTCGTTCACTCCTAGGACGATGGTTACGTCTTCATTCTTGGCCGGCGCAGTTATGATGACCTTTTTTACGGTATCGTGCAGATGCTTGGCGGCGTCATCTCGCTTGGTGAACAGGCCGGTAGACTCGATGACAATCTCTGCGCCAACTGACGCCCAGTCGATCTTCCCGGGATCACGCTCGGTGAAAACCTGAAATTCATCGCCGTTGACCGAGATTGTTTTGTCACCGGCTTTGATGTCGGCGTTCAGGTTGCCGAGTACTGAGTCGTACCTGAGCAAATGTGCCAGGGTTTTTGTGTCCGTTATGTCGTTGACCGCGACAAAGTCGATTTCGCCGCGAGTCAGTGAAGCCCGAAGCACATTTCGTCCGATGCGCCCGAAGCCGTTGATTCCTACCTTGATTGCCATCTGCTACCTCCGATTAATGAGACCAACGTTTGTCGGGAATCTCCCGGTGAAACAAACAGGTGAAGTTATCGAATGGGTTCCTGCTTGTCAAGAAACGCAGAAACCGTCGCCGCGAATGGGGCAATTAAAGCATTGCGCTTCTATAAACATGCTCCTGACGGAGTTGGGGAGTCGACAATTTGCGTTTGAGTCACGAGCGGGTCTTCAGACACGTCCCACTGTGAATCACACTCCCGCGATTACTTCGATCGAGCAAATGAGCTTTGCGACACCAGTTTATTGGTGGATCAATTGCCTCACCGCATTGCCGATTGCGGTGCGGTCGATGCCAAACGCGGCCAGCAACTCCTCCGGTTTCCCAGAGCGCGGTACTTCGCGCACCGCCAGCTGATGAACTCGAATTCCGGCCGGCGATACGGCGCTCGCGACAGCATCGCCAATACCACCCCACGCAGAGTGGTCTTCAACGGCGATGATCAGATTATTTGTTTCGCTTCCGGAAGCCCGCAGCGTTGATTCATCGATCGGCTTAACCGTGAATAGATCGATCACGCGTACCGATATGCCCTCTGCTTTGAGCTGATCGTACGCCGCAAGCGCTTCAAACAGCGTGACGCCGCTCGAGACAATGGTCGCTTTATCCTCGCCGCTCCACCTGATAACTTTCGCGCGCCCAATTGCAAATTCCTCGTCGTTCGAGTAAATGACCGGTGTTTTTGGTCTGCTGGTTCGAATGTACACGATCCCGCGATGGCTTGCGGCGAGCCGAACCGCTTGTTCAGTCGCGACTGCGTCCGACGGATACAGTACCGTAGAGCCCTCAATGGCTCGCATCATGGCGAGGTCTTCAAGAGCCATCTGCGAAGGCCCGTCTTCGCCGATCGATACTCCGGCATGCGAACCGCATAGCTTCAGGTTCGCTTGGGATATCGCCGCCATTCGTACCTGATCGTACGCGCGCGTCAAAAAGCAAGCGAACGTCGACGCAAACGGTATCTTCCCCATCGCACCAAGTCCAACCGCGGCGCCGACCATGTTCTGTTCAGCGATGAATGATTCAAAAAAACGTTCGCCGTGTGCCTTCATGAACTTTTCAGAATAGGTCGAGTTCTTCGTATCACCGTCCAGAACAACGATCAGCGGATTGACATCACCCAGCTCAGCAAGCGCGTTGCCATAAGCTTCGCGTGTTGCAACCTGTTGCCCTACGCTGTACCGACTCGCAGACACTACACCCTTCACCGATGCGCTGGGCGCCGCAGCGCGTCCCTCAGGCGGTTTCATCGTGAGCCGATCGGTGCTCGTGACCTTCGGCTGAAGCTCCGCGAGCGCCCGGTCAAGCTCTTCCCCTTTCTTGAGCGCTTTCCCGTGCCAGCCATCCTTGTCTTCGGTAAACGAGACTCCCTTACCTTTCTTGGTAGCTGCAATAATGGCCGTCGGCTTGTCGGTAACCATCATCGCTTGATCGAGCGCTTTGATGACCTCAGCCACGTTGTGACCATCCACAGCTACCGCATGCCAGCCAAAGGATTCAAAGCGGCGCCGGTAGACCTCAGTATCGTGGCCGTACATCGTGCGCTGACTCTGCCCTAGGCCGTTGACGTCCACGATCCCGATCAAGTTATCGAGCCTGTAGTATGATGCGATCTCTGCCCCCTCCCAAACTGACCCTTCCGCAGCTTCACCATCGCCCATCAACACAAAAACCTTGCTTCCGGTTTTGTCGAGATACTTGCCGTTGAGCGCCATTCCGACTCCACAAGACAACCCCTGTCCAAGTGAGCCAGTGGCCACTTCGACCCACGGCAACCGCGGCGTCGGATGGCCTTCGAGGTCGCTGGTGAATTCGCGAAGTGTCTTCAATCGGTCGACCGGGAAGGCGCCCGCCTCCGCCCACGCGGCATAGAGTAAGGGCGCCGCGTGCCCCTTCGACAACACGAAGCGATCGTTCACTGGATTTTTTGGATTTTTTACCTCATATCGCATCGCGTAGAAGAAGACTGCGGCAGTCAAGTCAGCAGCTGACATGCAACTGGTCGGGTGTCCCGAGCCGGCTTCCGAGGTTGCAATTATGGAGTGAATCCGCAGCTTGTTGCCCATCGTTTCCAGAGCTTGAATCAAATCCTTGTTGGTTCTGGCGGGTTGTTCCATCGATGGCTCCTCAATAGTAAGGGTGATGAAGATCACGCAACAAAAGCTTGTCGCCAATGAACTCGGCGCGGATAGCTAAAGCGCCGAGCAAGCAAGCAGTTAGAAAACTAGAATCGCAATTGACTCCAATACGGCCCGGTCAATCGTTTCGGGAATCGCTTTAAGTTTCAATATACACAATGGACATCCTCGCTTCAACGTGAGGGCCCGTTTGCTTGACACTTCTTCCCGCGGTTGCCTACGCTCTGATCTGTTATGCACGAAACAACTGCCATTGAGACTGTCAGCTTGAGAGAGAAGCTCGAGTCCTTCCAGGATTATTGGAGCCCGAAAATCGTTGGCGAGCTAAACGATTGCCTTGTGAAACTCGTTAAGCTAAAAGGGGAGTTCGTGTGGCACCATCACGAAGCCGAGGATGAGTTGTTTCTTGTCGTGAAAGGCAGCTTACTGATGAAACTTCGAGATCGAGACATTCGAGTCGAGGAGGGCGAGTTTGTGATCATCCCCCGTGGCGTGGATCATCTTCCGATCGCCGAAGAGGAAGTGCAGGTGCTGCTGCTTGAGCCCAAGTCAACGTTGAACACCGGCAATCTGACGAATGAACGAACGGTAGCGGAGTTGGAGCACATTTAGGAGCGTATCCACTGCACACCGAGACCAAACTTGCGGAAGGACCTTCAGCTTCTCATCGTTTCCGCTACCAACCGCGCCGTGGGCTCAGCATCCCGGCCATAACCGTTCTGGACCCAAGCGGCCGGATCATTGAGGGTGAACAGCGGGCTGTGTTTCGGCACATCGCGCAGACTGGGCTGGGTGCGGACATAATCTTCGGCGGGGGCACTACTGGAGAATGGAACCACATCGCCAATAGCGAGCGCCAGCGTCTGATAGGGATCGAAGTCGATGAAGTCGCTCGCATCAATCAAGAACTATCAAGTCGAGGGGTGCAAACACTTGAAGCGTGGGTGGGAGTGACGGCCGCAACTCGGACCGAGACCCTGGCTAATCTCGAATGCGCACTCGGAGCGCAGGCCGATGCGGCGGTGATCGCGCCGCTTTCGATCACCGATCTCGTCGACGTTGTCTCGTTCTTTCAGCAGGAGGTGAGCGATCTCTTCGACCACCGAGGCCATTGGCTCCCGGTCTTTCTCTACGACAATGCGGACATCGCAGCCGATCCTCGCCTCTCGCATCTTCGCACACGCGACGTAAAGCGGCTCAGCCGGCTGCCGTTCATTTTTGGGATAAAAGTGTCAGCGTCTCGGCGGGTGCTCGGGAACTACACCAAGGGCGCAGGTCACTTCAAAGACAAGGGAGAGTTCGGGATCTATGTCGGAAACGCAATGCTGATGTTCCAGGTGTTCGATATCGAACGCGGATTGGCTGGCCGCGCGCGCGAGTATTGGAACCGCTATCTATTGCACAACGAATTGCCGATCGGAGTAGTGGCGGGTCCCGCTAATGCGCTGCCGAGGGAATGGCAGCGGGCCTGGCGGGCGTGTTACGCGGGCGATCAGCGATTGATGTCGATCTACAAATCTGCATTCGAGCAGTTCGCGGCCGCCTGTCAATTTTCACAAGCTAACCGGCGCGTCGAAAAGACTATTGCCTGTCTGAAGCACTCGTTGAAGCTGGACGGCGTGATCTTTTCGGACCTGGTGGCGCAAGGCAGTGCCGCGCTCGCCGCGGACGAATGTCGAGAATTTGCCGAGCGCTACACAAGGATTAAGCGGCATCTGGCAACAGAAACTGACTCGGTTTGGGTGTCGCGGAGGTAGCATGAACTAAAGTCAGCGTCACCTCCTTTTCGATCGCTTCTTCCGCGGACGCAGTAGATCGCGAGGGATCACTTTCGTAAGCTGACGAATATAAGTCGGATTCACGCCAAGGATAGACGCGGCGTCGCGTGCATTTCCTCGGGCCCTATGAATTGCCCTCGCCCACAACCATTTCAACAGCGAAATCTTTGCGTCGGCGAGCAGCGGAATCTTCCCATCCGACAATATAAAGAACTGCTCCTGATCGAGGGAATTGATCCGCCGCCTGGCGGTCTGCGCCTCTCTGCGCAGTTCACCCAGCGGCCGCGAGCCAAGCGATGCCTCGACATCGCTCAGCAGCTTGCAAGCCTCGACCGGATTGTGAGTGCAGACAGCCTGAGACAGCAGCGCCTTGATCTCCAGTTCCAGCAGCGATGCCCGTAGATCGTGTGCCAGGTCCAAAGCGTCCCACAGCACCGCCGCGGCCTCATCGTCACGGTCCTGTGATAGATAGTACTTACCCAGAGTTCGCCGGACGTCGGCCTTTTGCGACTGGCTGTTGGCCTGTTCGGCAATCTCCAACGCGGTCCCGAGTGCCTTTTGCGCCTTGTCCCATTCCCGTCGCGCCAAATGCACCCGGGCCTTGATCTCGTAGGTCGACGCAATCTGAGTACTCCGCACTCTCACACCCATCTCTAGGGCACGGGTAACGTATGTCTCCGCCGCTTCATAGTCCTTCAGCCAGACGAGCGTGGCCGCAATGCTGTTGAGGGTCAGGTAGGTGTACTGGTCGTGTCCCATCTGTTGAAAAGTATCGTGCGCGAACAAAAGGTACTTTTGGGCGGTCTCGTGCTCGCCAATGACGTTGAGTGCCAGTGCAACGTTGACCCTAGCGACTGCAAGATTGTAATCGTCATGGCTCTTCAACAAGATCTTTATTCCGCGCTCGAGCGTCGTCCGCGCATCTTCCACGGCGCCCATACGGTTTCGCACCGCGCCGAGGCACAGATAAGCGACGCCCAGCCAGTACGAACGCGAACCGGCCGCGTAAATCTCGACCGCGGTCTCGAAACATCGGGCGGCCTCTTCCCATCGCTCCAGCGACCAAAGGGCCTGCCCCTGAAGCTGAATGGCCTCGCCCTTCGTCAGATCGTCATCGCGCACCACTGCAATTGTCTCGGCAAGAAAAGCCAGCCGAAGCGCCTCGCTTGGCTCGTTGCGGCGGTAGTGATAGACCGCTGTCATCAACATTACACGCGCCGCCAACGCGAACGGGACGCGGTCGACCCCGTCCAGATAGGGACTCAGCGCCGCCTCCATCTCGTCGACCTGGCCGTTTCGTCCAGCCAGCTCCGAGGCCAATAACCGGAGCCGGACGGCGTCTTCATCAAACTCAGAAGCTGTTTGCCAACCAACACCGAGCAGACTCGCAATCTTCTCGTAGTCTCCTGACTCGCGCAGCTCTTCCAAAGCAGCTACGTCAGCGTAGTTGTGGGGCATGTGTCCTCCCTTTGGACTCGGGGCCACTGTATCTCGACGGTCGGATTGTCAGACACGCTTGGCCGAGTGTCAAGAAGAAGCACCAAAAAATGCAGGGCTTGAACTGCGACTCCTCAGCTTTTCCCGACCTGGTCTTCTTGTTCTAACGTGGCTCACTATCTCGCTGGCAGTCGAGGAACGAGCGGCGCGACGCCGATCGCGACCAAGAGTCCAAACGAACAGAGCGTAACGATCCTGAACGCGCGGCGTATCGGTGTCTCGAGAAAGTCCAATGTGACCAGGTGGGTCCCCGCGCGCAGCGCGATCTCCATGTCGCCCAATTCTTCCGAGATCTTGATCGGCACTTGCTCGCCGTCAACTACCGCTGTCCATCCCGGAAAGCCGAACGTGCGGATCAACAAGCTGTCATCGTCCGTTGGATCGGCCCGAACGACTCGGTGCTGAGGTTTCCATTCCTCCACCACAACCTCCCCGTTCTCTTCGGTGGCCAGCTCAGCTTGAGGGACATCTTCGGGCAACTCAGTGGGATCAGCAGAAGCGCTGCTCGGAATCGTAGCCCAATTCAAGTGTTCAGGCTCAGGCTCAAATACCGCTGCCTCGATCATCGGCCTGGCAACTGCAACGGCGCTGAACGTCACGCCTCCGAAAATCACCAAGGCGGCCAATGACGCAAACAGTAGTCTTTCGGATCCCGAGGACCGCGTGGCGGCATCGATCGCGGCTTGCGTGAATGCCCCGGCTATCAGGGCGACAACCAGAGTGGTGATCGCCAGCATTCGCCAGGTGAATACCCCGATATCGATCTTCGGTATCAGCTTTCCCACCGGCATGGACGCCCGGGTCATCATAAAGCTCGCAAGACCACCGAGTATCACCCACAACAGCACTCGTTGTGTTAGCGACGCTGACTCCACGGTTCGACGCTTGAGCCACAGCAGCGTCATCGCCGCTGCCGCGATGACCGCGGTTCCGGTTATCCAGATCCAGTCGATCAGCTTAAAGAATCCACTGTGTACATCCGAGTTATACAGATCGTGTAC
Source organism: uncultured Clostridia bacterium (assembly GCA_964581275.1). Lineage (GTDB taxonomy): Bacteria > Acidobacteriota > Blastocatellia > UBA7656 > UBA7656 > Onstottus_A. Next base: position 10,758 of record CAZOOE010000098.1, read on the forward strand.
GAATATGTAAGTTTTGTGATAAGGCCACGTCTCTGAGATGTACTCCCGGTGAACCAAGTTTTGCTCAATCGCCGCCGGCAACAAGTACGCCGCTGCCAAACCGACCCCAAGCGCCATCGCCACACCGACGATTATCAATCCTTTCCACTCCCTCAGCAGCACGCTCAACACCAGCACATACACTCCAAACCCAAGTGTGAATTGATAGGCAGTGGGTGGATGCGACCACAAGAATGCGCCGTAGCTTGCGGCAAGGCCTGCGATGTTGAGCAGGACCGATCTTGGTCGGGTTTGCGACGGCGCTTTCATCAATCTCTCGCCGAACAACAGCATCAGCGGCATCCACACAAACACGAGCAACTCGGCCATCGCGCCGCGTTGATATTGGTCCACCATGTGATAAGGAAGAAAGATGTATGCGGCCATCGCCGCAATAGACGCCGCGCGCCCCATTACTTGCCTCGCATAGATGTACAGTGCCCAGGCCGCGGCGATCATCATCAACAAGTGCGCATCCAACAATGCTCTTAACCAATCGCGGGTTACTGCGTAAAAGGCAGAGGTCAGATAGTAGACGCCCGGGGGATAGTAGCTCGTGGTAGGCGCGCCGAATCCGCGGTTGGTGTCTTCTTCCCAACGCGGATATATCTCACCGGACGCAAGCCCGTTGTAAAACGATCTCATCTGATCGTAATGCAAGAACATGTCATGAGTAGTCGGCATCCGCAGCTCGAGCGGTCCGGCGCCCGTCTCCGACTGCCCCATGAAGAAGAAAGGAACTACCGCAAACGCAGACAGCGCTATACATGTTAGGGCGATTAGCAACTTGGATTTCCGTTCGCTTGCCGCGCGGAGCTTGCTGCTATCCTCGACGGTAGGTTTGGTGGTCTTCGTCTTTGTCTTCTTCATCGTTCAAAGAAAGTCGCTCCCGATGGTTGATCACCTCATATTCCTAGTCGATTCTAACCGGTGGGCAATGCTAACACAGCCGACCGGATGGTCAAAAAGCGCGGTCATCGGTATTAGCGGGCCCTAGTTTAGAGCGTCCGTCGGGGTTGGGAGTCCAATCCAAGGTGGACCGCTTAATTTGCGAGGCGCTTCGTCTCCAGAACGACTCTCATGTATGCCAGGTCTGGTGCGGGGTGCGCGCGTCGATGCCGGTCCCTACCAGGCGTTTCCTTTGAGCATGATAAAATGATCGCGCTCTAGCGAGTCGCGTTTAAATTATCGAGATGAAGTTGAAATTCTTATCAATAATCATAGTCGCCATGGTATTTGGCGGATCGCTTACACGATGCTTATTAGTTCAAGCCACGAGCGTCCCGTTACGAGCCAGCTCGGAGGATCAACAAGAAGGGGTTGAAGACGAACGCGGCATCGTAGCACTTGATCAATCTCTGCGGGAGATCACCAATCCATTCACGGTTCTAAGCATCGCGGCCCGGCCCGGCGATGAAGACGACGGCGCGCTTGCGTACGTTCACAAAAAGCTCGGCGCTCGCGCGGTCGCGCTCTTCGCGACTCGAGGCGAAGGCGAGGACAGCACCACGAGTGGCGAGACTGATGAGGCGCTCGGTGCGATTCACACAAGGGAGTCAGTCGAAGCTGCCCGCGTCCTTGGCGCGGATGTGTTCTTCCTCAACCTTCGAGACACCGGATACTCGAAGTCAGCGGATGAAACCATGAGGATATGGGGTCATGATGAGGCCCTTCGCCGGATGGTCCACGCAATCCGCTCGCTGCGACCCGATGTGATGATAACCAATCACGATCCGAAGAGCGGAGAAGGCGCCGAGCAAGCCGTCGCTCGCTTGGCACTCGAAGCATTCACCGCAGCCGGCGCCACAAAGCTGGCGCCAGAAGCCGGTTATGAGGCGTGGCGAGTCCGCCGCTTCTTTCAAGGAAGCAATGACCCCACCGCGGAGGTCATTGTTGATCTTAACGAAACAGATCGGGTTCGCGGGATTACTTATTCGAAGATTGGATTGACCGCCCATCACCGATTCTGGTCCCGCGGCGGGCGTCTCGATCGAATGACGCCCTACCGGGAGACCAGTTATTACAAGCTGATAGCTTCAACTCCGGAGGATCAGATCAAGGAGCGGGCGAGCTCCGGCAGTGGATTGCTCGAAGGACTGACGATTCCCGACAATGTGAAGCGTTCTACGGCACAACCGCGCGTAGGCGGTGTGGGAGTAGTGGATGCGATCGCAGCCGGGGAGCGATTGGTTGATGCGCTAGTCGAGAAGCTTATCGAGAAACGGGCGGAAGGAACGCCAGAGACGCTCCGGGCGCGATACGGCCCTGACTTCGTACGAGTCGTCCGTTTCACTGCCGCCCTTGAGCGCGCTCTGGTTTTGGCTCTTGGCCTGAGCTTTGAAGTTAAGGTCGTTGATCCGGTGGTGGTGCCCGGCCAGACTCTCTTGGCGCGGCTTGTGCTTCGTAACGGCGGCGCTCGCCCTCTTCCCGTGGTATTCAGCGCACCGGAGCACTTCAATACTTCGGAAAAGAATTCTGTTTACAAAGACTCCGAAGTTATTGGAGTCGGCGCGGGCGGTATCGCAAGCGAGGAGCTCGAATATGGAATTACGAACGCGGCCGCGGTTACGCTTCCGCCCTCGGCTCATCTGTACGATGAAGATTACTACTCGGTCGGCTCATCGCTGCCGGGCGCCCAACCAGCCGAGACTTTTGGCAGCAGGTTGGTTGTCTTTGCCGATGTGGGTCTCGGCCAGGTGAACATTCGTCTCGGCGCGGTGGCCAGATTCGATGTCGCCTCACCGGTCGAGGTTTCGACGATCCCATTCGCGCTGGTCAAAGACTGGTCGAAGCAGCGCGATATAGCCTTTCAGGTGCGAGTGCGCAATCGGACGCCTGGCAGGCTGGCGGGCGCGCTGTGGGTTGTGCCGCTCGCGCTGGCCGATGACGAGTACGATCCGGTCCATATCGCCTTCGCTCGGGAAGACGAGGAGGTGACGATCAAGCTGAAGCTCCGTCTACCGATCCTGAAGCCGCCGCTTACGCCCGCCCTATTGATCGAGTTTCGTCGCGAGAGGCCTGCTCCACCGGATCCTCTAGGATCGGCGAAGATCGCCGTGAAGGCAGCAGATTTCGAAGTTGCTGATGGCCTTAACGCCGGATACATCAAAGGGCCGGACGATTGGCTCTCGTTTGCGCTTACCGAACTCGGCGTCGAGCACCGCGAGTTAAAGATGGAGGAGATTAGCGTCACCGAGCACGGCAACGCAGACAATGCCGCTCAGTCTCGAATCGGTTGCGGTGATCTCGCGCGTTTCGAGACCATCATTGTCGACGACAATGCCTACTCGATGCACCCAGAGCTGATGTTGCACAACCGGTGCCTCCTTCGATACGTGCGGCAGGGAGGCAATCTCGTCGTGCTCAGTCAACGCCCGGATGACTGGAATCTGTTGCTATCCAATACTCAGTTCGCTCCGTATCCGATCAAGCTGTCGAAGGACCGAATCACGTTTGAGGGCGCTCCGGTGAGGATACTCGACCGAAATCATCCGCTTATGTCGAGACCAAACACGATAACGTCGAAGGACTTCGACGGCTGGCTGGCTGACCGAGCGATCAATGTCCCGCGAGAGTGGTCAAGCGAATACAAAGCCCTTCTCGAGTCGAGCGATCCAGGGGAAGAGCCAAATCGAGGAGGGCTGCTGGTTGCACGCTTCGGAGAAGGGACATACCTCTTCGCGAGTTATGAATGGCGCCGCCAACTGCTGGCCGGTAACCGGGGGGCATATCGAGTGTTTGCGAATCTTGTAAGCCTCCCAAAGTCGGGGAGGAAGATCTAGACCTGGTGACCAGGGATGTCAGTAAGCCCTTGCGAGCTAGATGCCTGCGGAGCCGTGCTTTTCGCGTTCAGTGAGTACAAGGTTCACTGCTTCGCGAAAATCAGCGAGTGCGTGGAGCAAGCACATAAGTCGAGACCAGGCTCTCGTGGCCTTCCTTGTCTACCGACTTCACTCCGAACACAAGCTGATCGATCGAGGTGTTCTTCAACGTAAACTCCTTTGCGTTTCCCACCCAGATCTCGCGTTCCCAATCAGGAGCCGTTGTCGAGCGGACCACCACTATGAAACCTGCGAGATCGGGCTCGGGGTCGGGATGCTCCCACCTCAATACTGCGTCGTAACCTGAGCCCCGACTCAAGCCCGGTCCCGTGGGCTGGGCGCGAGGCGTTGGGGCCTCGTCGGTTTCGGCTGAGGTCGGCGGCGTCGTGTTCGATGCAGTAGGTGTAGCGGTACCCGGAGCACCCGCTGCGTCAGTGGTTGCGGCCGGCGGGGGGCGGCTAACAACTGGAGGCCGAGGCGCAAGCGCGAGCGCGGCAGCCGCGGCGGCGTTCATCTTTGTCACTTTTGCGGTGTAGGCAGGAGACGTGTTAGCAAATGTATCGGTCGGCGTGTGCTGATTCGCAAAGTTCTCATTCGGCGTAGTCACTCGAACGCCGGGATATCCTTGTTGATTAAATGCGGTGTGATCGCCGCCTCGGCCAAAGCGATCGTAGCGGAAGATCAAATCGACGCTTAGCTCGGGAAAGTAACGCTCTCCGATTCGTCTTACGAAGCGAGCGATTTGGCGTGATGCAGAATCGTTTGGGTCTTCGGAAAACACCAGCACCCGGCGATTGTCGATCACGCCGTTGCCGCTCACTTCGCTGCCGATAATGTCGTTGTTCAAGACCGCTTGAATGATTCGATTCTTTTCCTTGAGCCGCTTGGCCATTGCGCGCGCGCCGACCAGACCCTGCTCCTCGCCGGCGAACGCAACAAACACAAGAGTCGCGTC
>CAZOOE010000099.1:0-6006 GCA_964581275.1 uncultured Clostridia bacterium
CCGGCGTGAAAGTAGGATTGCCGCGCGACGTGGCGACCGAGCTTGCGGCGCAGACCGTCATCGGCGCCGGATCGATGGTGCTGGAAACGTCGGAGCACCCCGCAAAGCTCAAGGACATGGTTACGACGCCGGCCGGCTGCACGATCGACGGGATTCTTGAATTGGAGGAAGGGGGACTGCGGGTGACGCTGATCAAGGCAGTCGTAAAAGCGACTCAACGAGCAAAGGAGCTTTTAGAAACTTAGATGAGGTGGAACCGCGGTGAAGGCAACGGAAAAACCGAGGGACCTGTAGGGACGTCCCTCCGAGGACGCCCAGGAGAGCGCAGGCGTTCCTGCCTGTCTCTTCTCCGAGCGACGCTGGGCAGGCAACAATGCCTGCGGCCCCAGCGGCGGCAGCGAAGCCACGCCCCGTCGGGTCGCCACCGGCGTTACGGTTTGTTGGCTCTCGTCTTGCTCCTGCCTTTTGTGGTTACCTCATCCGGCGCTCCGCCGTTTCAAAAGACCGAGTCGAAAACCGAGATGGCTGCTGCCAAGTTTCCCAAACTCGTTGCTGAGTATCTCCTGGATTTGCACTCGCGGCACCCCGTGCTTGCGGCTGCCACCGGCATCCACGCGTGGGACGGACAGCTCGAAGACTACAGCGCACCGGCGCTATTCGCCGAGTGCAATGCCATCAAAGCGTTCCAAGCGAGACTCGAAAAAATCCCAGCTCTGGAGCTGCGTTTGTCGGACACCTTCGATTACCAGATTCTGTCTTCGAACATGAACGCGCGGTTGCTTGAACTCGAGCAGATTCGAAGCTACGAGCGCAACCCGCAGGTTTACAATGACCTGATCTCCACCGGCCTGCTGCAAATCGCCATGTTCGAATACACCCCGGCCGATTCTCGGATCCGTCACCTTATCGCCAAGGAGAATCTTGTCCCGCGCTTGCTGGATTCTGCACGCGCAAACATGCATAAGCCGTCTGCTGTTTTCTTGAAGGTCGGGATTGACAGCTTTAAGGGCACGCTGAGTTTCGTTCTGACCGATCTGCCCAGGGCGTTTGCCTCGGTCAAGGATCCGAAGCTTCAATCTGAATTCAAGAAGTCGACAAAGACCGCAGCCGAAGCGATCGCGAAGTATATCAAGCACCTTCAAGGCACAAAGCCCGACCCAACGGCGACGTTTGCGATTGGAACACAGAATTACGAGGCCAAGCTTAAGTACGACGAGGGCATCGACGTCCCGGTGGATGTGCTATTGAAGATCGCCGAGCGCGAGCTTGCAAAGACTCAACAGGACTTCCGGAAGACAGCGGGGCTGATCGATCGCAAGCGCCAGCCGTTGGAAGTCTGGGCAGAGATACAACGTGACCATCCGAAGGCCGGCACCCTGGTCGAGGAGGCGCAGAAGCAGCTCGATACGTTGGCGCGATTCATCGAGGAGAAAAAGATTGTTACGCTTCAGCGCGCCGCGTCTCCGGTTGTGGCGCCGACTCCTGACTTCATGCGCTGGTCGAGCGCGAGCATGTGGACGCCTGGTCCGTTCGAAAGCCGCCGTTTGCCTGCCCGTTACCTGATTACCGAAGTCGATCCGAAATTGACCGAAAAACAAAAGGAGGAATATCTCGGTTCCATCAACTACCCGCAGCTCTGGACGACATCGATTCACGAAGTGTATCCCGGGCACTTCGTACAGGGAACGTATCTCAAGCAGGTAACGTCGCCGGTCCGCAAGGTTTGGTCAATTGCCCCGGCCAGTTTCGTCGAAGGCTGGGCCCACTACACCGAACAGATGATGATCGACGAAGGGTTCGGCGGAGGCGATCCAAAGATCAGAATGGGCCAGCTTGCGGACGCGCTTCTGAGGCTGTGCCGGTTTGTAATCGGCATACGCGAGCACACCCGCTCGATGACCGTCGATCAAGCGACCCGCTTCTTCATCGACAACGCATATATGGGAGAAACGCCGTCGCGCATCGAAGCTGAGCGCGGGACCTTTGATCCGACCTATTTAGTCTACACAGTTGGCAAGCTTGCGATAATGAAGTTGCGCGATGATTACAAGCGCGATCGCAATGAAGAGTTCTCGCTCCAGGAATTCCACGACCGGCTGCTATCGAACGGCAACGCTCCGCTGTGGGTGCACCGCCAGATGCTTTTGCCGGGAGACAAAGGCAAGTTGATAGAGTAGAGCGACCAGCGAACGAACTCGAATGACCGTAAAGACCATGGCAACGAATCACATTGGCAAGGTCCTCGTCGGTCCGCTCAAGACAGTGATTCCGCCACTTTCCAATGATGTTGATATCTTCCCGGGAGTGCCCAAGAAATGGGGCTTGAGCTTCCTGATCAACACGGAGGAGGCCCCCACGGGCCGCTCGGCGGGCAGCCTCGCCTGGGCGGGACTCGCCAACACCTACTTCTGGATTGATCCGATCAAAGGGGTGGGCGGGGTGTATCTGTCGCAGGTTTTACCGTTCGCCGATGAGAAGTCGCTGCCTCTATTTGGCGAGTTCGAAACAGCCGTGTATCAGAGTCACTGATGCAAATAGAAGTAGTCGCAGCCACAGCAGACCAACAGCCGATCTTAGCCAACTTGCTTGAATTGTATGCACACGATTTCAGCGAGATTACTGAGCTGAACCTTGATTCCAACGGACGCTTCGGTTATCCGCCGCTTCCTCTCTATTGGCAGGAGGCCATTCGCTACCCTTTTCTGGTTAAGGTTGATGATACACTTGCCGGCTTTGTCTTAGTGAAAAAGGGTTCACACGTCTCTGGCGATGAGAATGTGTGGGACGTTGCAGAATTCTTCATCGTGCGCGGCTACCGCAGGCACGGAGTTGGAATGAGAGTCGCTCATGAAATATGGACGAGATTTCCGGGACGCTGGGAGGTTAGAGTTGCCGAGAGGAATCGCGCCGGACAAGCCTTTTGGAGTCGGGCCGTTGCTTCTTTCATGGGCATCACAGTTGAAGGTTCTGTTGGTGACATCGATAGCAAAAGGTGGCATGTATTCTCTTTTGATACAAGGTTAGCCAAATCAAATTGAGTGTTTATGTCCAAGGGAGAATCCAGGCCAACTGTCCTTGCACCGTACACTGTCAATTCGCGCGATGCCTTCCGCAGGGTCATTCTCGCAAGCCTCACTACAGCCATCATCGACGGACTTTTCTCGAGCGTGCTTAGTGTGGCAGCGTACGGGTCATCGTTCTCGCGGCTGTTTAAAGGCGTTGCGGCCACCCTAGTGGGCGACACCGCCTTCACTGGTGGCGCCGGCACCACCGCTCTGGGATTGCTCATGCACTGTGGTGTTGCCTTTGGTTGGTCCGCCGTCTTCGTCTACGTGGTCATGCGTTCGAACTGGATCCGCCGGGTCCTCGCCTCCCGGTACGGCGCACTCAAGGTAGCGTCGATATACGGACCGGCCATTTGGCTGGTGATGTCGCTGCTGGTCATCCCGCTATTGCTGCACCGTCCGCCGACTATTTCCATTCGGTGGTGCGTCCAGTTGTTTGGGCACTTTCCATTCGTCGGCATACCGATTGTGGTGTCAGCGAGCAGGGGTGCAATTCGATCCGACAGTGACACTGCGTCGGCGCCATCGGCGCCGTAAATTGACAGCTGGCGATTATCATTTGCATAAATCGGAGGGCATCCATGATTATTGCCTTGGCGTCGCCTTGTGTCGCCTCAGCCCTTGATGAGGGCTTAGACAAGGTCAAGCGATTCTTGTCCGAGGCTTCGGCCCAAGGCGCGGAGATTGTGTGTTTCCCGGAAGCGTATCTCCCAGGTCTGCGGGGACAGGATTTTGAGGTATTGCCCTTTGATCAGACTCAACAGGAGCGAGTGCTCAAGGCCGTGGCGCAGTGGTCGCGAACGCTTGCGGTGGCCACGATCCTCGGGATGGAAAGACTCACGGCTGCTGGCCGGCAAATTGTCTCCTTTGTGATTGACGCCCGGGGTTATGTTCAAGGATACCAAACCAAGAACCAGCTAGACCCGACCGAAGATCGATTTTACGTGCCGGGCAATACCCGGCGACTCTTCGAGATCAGTGGGATAAAGGTTGGCGTGGCGATCTGTCATGAGGGCTGGCGCTATCCCGAGACGGTGCGATGGGCGGCGAAGAGAGGCGCCAAAATTGTTTTTCATCCGCACCACACAGGGAGTGATAAAACAGGTGTCCGTCTGACGGAGTGGGGCGCCGCCAGCAGTCCTTACTACGAGAAGGCGATGATGTGTCGCAGCATTGAGAACACGATCTACTTCGCCAGTGTCAATTATGCTTTGCGCTTTCAAGAATCGGCGACAAGTCTCATAGGGCCGTCAGGACATTGCCAGGCCTACTTACCCTATGGGCTGGAAGGTGTACTGGTGCAGGACATAGAGGTCGAGCAAGCTACCGGATTGTTAGCCACCCGATACGCGCCGGAGCGTTATCAAGAATTCACGTTGGAGTGAACGCCCAAGACCGTCTGCGTCGACGCCGCTCCGCTTGGAGCTTTCGTGCGACGGCCGGGTGCCGGGCATTAATCGGTTCGGAAGTTGTTCAGAATTACACGAGGAGCGAAAAATATGAGAGCTAATCAAACAGCACCGAAGAACATAGACGAATATATTGCAGACTTCCCAGAGGATGTTCAAAGGATTCTGCAAAAGATAAGGATGACGATTAGAAAGGCGGCACCGGAGGCGGAGGAAACAATCAAATATCAAATACCGACCTTCACTCTGAAAGGAAACTTGGTTCATTTTGGTGCCTACAAGAAACATATCGGGTTTTATCCTGCGCCACGAGGAGTTGAGGGATTCAAAAAGGAGCTATCCGTTTATGAAGGAGCAAAGGGTACCGTAAGATTTCCCTTGGATAAACCAATTCCGTTGGCCTTGATAAGCAGGATTGTGAGGTTCAGGGTGAAGAAGAATTTGGAAAGAGCAGAAGCAAAAGTGAAAAAGAGATAGAGAACATTGACTATCCTTTGAGGCAGCCCCGCACGGCTCACGGATTCCGTGCAAGACAATAAGAGATCGTTGTTCGAATATGAAAGTAACGCAAAGTTCCAAACACTGGCCCGGCGCGATCCGCCGCCTAATTTGTTCCGTTGGGCCGATTCTTCCTGGCTGCCTTTCTTGCGCTCGGCGGAATCCTGCATTTCGTCTATATTGATTTTGTGGCAGGTCTGGTGCCTGCATGGATTCCTGGACACCTGTTCTGGACCTATTTTGCCGGTTGCGCACTCATCGCAGCGGGCATCGGCATCGCTCTCCCCTGGACGACTCGGATAGCAGCGTCTCTAGGGGAATCATGATCTTTCTTTGGGTTCTGCTTCTGCACATTCCCAGGGCGGTAGCGAGCCCACACGATTCGAATGAGACGACGGCCGTTTTTGAAGCCCTCGCGATGAGCGGGGGCGCAATCCTGATCGCCGCAAACCCAAAAGGGAAGAAGACTACCTGACGACGTAAGTCTTCAGGTGCACGCGGAGAAAATACGATATGGGTTACATCAAAGCGCGAATCTTTGCCCTGGTGCTGATTCTCGTTGGCGTCTTCCTGATCTACTACAACTGGCGTCAGTTGTTAGAGGAGCAGACCTACTCGATGAAGCTGGCGGCGTTTGCGCCTGTCTGTGTCATCGGAGGACTTTACCTGATGATATTTCCTAAAGGTGGTGGTAAACCCACAACTGCCAAGGAGAAGCTAGTCGTACTAATAGTCCTGGGAATCGGGTTGGCGGCCGGACTTGTTAACTGGTATCTGATGGACCCAGGGTTTTTCGGGGTCAGGAAATAGTGTCACCGGGCGGGACTTCGCTAGTGATGGTCCGACAAGCTGCCAGCTTGTCGAGGATCGCCAGCTTGTCGAGGATCGCCAGCTTGTCGAGGATCGGGGCACGGTTATCAATGGCACGACGAGCTGGCAGCTCGGCGGACGAAGCCCGCGAAGCTGGCACCTTGTCGGACCAATTGCGACGCCGCGCTGTGGCCGCACGCCGGGAGTTAGGCTAGCAACGAAGA
>CAZOOE010000099.1:6016-15523 GCA_964581275.1 uncultured Clostridia bacterium
GTCGGGCAGCGCCGGGTCGTGGGTGGGGGGTAAGCGGTTAACAGGGTGCAGGGGAGCGAGAGCTGGGCCGCACGCAGCGCGACACGCGGCCAGCGTGTCCGCGCAGTACGCGTCCGCCACTATGGCCGGCAACAGAGATTTCGGTAGCGAAGAAGTAGTGTCTCTCAAGTCCGCGCTAGCCCGTCGAATCAGAGTCATCCGTGATGGTCTATGGCCCAGCAAGTGATCTCTCCGAAACTCATAGACCATAGGCTGGTCGGGCCAACGCCGTGCTGGAATCTAGCTGCAGAAAAAATCGCCTGCTCAAAACCAGAGCAGGGAAGAGGCTTGTTGAGACCTTTCCCCGCTCTGTGGTGATGGGTGCCGCACCCGAATCTTTCCATCTAATTAGTTTTTCGGCTTGGCGTTTTTGTTCTTTGCCTTCGGCGGCACGGCTTTGACCTCGGCCTCGCACTTGTTGTCGACCTTCTTCACGCAGTCGACGCTTTTCGCCATCCTTGTGGCCAGACCCTTCGCGGAACTGGTCTTGACCTTGCCCGTTAGCGTGACCATCCCCGCGCTTGATGCAACGTTGATGGACTGGTCTTTGAGGGATGGAGTACTGGCGAGCTTGGCTTTCACGTTGTCGGTGATCTGCCCATCGGTAGTCGTTGAGCAATCGACCATCGCCGGTTTGGTCTTAGCAGGCTTTGCATTCTTGTTCTGTGCCCAGATGCCAACGCTCGCGAGAGTCAGGGCTAGCAAACTAGTCAAATAGTGCTCAATGGGTTGTCTCATGAGGTAAGTGGTTAAATCAAGTGGGCTAACCCAGGAGACCAATGGTCGACGCCATAATAAACCCAAATTGCCTCGCGAGCAAAGCGGAACGTCAACTTTTTAAGGGATCTATCGAACCGGCCGAATTGATCAGCGAACCTGTTTGCCTGTTAACCCAGCTTTCGGCCACGCCAGTCGGATATGATCTCTCGAGCGGCATTGTGTCCCGGTGCGCCCATTACTCCGCCACCGGGATGAGTTCCCGAGCCGCACATATACAGTGACTCGATCGGCGTTCGGTACTTGGCCCAACCTGCCACCGGCCGCATAAAGAAAAGCTGGTCGAGCGTCATGTCCCCGTGAAAAATGTTTCCGCCGGTAAGCGAGTACTCGCGTTCGAGGTCGAGCGGAGAAATCACCTGGCGGTGAATGATCGAGTCACGAATGTTAGGGGCGTACTCGACAAGCGCGTCGATACAGCGATCAGCAAACTCGTCCTTGATTGAATCCCAATTGGCATCTTTCAGCGTGTAGGGCGCGTATTGCGCGAAGATACACATAATGTGTTTGCCGGGAGGCGCAAGCGAATCGTCGTAAGTAGACGGAATCGTCACTTCGACCAGCGGATGCTTCGAAGGCAAGCCGGCTTTCGCGTCTTCCCATGCTCGGTCGACATAGTCCATAGAAGGACACACATGAATCGTCGCTTTGTGATGAGGCCCGAGCTGTGATCCTGGGAAGGCCTTGAAGTCAGGCAAAGCATCGAGGGCGACGTTGATTTTCATCGAGCAACCTTCCATCCGGATCCGCTCGACTTCCCGCCGGAACTCCGGGTCGACGTCGCCGGCATCGAGCAGCTTCAAGAATGTGATCTTCGGATCGGCGCTCGAGATCACCACTCGCGCGTGGATCTCTTCACCGCCGGCGAGCGCCACTCCGTAAGCCCGGCCGTTTCGCACCAACACCCGATCTACCGGCGCTCCGGTTCTGATGCTGACGCCGCGGGATTTCGCGGAGCCGGCGATCGCGTCACTGATAGCACCCATTCCCCCGCGCACGAATCCCCAGAGCCCTCGAACGCCGGTCGCTCCGCCCATTACGTGATGAAGCATGATGTAGGCAGTGCCCGGAGTCGACGGCCCGCCGTTTGTGCCAATTACCCCGTCGGTCGCGAGCGTCGCCTTAATTTGTTCGGACTCGAAATTCTCGTCGAGATATGCTCGTACGCTTTGAGTCATGATCTTCACGAGATGAATGATATCGCGATCGCGGAACCGAAGAGCGTCCATCCCCAGCTTGCCGAGCTCGATAAGGTCGCCGAGCTTTCGGCGAATAATGTTCGGCGGAGTGGTGAGAAGCAAACCTTCGACCCATTCGCCAAGCCGCGCGAGCTTGCGCTCGTACTCAGGATAGACTTCGGCGTCACCCTTCGAGAACTTTGCGAGTTCGTTTTGTGTGGCCGCCATGTCCTGCCAGAAAAACAGGTGCCGACCGTCAGGAAACGCGGTGAAGAACGCAGGGTCCTTTGGATAGAGGTGATACCCGAACTTTTCAAGCTCCAACTCTCGAATGATTTTCGGTTGAAGCAAGCTGCACAGGTATGAGAGCGTTGAAACCTTGTAACCGGGCCAAACCTCTTCGGTCACTGACGCGCCGCCGATAACCTCGCGACGCTCTAGAACTATGACTTTTAGACCGGCCCGCGCAAGGTATGCGGCGGTTATCAGGCCGTTGTGACCGGCGCCTATTACGACCGCGTCGAACTCATTTGCCATTATTTCCCTTGGTGCGCTCGAATCCAAATCTCGTCGACAGAGCCCTCTTGCAGCATCTTCGAGACGTAGACTATTTGACCAGTGTGCGTCGCCAGATGCACAGCTATATTGAAGATCACATCGAAGACCGTCGGTACGTAGCTCGGCTCGTCGGATGGCTTAAGGAACCGAGAGGTGTCGAACGAGTCCAGCACGCGAGCCGCCTGGCTGATTGTCTCGTCAAAAGTCGCGAGTAACTGCGCCTTGGAAATCGGTCCGCGCTCTGAGAACTCGGCCGGACGGTCGCGACGGTACTCAAGACCTCCGACTCCGCGGGAAAGATAATGTCGCATCGAGCCCGACAGGTGCAGAACGAGATTGCCGACGGAATTCGTTTGCTCGTTTGGCCGCCACCACAGTTGATCCTCGCTCAATGCTTCTACGCAGGATCTGATCTGCACGGGCAGTATTCGTGTGATGCGGCTACGCAGCGCTTCCAGCGCCACGATGCTCAAATCGTTTCCGGATTCCATGTTTTCTCCTGTGTTGGGAGCGCGATTCAGCAGTCCACGATTCGCTCACAAACCAAGCGCAGGATTCTAGTTGGTGAAGGCCGGCTTTGCAACGCGCGCCCTCGCCTAATCGGTATTGTCCCGATCTTGTGTTCGTCGCCGGCATCTACAAGTACCGACACCGAATTAGGACATCTATGCCTTAATCCTTGTGTGTGTGGCGGAACGTTGAAGACTAGAATCAGCGGCCCGAAGCCCGGCGACCGTCTCGACATGATAGGTCTGTGGGAAGAGATCAAGCGCAGTGACCCGCGAAAGCTCATAGCCTGAATCCAGCAGGGCGCGAAGGTCGCGCGCGAGCGTCGTCGGATCGCAAGAAACGTAGGCAATACTCGAAGGCTTTAGCGCGACAATGTGAGGGACCGCTTCCATAGCGCCGCTTCGAGGCGGGTTCAGTAGAACAAGATCAGGCTGCTCGCCCTGACTTTCCAGGAATCTCTTTAGCCACGACTCAGCGACAGAATTGTGAAACTCGACGTTCGTCGCACAATTCGCCGCGATGTTCTCGCGAGCGAACCTCGCAGCCTCGGCGTCGGACTCGATGCCTACGACTCGATCGAAACGACGGGCTAACTGGATCGTGAACAATCCAACCCCGGAATAGACATCGATCGCGAATGCACCGGACGCTTCGCCAATCGCTTCGTCGATCATATCGTTGAGCAGACCAGGGTTCCCTTGAAAAAATGTCGAAGGGGCGAATTTGTAGACCGCGTCGCTCACAGTTCGATAAAGAACGCCGTCAGGCAGCCCGGCGACTGAAGGCTCAAACGAGACCGCGGAGTCACCCGCAGCGATGTCCACCTTCGACAGATCGGCCAGAGCGTGATCGTCGTCCGCCCCGCTCAAAGCGCTTCGAAGCGAATGAAGCGCGGAGTCAAGCTCGGACACCAGAATGGGACAGCTCGCGATGTCGCACACTGCGCTTGAGCCCGCGCGATTGTACCCAAGTTTGCGGGCGTTTCTGTCGACCTTTACCTGAGCTCGAGCGCGATAGCCAAACTCAGAGGACTGACGAATAGTGATGGGGTATGGCCAATCTATGCGGCCGATTCTCTCAAGCGCATCGCGAACGAATCCTATTTTTGACGCGAGTTGCGCGTCATAGGTCAGATGTTGAAGCTGGCATCCACCGCACGATCCGAAGTACCGGCACGGGGCCTCGCGTCTCTGTAACGATGGTTCCATTATTTGATCAATCACGCCGCGAGCAAAGTTCCTTTTTCGCTCGGTTATTCGGACCCGAACGCGCTCCTTCGGCGCAGCCAATGAAACAAAGATCGCAAGGCCTTCGTGCCGCGCTATCGCGTCGCCGCCGTAGGCAAGCCGTTCTGTTGTGACCTCTATAATATCGCCAACGTTGATCGAGGCATCGCTCACAATTTCACGATAACAGGTGATTGGCTTTGGCAGGAAGCCGCATCGATTCGAGTAAACTCGGTCGTTACTGATTAGGCGGGGCCGGTTGAGATTCCACCCAAAACTGCGGAAATGACTGAGATTCTGCTAAAGGTAGAACAAGCTCATCCGCGGAATGCTGTTCATCTCACGAAGGCGGCGCGAAATGAAGTTCTGAACGGTTTGCTCGTAAATCGCTTTATCCATCTTTTTGCGATATGAGCGGAGATGTGTCTCGGCTTCGGCTCGAATCTTCTTAAGCTCTTCGTCTCCGAGGCTATCGCGGGCACCCTCGAGAACGATTCGATCCAACCCGTCAAGGTCACGCTCGAGCGCTTCGGCGTCCACCCGCGAGGATTGCGCGACCTCAACCGATATTTCCTTGAGCCTCGCGCGGGCGCGGCCTATTGCAGTTTCAAGCGCCGAACGGCCCGACGCCAGCGCCCGCGACGCTGCAGTGCGAAGTTCATCGTCACATCGCGCAAGGAAGGCGAAGAGTACATCCTTAGGAAAGGGCTCCACTTCCCTGCGTGCGCCGCCCTGTTTTGTCTCGGAGAGGCCGCCGGCCGGATCACCGCCGACCTGCGCAAGGCGATAATCCGCAAAGACGGCTTCGACTTGCTGCTGGCAATAAAAAATCGAGTTGATCTTGCGATGCTTTTGAGCGCGCGCGTCGTAGGCATCGAACGACTCATTGATGGCGCGGAGAACGATATGAAGCGGGATTCCGGCGTTCTTCCAACTTTCGACCAGCGCCCAGTCCATCGGCGAAATCAACAGCGGCTTCCCCCGCCGCCGGACAAACTCCTCCTCGACTTCCGTGAAATAATTGAAATAGTTCAGCCCTTCCGCAGGATCGGGGCCGTGGTCGGAGTTGATACTTTCCAAGGGTAGGTTTGCGGCGCCGGCAAGTACTACAGGAGACTATTTGCTAACTCACCGACGATATAAAGCGCGACGGCAACGACGACGATATCCAGAAGATAGAATCCGATGAGCGGCCACGCTTCCTTCCCGCACGCTGCATCAAGCTTTTCGATGTATTGCTTCGGATATTCTGCCATTCAGTCCTCCTCAAGGTTTTCCAGCCGTTCTCACACAAGCGGTGTGAACTCGCTTATGATTGCCCCCTCAACGTCCTCCAAATGCTCGCGGACCACTTCTGCCTTTGTACTGGTCAAATCCAATCTGGAGGCTATCTCGCTGGCTGCTGCTCTCAGGCCCCGGTGCAGGAGGTTGGCCATTCGTTCGCGTTCGGCTGCCGGCACGGCGTCTGGGTTGGCAAAAGAAATACCGGCGGGGTCTAGGGCGGACGTGCCGGGCCCTTTTCTCGAAACGTTGATCAACGACGCCAGACTTGGAACCGGATGCACACGAGAACGGCGGAAAGCCTCGCGTATCAGACGCTTAGTCTCCTCCTCGGTCGAGTCACCGAGGCCGGCGAGGGCCTCCTCATCCGCTTCAGTCCAGTCGTTATCGGTCAGGTCCTGATAGAAACGACGGACCCCATCCAGAGAATCGTCCTTGCTGGCGACCGGTGGGCGCTCGAGTTCCGAGAGTCGATCGCTTATCCGGCGACTGGCCGCCTCAAATTCCTCGCGAAGGATCTCCTCGATGCGCCCGTGTTCCCGCTGTCTGATCCTCATATAGATTCCTCCGATGATCGGTGATTCTGGGCTCATCCAGAGGTAGATACAATAGACGAACCGGGGCGTGTGAACAAGCCCGACGCTGCAGGAGCCAGGTCGATAGAGGGCCAGCCCGCAAAAACCCTCAGGTAACAGTCCGCTGGTTGACACTGCAACGTCACGGCCTTAGTATGTCAACAATATATTGTCGGACCACCCTGAAAATATTGGTATCATCATAAGGAGGATGGGGTAACACAGATGGTTGCGGCGAAACGAACAATAACAGAGGCGGTTGAAGAGGAGATCAAACTCTGCCGTGAGTGCCGCGGCATTGGCACGGTTTCTGTCTGGAGCGAGATAGCCTTCTTCGAAGATCGACGTCCGTGTATGCGTTGCGAGGCTGGCGGTCGAGTCGAGTCGAAAATAGCAGATATAGTGAAACGCGCGCAGCTCGAGGAGCGTCTCTCCAGAAGGTGATCTGCCTACCGGACCGGCGGCCGGTATTTTCTCGTATTGCTGGTCTCGCAGAGCGATGGTGGTTGCGAAGGGAGCAGGCTCTGGCGGGGCGAAAACTCTGCCCGATCCCAATGGCGCCCAATCAATGTTAGTCAAGTTGCATCAGCTGAGAGCTTTCACGATGCGCTCGACGGCAAGCTCAAGCATCGCGTCCTCGCGCGCGAAGCAAAATCGCATATAGAGGTCTCGCTCCGGATCGTCCAGGAACGCGCTGCCGGGGACTCCGGCAACGCCCGCTTCACGAATCAAGAACTCATTCAGGTCAGTCGCATCTTCAAACCGGTCGGGTATCCGCACCCAAGCGTAAAAGCTCGAACGCGATGGATAGATGCCGAAGCCGACTGACTCGAATGCGCCCGTCAGGATCTCGCGCTTTCGAGCGAAATCAACTCGCAGTCGATCGTAGTAGCTGGGGTCGCGGAGCAGCACCCGAGCGAGCGCGTGCTGAAGCGGTGTGGGAGTGCACACGTAATATATATTTCCCAACTGCGCGAGCTTGCCAACGAGATCGCCCGGCCCCCAGGCGTAACCCAGGCGCCAGCCGGATACCGCCCACGATTTCGAGAACGAACTCACCGTGATCGTGCGCTCAAATGCGCCAGCAAGCGACGCAGTCGCTACGTGGTCCGCAGCCTCCAGGGTAAAGTGCTCGTAGACCTCATCCGAGATCAACATCAAGTTAAACTCCGCCGCACACTCGACGATCGAAGTCAGTTCCGAGCGGGTGAAGACTCGGCCGGTCGGATTCGCCGGCGAAGATACGATGATCGCTTTCAGCGGATATTCGGAGCGCGATTTCCCGTCGCGACAGACGCGGCGCAATTCGTCGACATCGAGATCCAGGCTATCGCCCCGGAGTTTCACCACGTCGCTTCGAGCGCCGGCGGTTTCCATCGTGCGCTTGTGATAAGGGTAGTATGGCTCGAATACAACTGCCGACCGGCCGCGAAGGTAGGTATGCGCGACGGTGATCAATCCTCCGGTAGCGCCCGGAGTAATAATGAGTTCGAGCGGGCGGCGCTCCGGGTCGATAGTGATGCCGTTGAAGAGACGCAGCTTCTCGGCGACTGCGCGACGCAACTCTTCGACGCCTTCAAAAAAACTGTAGTGATTCAGTCCTTCCGAGACGACGTCGCTCAGGGCTCGAGCGAGTTCTGGGTGCAGCGCCACGTCGTTTTGTCCCTGCACTAGATTGCCGCTCGGCGGGATCAGCCGCGCGATCGCTCGTATGTCGGGTTGAGCTCGCCTGGGTGTAGTTTGCAACTTGGTCCTCCAATAAAAAGGGCTCTGAACTGCTGAATGACTGAAGATGGTAAGTGCCGTCAGATTGCGCTGTCAAGAACCCAGCACTTCAAGAAGCATTGTGCCAGCGATGCTGAATACGGAACTTGCGAACTTGATTGATGTACACGCGAAAGGATAATCTAGTCGCCGATCAAAAAATTGAATCTCGCGCCCGACGGAGAAATCGACACAACCTATGGACAAAAAGACATCTGCCTTGATAACCAGGCGACAAGCACTTGCTTCGCTCGCAACGCTGGCAACCGGGTCCTTATTCAAGCCTACGAGAGTGTTTGGGTTCCGAGCGGGAGACAGCAAGACAAGGTTTGCTGTAGTAGGGGACTTTGGCACAGGAGAGAGCGACGAGTTCGCGGTTGCCGCTCAGATGCTGGAGGCCCACCGCAAAGCGTCGCTTGACCTGGTGCTGGCGGTCGGCGACAACATCTATCCAAACGGCAGCGCGCGCTATTTCGTCAAACACTTCGAGGAGCCTTTCGAAGGCCTCTTGAAAGAACACGTCAAGTTTTATGCGGTGCTCGGCAACCACGACGTTGAAGAGGGACGCAAGGACCAGTTGAATTACCCACTCTTCAACATGGAGGGCTCCAGCTACTATTTGATCAGCAGGGGCAACGGGCTGGTGGATTTCTTTATGCTCGACTCAACTGCCTTCGATGCCGGACAGGTGACGTGGCTCGAGAACTCACTGCGAACGTCCAGGGCGATTTGGAAGATAGCGGCAATGCACCATCCGATCTATTCGTCCGGCAAGAAACACGGCTCGGATAACAGGCTCCGCTCTCTCCTTGAGCCGCTCTTCACTCACTACCACGTTCAGGTGGTGTTTGCAGGTCACGACCACGTGTACGAACGCACCAAGCCACAGCATGGTATCCAGTACTTCATCACCGGTGCGGGCGGTAAGATGCGACGCGGCGATATCGATATGAAGAGCCAATTGCGCGCTGCCAGCTTCGATCAGGACAATTCCTTCATGATTATCGAACTCGATGAGACGGAGATGAACTTCAAATCAATAAGTGAGAAGGGTGAGGTCGTTGATAGCGGTGTTATTAAGCAGTCGTGAAACTCCGACGGCGCCGGCGACATCAACTCACATTGCTTTAGCGGAATTGCCGGCCAAATCGAGCACCTCCTCGCTAGTCACCAGATGCGCTCCGTTGGTCGCCATCCTCTTTAGAGCCTTCTCCCCGTCATCGGGGTTTACGTTCACCGGTCTCATGGCGTCGGTCACAACGTAAACCTCATAGCCATATTTGACCCCGTCCAACACAGTCTCCAGCACACAATAATCTGTCGCGAGTCCCACAACGTATATGTTCCTCACCCCACGAAGCTCTAGCACCTCTTTGAGAGAGCGGCCTTGATCGTCCCTACCGGCGAACTCTGAGTAGTCATCCTTGTCAGGAGTTGAAGCCTTGCGGAAGTAATGTGCGATCGTGTCAATCTCCAGATCCGAATGAAGCTCAGCGCCGCGCGTACCTTGAACACAGTGTGACGGCCAGGGTCCGCCCCGTGGCGCGAAGGAAACATGCTTTACAGGGTCCCAGTCCGGGCGGTATATGACTAGGGGAA
>CAZOOE010000100.1:0-15457 GCA_964581275.1 uncultured Clostridia bacterium
GTCGAAGGAAAGTTCAGAAGCGACCTTCTGTTTCGGATAAACAATTTCACGATCAAGTTGCCGCCGTTGAGTGATAGGCCCGAAGACATTCCGGCGCTCGCGGAGCACTTCCTCCGTCACGTGAGCGGTGGAGAGAACGCACGTTTGAGCGACGAGGCGATGCAGGTGCTAATGAATTACTCCTGGCCAGGAAACGTCCGGGAGTTGAGAAACGTGATCGAACGTGCGGTGATCCTTTCAACCGGCGATGAAATAGGAGCCGAAGATCTGCCGCTGGAACTTCGCACCCACCGCATGATCAGCGTGACCCCTGAGGATGACGATGAGTCCAGAGGGGGCAGCCTCGACGAGTTGCGTCGAAAGCAAATACTAACCGTGCTCGAACAGACCGGCTGGCATCAAGGCAAAGCGTCAGAAATCCTCGGCATCTCGCCGAGCACTTTGTACCGGCAGCTTAAGTCCTATGGACTGACTCGATCGAGGAGGATCCAAGAACAGGTCTTTTGATTCGGGTGCCTGAAGCGTAGCGATTCCGTGCCGAAGATTGCTCACAACATAATTGAACTGCCCGTTCTTCACCCCTGAAAGTCCACGGTCCATTGAGTGCAAGCGGTCCTGCCAGATTGGTGCGCTATTGGAGGTCACTAGGCCAAAAGTCGAAGGCCGATGAAGTGAACCCGATTCAAAGTCCGGATGAGGCTATACCAGAATGAATCGGTTGCGCCAATACGCGTATCTTAGCTAAGCTTGAGTTATTAATCTTGAGGCTGTGAGGATGAAACGAATGAACGAGAGTGATAATGAAGGCGGGTTTGTTGGGCAAAAACACCAGGACCCTTGGAAGCAACGGCGAGGGGCGCGGGGCGGGTGGCTCGCTGCCATTTTCATAGTGGCTGCGCTCGTGGTCACAGTAGCAATCATTCAAGGAGCGTATCACCGATCATCGCGGAACGTGCCGGAGCTCCCCGACTCGCGGAAGGTCGCGTCCACAAGCGCGCCGTCGCCTGGGGAGCTCTCGATGTCGTTTCGAGAAGTGGCCAAAGCTGTCAAGCCTGCGGTTGTCTACGTCAGCATCGTCGAAAACCCGAGCAGCGATTCGGGGCAATCCGACTTCTTTGGATTACCCGGCCAAGGTATCCCAAGAAGGCGTGAGGGTGCGGGCTCTGGCTTCATAGTTACTGAGGACGGCTATATCCTCACTAACAATCACGTGGTAGGCAACGCGAATAAGATCAATGTGACGCTGTCCGACGGAAGGAAGTTCAAGGCAGAGGTCGTCGGCGCTGACCCCGAAACCGACATTGCGGTCATTAAGATTGATGCCAGCAGCCTGCCGACCGCCCTGCTAGCACACGATTCCGACGATCTTCAGCAAGGAGATTGGGTGCTCGCAATTGGAAGTCCTTTTGGACTTCAACAGACCCTGACCGCCGGTATCGTGAGCGCCACCGGGCGTGAGCTTCGTGAATCGACATACAACCACTACATCCAAACCGACGCGTCGATAAATCCCGGCAACTCAGGCGGCCCGCTCGTCGACATGCAGGGCGAAGTGGTGGGCATCAATACGATGATCCTGACCGGGGGACCGATGAGCCAGGGAAATATTGGCATTGGGTTCGCGATTGCTTCAAACACCGCGCGTGACGTCTTCAAGCAACTGGTGCGGGCCGGGAAGGTCACCCGCGGATATCTTGGTGTGCTTGTGACCGACCTCGACGAGGCTACGGCCCATGCTCTGAGGTTACAGCCCAACGCAGGGGTGTTTGTTCGCGAGGTACCCGACTCCGACAGCCCAGCCGGGCAGGCGGGAATCCGGGCTAAGGACGTGATAACCAATTTTAACGGCAGGGCGGTCAGAGCTGCCAGGGAGTTGACGGACACCGTAGCGGCTACGCCCGTCGGGCAAACCGCGCGCGTTGACTTCATACGCGAAGGTCAGGCTCAATCTGTAAGCGTTCAACTCGCTGAAAGACCAAAGAACGTCAACGCTCGAACACAACCGTCTGACCGTGGTGACGCCGACGGCGAAGGCGGACCGATTCAGCAAGGACGCCTCGGCATTCAGGGTAGAACAATCACACCCGAGACCATCGAGCAGATGGGGCTCAAGCTCAAGGTGCGAACTGGCGTGTTCGTCGCTTCGGTCCAACCCGGGAGCGCCGCGGCTGACGCGGGACTCTTGCACGGCGATGTGATTCATGGCCTCGATGGTGTTGAGATAAAGAGCGTTGAGGAGTTGGCCCAAGTGGTGAAGGCGTTGCAGCCGGGAGATTACATGCTCGAAGTCGAGCGCCAAAGTAAGCCTCAAACTAAGCCTCTCTTCCTTAAGGTCACGATTGAGTAGAAACGGTCACGATTGCGTATCGGTGTACGGGCGGCGCCGCGGTTGCCGCCCGTACTTCCTTAGAAAGCTCTGACAGATCCAGCCATCGCTCTGATAGCTCGAGACAAACTCAGCTGCTACATCGCAAGCCCACCATCCGCCTGGATCACCTGACCAGTGATATATCGGGCATCGTCAGACAACAAAAACGCCGAGACCCGTGCGACCTCCTCCACCGTTCCATATCGTCCCAGCGGGATCTGCTCGATCATCTTCTGCTTGTACTCTTCCGGCAATCCCGCGGTCATATCGGTTTCGATCAGTCCGAGCGCCAGTGCGTTTACCGTGATGCTCCGGCGACCTACCTCCTTCGCAAGCGCCTTGGTGAACCCGATGAGTCCTGCTTTCGAAGCGGAGTAGTTCGTCTGCCCGGCCATCCCTACAACGCCGCTTATGGATGCAATGTTCAGAATCGCGCCGCGCCGCTGGCGAACCATCACCGATACCGCGTGCCTTGTCACGTTGAACACGCCCTTCAGGTTTGTGTCGATGACCGCATCCCAATCTTCCTGGGTCATCATCATTATCAGCTTGTCGCGAGTGATACCGGCGTTGTTGACGAGATAATCTACCGACCCTAACTCGCTCTTTACTGCCTTCACCATTGTCTCTGCTGCGCCGAAATCAGTCACATCGGCTTGAAAAGCAACCGCGCGCTTTTCCCCGCTCTGAAGTTCGGCGACTAGCCCGTCCGCCAGGTCTCGACTCCTGGTGAAGGTGAAAGCCACAATCGCACCTCGCGCCGCGAGCTCTTTAACTATCGCTCGCCCGATGCCTCGTGAGCCCCCTGTGACTATTGCTACCCTTCCATCGAACTCTGACATTAGTCTCTCCTCTGAAGTTCGTAGTCCGGCTTTTTTAGGCGGAAGTTCGTACTCATTCGGCGAAACAATTATTAGCATTACAAGCTTCCGCCTAAAGAAAGGCCGGACTACGAACTCCTGAGACCGGGTGCCTAGCGCAGTCGTACTTCCTCGCGACGCTTCCTAAGCGACTCCACGCGACGCTCTTTCACCTGGTATCCGATACCCGGGCCGGTTGGTACGCCGATCGTTCCGCGAGGGCTCACGGTAACCGGAGGCTCGATGATGTCTTCTTCCCAATAACGAGCTGACGCCGATACGTCGCCAGGCAAGTTGAAACCCTCGAGCGTCGACATCGCAATGTTGTGTGCGCGGCCGATGCCCGATTCAAGCATGCCCCCACACCACACCGGCGTTCCCCGGCCGGCGCAAAAGGCCTGAATCGATCTGGCTTCAGAGTGTCCGCCGACGCGTCCGAGCTTGACGTTTACTATCTTGCACGACCCGAGCTCGTCAGCGTGACGTGCGTCATTGCTAGTAAGTATGGATTCATCCAAGCAAATGGGGGTGTTGAGCGCGTGCTGCAGTTTTGCGTGATCAACGAGATCGCCGGCCGCAAGCGGCTGCTCGATCATCATCAAGTTGTACTCATCCAGACGCTTCAGCAGCTCCGCGTCGGCAAGCGAGTAGGCCGAGTTCGCATCAACCGACAGCCGAATCCCGGGAAACCTGTGTCGAACTGCTTCTACCAGCGCAATATCTTGACCTGGTTTTATCTTGATCTTGACCCGTTGATAGCCAGCCTCGACTTCGCGCATAACGTTTTCGAGGAGCGCCTCGGGGCTCGCTTGCAAGCCAATCGAGACGCCGCATGCGATCTCTTCGCGGCTGCCACCGATCTGCTGCCACAATGGCTTCCCGGCAATCCTCGCTTCAAGGTCCCAGATTGCGGTCTCAACACCACCTTTTGCCATACGGTTGCCGCGTATTCGAGCGAGGGCGTCGTTGACCTGATCGGCGCGTTTGATCGAGGCTTCAGCTAGCAGCGGCCCGACATAGGTGGTCACGATGATCCAGGCGGTGTCGATTGTCTCGTGGTTATAGAATGGATCCTCAGGCGCGGTACATTCGCCATAACCATAAGCCCCGGACCTATCGAAGACCCGAACGATCATTATCCGACGCCGCGTAGTCCGCCCAAAGCTTGTCTCGAATGGCCATTTCAACGGCAACTCGATTTCTCGTAGCTCGATTCGCTCAAGTTGTAGCGTCATCATTGAGTCTGGATCGCGCCGCCAACGGCGTTTTGCCCTTTTGACAGAATCTCAGAGGATGATGGTGCTCGATTTGTTGCCCGGCTGACAAGAGGGCGTTCCGCGAAATTCCGCATCTCGTTAGCGGTTCGCTGCGACACGACCGGATGCCTCGAAGTGAAATTCCTCCTGGTCTGGTCCAAGCAGGTAGCGGCTGGTGCCATCTGCGCGCTCAAAACCACGCACAATCAATCCGCCGCCAAGTCGGGTTTGAAACCCCTCTCGCACCCGCGTCCGCCACTGGAGATGTTCTTCAGCCGAACGCGCGCGCACCTTGTTGATGTCTTCGGGAATCAAGACAGATTCCGACTGACCCTCTAGACGGGGCCGGTTCCCCGCAAGCACCGACTCGACGTGAGGCGACGAAACCCACCACTCCGCAAATATCCGATCGCTTGGCACTCCAGAATCAAAAACGGTTGATAACCCTTCGCTGTAGTAGTTGCACTCGTAACGGCGAACAATTGCGCCGAGCTTGTTGATGTTCAGGTGTGCGTTACGTGACTGCAGCGGATCAAAAGTCCATATTATCAGCGGCACACCGGCACTTATCGCGTGCTGGCGTTGCGCGAGCTTCATTCTGAACCCGATATCTCTGTGCCGCAAACCTTCCATGACCGCCGCCAGGTGTGAGTGATACACAACGCGCTTGTCCATCAGCGCGATCATTGTGTGCACGAACCCCACGAGCCTGCCGGTCGATTCAAAGGCGCCAATTGTGGGCGCGTTGCAGGCCTTCGAAATCATATAAAGCCGAATCGGCATTATCCCGATGTCGTCGTCCTTCCATACGGCTCGCTCGAGCTCGATACATTGTTTGAAGTCGTCAACTGAAGAACACTCTCTGATTTCGATATCGGGTTGAGACATAGCCGAGCAGTATAATTAGCGAGACACCCACATTCAAGGCTCCAAGCTGGCGGCCCTCGAGTGATCGGCGATATACTCTGAACGCAATGGCCGACGCGAAGGACAGCGTGCTCGACAAGGCCGAGACCGTCGCAAGACGAATCCTGGAGCGACTTGCGTCCAAAGTCGGCGGCTCCGTTTCTGGAAGCGAGCACGCGTTGAATCCGCGGGTGGTCGGTGACCTCGCATCGCGCATTGAGCACCTGATCGAATCCAGCCTGGAAGAAGACGACAGTGGCGTCCGACGAGTCGCCCCCAACCGGTTCAAGGTTCGGTTCACCTACGAGGAAACTTCCGCGCTCAGCCCACAGTATATTGAAGCGGTGGGTAACGAGCTGACAGTCATGGTTTACGAGTACATCAACAACCGCCGATATGTTACACGAGGACCGATCGAACTCGAGGCGAGCCGGGATTTGTTTGCGAAGTCTACAACAGTAAGAGCGAGCTTTGGCACCGACCAGGACCAGCCGCCCGGTGCCCAGAACGCTGTTCCAGTAACAAACTCAGAAATCGCAAAGAGCGTTTTGTTCAACAGTAGCGATGGGCGAAGCTTTCGCGTCGAATTGAAACTGGATGGCGCTCCAGCCTACGTAGGCCGGGCAGCCGGAAACGCAGTTCGAATCGATGACCCGAGCGTCTCGCGGTTGCATTGCTCAATCACCCTCCGAAGCGGCGGAGTCGTTCTGGTTGCCGACGTGGGCAGCGCCAACGGATCCTATGTAAACGAGCAGTTACTTGGCCGGGACGAAGCACGCACCCTAAACAAAGGTGACGTTGTCGGAGTAGGCGACTTCAGGTTGACGGTATCGGAGATCGCTTGAAAGGCGGCACCAGTTTGAGAATGAAACCTTACAGCCCACAGGAACACCGGATCGCGCCGCGGTGCACGTTCTGAAGTCTCCAGCGAGTTAGGAGCCATCTCTCATGTGGGCGCCTGTCATCCTCACTCTTATCTTCGTATCGCTTGGGCTACTCCTCATGCTCGTGCTGTCGTGGGCGGCCTGGCTTCGTCGAAATCCGCAAGCGCCATCCGACATCTCACCTCCGAATGAACCAAAAGCCTTTGGCCCTGCTGAGACAAACCGGTGGCTTCGAGGATTGAGAATCTCCTTTCTGTCCTTGATTCTCACCGTGTTCGGTTTTCACTCATACTGGGTTTTCTGGGCCGATTCGAACAAGGACGCGCAGTTTAGCAAAGCTCGACGGTTCGACGCCCGCAACCTCAGATTGGCGGAGAGTGGTTTGAAAGGATGGGTGCTCGACCGAACCGGCAAACTCGAGAACGCGCTGGTCAGGTACAGGTCCGATGCCGGAGTCATCACTCGCGAATATCCGCTCGGCCCTGCGGCGGTGCATCTCACCGGCTATTCGGATTTCATATTTGGCGCCGGAGGCTTCGAAGCCGCGTTTCGGGAATGGCTCACCGAACCAACAAGCGCCTATAACCAGGTAAGATCTCCTAACCCGGTCGGAAAAGACTTAAGGGTATCGATTGACTCCAGCCTTCAGCTAGAGGCGTTCAATCTTCTGCAATCCACCGGCAAGCCATCGGCAGCGGTGGTGCTGCTACTGCCAAATAACGAGGTTCTGGCTATGGCGTCCTTTCCGAGCTTTGACCCAACATCGATCAGAGATGAAAGCACCTGGCGCCGAATGACCGAGCAAGCTGAAGATTACATTACCCAGCCGCTGAGCCCGTTGGTCAATCGAGCGTTGGGTACCCTCGTAACAGGCGGCGCCGCGTTTTATTATCGGCCAGGGTCAACTTTCAAGACTTTCGTTGCGGCTGCCGCGATCGACCTGGGGATTACCAACGAACGGTTCACCTGTCGCGGTGAGGGATTCATACCCGAGGGGTCCGGCAGGCCCATCAGGGATTACGGCGGCGAGGTACACGGCTCGCTCGGACTTCACGATGCATTTCGCCTCTCGTGCAATCAATACTTCGCGCAGTTGGGGTTGAAGATTGGTAAGGAACGACTGGCGAACTATGCGAAGAGGATGTGGTTTGCCACTGCCCCCGATGACAAGACCCCACGCTCGCTTAACCTCTGGCAAGTGACCCACGGGCAAAAAGACCAGTTCGACTATGTGTTTGCGCCGCCCACTCCGAAAATGGACCTCTCAGGCAAGGCCACCAAATTCGACGTCGCGCTTCAAAGCTTCGGGCAAGGTTATGACGACTTGTCGGTGATGTCGATGGCTTTGATCGCGGCATCCGCTGCAAGCTCTGATGGCTCATTTGTCGCGCCAACGTTCGAGCCAGACCAACAACGAAAAGTGATTGGCCCGTTCATCTCTCCGCAATCTGCGGCGCAGCTTCGAGCGATGATGCGTTCGGTGGTCGAAAAAGGAACCGCCGCCGGCGCATTCGGATCGGCTGCGGTGCACATTTCGGCTGGAGGCAAAACCGGCACAGCGGACCGCGATTGTTATGTTTATGATCGACAGGGGAATCCGGTGGTCGATTACGTTGACCAGGACGGGCACAAGCACTACAAGTCCAGCAGTTCGACCGACTCGTGGTTTGTTGGATTCGCCCCGGCTGACAATCCGCAGATCGCATTTGCTGTGATTGTTGAAAACGGAGGGCAGGGTGCCCGGGCAGCGGCCCCGATTGCCGCGAAGCTTGTGGCCAAGGCTGCTTCTCTCGATTTTGTCAGGGGCTCAGCATCCGGAGGGACGAGCGCAAGCTCCGATGGCCGGCGCTGATGTAGCCGTCAACTGTCCGTGTACCGGCAACCGTTGTGGATTTGGCACTCGATGGAGGTTACGCCAGGAATGCGCGCAATAGACACGGAACAGATGGAAAGCACCGCCGCACCGCCGCGACCCACGAGGCCTTCATTCCACCTGTTAATGATCATTCTCATCTTCGGCACGTCGTTGGTGGGATACATAGCCATTATCTGGTCGGGCGAAATTCGTGGCTACGAACCAAGTAAGATCGTCGCCGCTCGCGATCTTGCGTTGCTTATCCCGGTGCTTGCTGCGTTCTTCTGGCTGACTCGCAGGCAGCGGTTCCGTGGCGAGATGATACTGCTGACTGCGGCGGTCTTTCTGTTTGCGGTCGGACAGTTGATGCAGTTCCGTCTCTTCGCGGATCCAGAATATGGGGCTCGTGGCGCGGCTCGCACAAAGGCTCGCGAAGCAAAGGCGCAGACCGTCCGTCTGCTCAATATTGAGACCGGATACGACGACGAAAAGAAGACGTTCATGTTCGGCTCTGTCTCAGCAATTCCCAAGACACCCGGTGTTCAAAAACTCCCTGTATACGAGTACTCGATCAAAGACATCGTTACATCGGTGAATACCTATATTCCGATCGCCGCCCTGCTCGCGATGGCAGTGTGTTTTCGGGTCTTTAACAGCGAGAGGTTTTTACTATGGTTTCAACGGCACGCTTTGATACTCGGTCTCGCGACGCTGGTGCCGTTTGCGCTGGCGGTGTTGACTAGCCAGGAAGGAAAATTCCTTGGGCAAACGACGCCTTGGGAGGGCGTCAAGATACTTTTCCTACTGAGTTTCGCTGGAATGCTCGCCGATGCCTATCGTCATCTAAGGCGCACGCGATGGGGTCTGCCCCCGGCGCGCTATTTCATTCCCTTCCTGGTCATCGCGGCTATGCCGGTGTTGCCATTCTTCGTTCTCTCAGACTTCGGTCAGATGCTTGTTTTCTTTGGCGTGTACGTGATGCTCTACATCGTTGCGGTACGCAAGAAGGCTCAGTTGACATACGCATTGGCGCTTGTAGCTGTTCTGTTTGCGGTGTTCTTCGGCGCATCAAAAGCCACAACCGGTTTCGGCGTGCCAGGGCGAATCTATTTTCGCTTTTACCAATGGGTGCACACCTGGGAGCCGCCGCCACCAGACACTTGGTGGTGGAAGCGTGACTATGAAAAATATCTTCAAGCCAAGAACCTCACGGTGGATCCCAACAACCCCCAAGAAGCTAAGCAGCGCAACAACGAGGCATGGGCTGACAAGGTGCTTCAACAATCGCAGGGATTGTTTGGGATCAACGAGGGGGGAGCGATGGGGCAGGGCCTGGGACTCGGCTTTCCGGAGACTGTCCCGATTTCAGATTCCGATTTCATCTACGCCGCGCTCGCTGAGGAGACGGGTCTTGCCGGGGGACTCGCGGTCCTGATCGCCCTGAGCGCGTTCGTCTTTGCTGGATCGGCGATCAGCCTGGGGGCGTCAGACATGTTCACCAAACTAACGGCGGCCGGGTTGACCGCTTTTGTCGGCTTCCAAGCTCTCGTCAACATTGGCGGAGTGCTCCGTCTTCTTCCGATGACCGGCATCACGCTTCCTTTCGTGAGCCACGGCGGTTGGTCTTTGATAACATCCTTTTCGATTCTCGGTATTCTCCTGGCCTTTTCAAACCGAAACACTTCTGTACGTCCCGCCGCCACAAAGCAGCCCCAGTTTGTTCCGGTTACCTGACCACTTTGTGCCAGCATTGCGCACTCAACAGCATAAATGTCCCAAGCCGCAGCGCTCGTCAACAGGTGGTCAATCGGTCAAACTAAGAGAGTTGGCAGCGTATTGTCAGCAGTTAAGCAAACAATTTCGAGATTAGCTAGTCAGCGGCACGCCCGTTGCTCAAGTCGAAGCCATACTTATGAGCATCACCCACCAACGATGCTCGCAAGATACAACCTGAGGGGCCAAGAGGCATCGGATTCGTCCGATGCCTTTTTCTTTCTGTCCGGATGAGTCACCGGCCGTTCTAGTAGGGCCTGTGGTACTTGGGAGGGTGAGACCCCTTGGTCCGAAGCTGAATGTGTGGGTTGTGAGACATCAAGAGCAGCCGTCGCATGTTGAGTGTGTTTATCCCGGACGGCGTGTACACGAGCCGATACCAGTTTTTTCTCAGGTCGTCTGAAATGATCTTTGCTGCTTCGGCGGCTTTCTCAAACGGATAGATCGCGCCGCCGGTGCCAACCGTCAGTTGCTCCAACGCCATCGGCGGCTTTGGTTTGTCACGCACCAGCGCCCCTCGGGTCCGGTCCGCCGCCTGTAGCGCGAAGAGAACGATGTTATCCTCTTGGAGGGCTCTCAAGGCGTCATCGAACTTCGTCTTACTCTCAGCATCGTGGCCATCGCTGATAAGGATGATCGCGCGCTTCTCGCTGCCGATGCTAGCCTGACTGGTGAACGCATCCGCCACCGCGACCACTGCGTCGAACAGACCTGGAGACCCCTTGCGGATGATCTTCGCGGGCGTCGCCTGCAGCTTCGCCAGATCCGGCGTCATATCCTCCAGGATCTCGGCGGTTTCGTTATAACCGACCACCATCATCTGATCGTCGGAATAGAGCTCATTGATGATCGACTCCATCGCCTTCTGCAATGCCGCTGCTTCCACCTTGAGATTTGCGCTGCTGTCGACGAGAAGGATCAAACGTGAACCGCTGTCCAATCGACTGAAGCTCTCTATCTCCTGCGCTGCCCCACCGTCATAGAGGTCAAAGTCTTCTTTTGTCAATTGCATGCCATCTGGCACGTGGGCAATGACGTTGAGTGTTAAGGTGCGTCTCCCTGCGACCGTTCCCTTCCCTGATTGAGCGAAAGCGATGGTTGCAGCAGCAGCAGCCGTCAGCAGCGCGAGCGCCGCGATGAGTTTCAAGGATCCTCTTGACGTCAGCACTAACCGTCGAGGGGGATGATTGTCTTGGCTAAGTCTTAATGCCACAGAATTTGAGCTGCGCCTTGTGTTCAGTTTTGATTATTCCAGAAGGTCGATCGGGCCGCAACAAGCGCAGCGACTAATACATGTGGCGTCCTCGAGCCCGGTCATTTGGGCTAACCACGCGAGCCGACGAGCAAATCGAGACAGACCTAGAGGCAGATAGCGTTGTCGGCGACAATGAATCAGCCCACCGCCTTGGGGACACCAACGACCTGCCCAGAGCCGGTTAGGCGTGGCGCCGGTGCGCTCGGGCGATGGCGGGCGCGGTCGTTACCAGCTAAGATCTCAAGCATTCGAAATCACCTATGAAGCCCAGCCACGATACAAACACCGCCGCAGAGTTTCAGCATGCAGAGGAACGCGTAGAGCAGCGGAGCGCTGTTTTCAAGAAGGAGCTCGGTCTCACCGATCTTGCTCTTACCCAGGTCCTGTTCATTGTCGGCCTTCCGTGGATTGGCGTAGCCGCAAAGCAAGGTCCCTCTCACGTTGTGTTGTGGCTGATCGCGATGCTTCTCTTCTACGTTCCATCCGCCATGGTGGTGACATATCTCAACCGGATCATGCCGCTCGAAGGCGGGCTGTATCAGTGGGCCAAGCTTGCCTTCAATGAGTTAACCGGGTTCCTGGTCGCGTGGAACCTGTGGTTGTTCGCGATCTTGAACACGTCTGAGATTGGACTTCAGATAACGCAATACCTCAGCTATATCATCGGACCGAGTGGCGAGTGGCTTACCGGCAGCAAGTGGTTCACTGGAATTGTCAGTTTCATCATTGTCGGCGCGCTTGTGTTAATTGCTACCGTTGGACTCGGCGTCGGGAAATGGGTCCACAAAGCCGGCGGCATTCTGATGCTGATTACTTTTGCCGCGGTTCTGATTCTTCCCTGGCTCAACCGAGCGAATGGATCACTCGCCGAGTATCATCCGCTCACGACCGAAGTCCCGGTGCTGTCGCTGATGAGTCTGAACCTTCTTGGCAAGATGGGATTCGGAGCACTGGGCGGCTTCGAGTATGTTGCGATACACGCGGGCGAATGCCGTGATCCTGTACGCGCGATCAGCAGGTCTGTCTTGCTTGCCGCACCGGTGATCGCTGTGATGTTCATACTCGGGACGAGCTCGATGCTTGCTTTGGTCGGGCAGAATCGGATCGATCTGATCGCGCCCATACCGCAGGTGCTGAGCGAGGGATTTCGGCCGCTCGGCTTTGTGGCGGCGATCGCACCAGTCACGGTCATGGCTCTGTTATGTATTCGTATCGCTCAATCCAGTGTGATGTTTGCCGGCAACACTCGGCTCCCGATGGTCGCGGGTTGGGATCGCCTGCTCCCGGACTGGTTCACCCGGTTACACGCCAGGCACAAGACGCCGGTCAATTCGATATTGTTTGTCGGCGCGGCGACGCTTGCGCTTGGGCTTGTGGGGCTCATCGGCGTCGGAAAGCAGGAGGCGTTTCAGTTGTTGTGGAATGCTTCCGGAGTCTTTTATGCGCTTACCTATCTCGCGATGTTTGCGATACCGCTCGTCGGGTTAAGAGGGACCAACTCCCGGCCCCCAATTTGGCTGAAGCTATCTGCTGTCTCTGGCTTCTTGATGACGCTGCTATACGTAGCGCTCTCAATCGTTCCGATAATCCAGGTTGAGAGCGGTGTGATGTTCGCAGCCAAGATTGGCGGCCTGATTGTTATTACGAACATCCTCGGCCTGGCTATATTCGTAGTTGTTGGGAGACGCCGCAGGGAAGCGCAAGTGGAGCCGGCAACCGTACGGGCGGACTGAAGTGAAGTGGGCATTCCGGCCTGGAAGAACAAGACGCCGCCAGGCTCACTTGATAATTACAGAAGAGCGAGAGGGGCGTCACTGCACTGCATTGTGGCCCCATTGCCTTGCCGTCGATGACCTTCTTCGTTAAAATCCCGCCAATCTCGTAGCTCTCAAACCGGTGGAGTCTATTGCTTCAGGAGGTGAACTAAAACATGTGCGCCAAGAGACTATCCCAGATTCTGATGTTGCTGATTGCGATCACGAACTTCGTCGCTGCACAGCAGACGACGAAGCGGCCTCTCAAGCTCGACGATCTCGCCCGCGTTCGAGAAGTGCGCGATCCGCAGATATCGCCCGACGGGCTTTGGATCGCCTACGTGGTATCGACCATCGACGTGAAAGAAGACAAGAGCAATTCACACATCTGGATGGTCAGTTACGATGGCAAGAACGATCGCCAGATCACCTGGAGCCAGGACAGCGAGAACTCGCCTCGATGGAGCCCGGACGGAAAGTACCTGTCGTTCACTTCGTCGCGGCCCGGCAAGACCAAAGGCAATCAGGTGTGGCTGCTTGATCGCAGCGGCGGTGAAGCTATGCAACTCACCGAGCTCAAGGGGCGATTGCAGGGCTACGAATGGTCGCCGGATTCGAAGCGACTTGCACTGGTAGTTGGCGACCCGGACCCAGAGGCCGACGCAAACACGCCCCCTTCAGCAGAAGGAGCCGCTGGGGGCGGGCCGGGCGCGCCTGCAAGACCAAAGGCGCCAAAGCCAATCGTGATCGATCGCTACAGGTTCAAGCAGGACGGACAAGGCTATCTTTTATCGGGACGGCATAGCTACATCAACCTGTTTGACATCGATACCAAGAAGTTGGACCGGCTGACCTCCAGCAAATGGGACGAGGCGGTGCCGGCTTGGTCGCCCGACGGCAGCCGCATCGCTTTCATGAGTAACCACGCCGACGACCCCGATCGCGAGCCGTCAGCCCAAATCTTCGTTGCCGATTCCAAGGCGGGTTCCACCGAAAAGCAGGTGACGCAGGCGAGCAGCCGCGGCGGGCGTTCCCGACTCGAGTGGAGTCCCGACGGCAAATGGATCGCGTTCCTCGAGGGCGAGGAGAAAAAATACGGCGCATATAGCATGAGTCATCTGGCGCTTGTACCTTCCGACGGAAGCGGCGCGCCTGCCAGGGTGCAAGCAGTCGAGGCGCTTGACCGCGGGGTCTCGTCGCCTGGCTTTAGCTCAGACGGCAAGTCGATTCGCTTTCTTGTCACTGATGACCGCTCGGTCTACCCGGCAAGGGCCAACCTCGCAGGTGGAAACGTCGAGCGCCTGCTGGCTCCGCCGATCGTGGTATCGAGCTGGGATTCGGCAGCGGCTCATTCGGTCGTACTTTCGGGTGGCGACACGAGGCATACCGAAGTCTACGCGGTGGAGGGCAGCTCGCTGCGCCAGATCACCCATCAAAACGACGCGCTGTTTGCCGAGCTGGAGATCGCTCCCACCGAGGAAATCAATTTCAAAAGCAAAGACGGCACCGAGGTGCACGGATTGCTGACGTACCCAATCGGCTATGTGAAGGGCACAAAGGTCCCGATGTTGCTGCGCATCCACGGCGGCCCGAACGGACAGGATCAACATTCATTGAGCTTCGAGCGCCAGTTGTTCGCCGCAAACGGATACGCGGTGCTGGCAGTGAATTACCGGGGCAGCTCCGGGCGAGGTACTAAATTCTCGCGGTCCATCTTTGCGGACTGGGGACACTACGAAGTCGAGGATTTGCAGGCCGGCGTCGACCACGTGGTAAAGATGGGCGTTGCCGATGCCGACCGGCTGGGCGTTGGCGGATGGAGTTATGGCGGAATTCTGACTGACTATATGGTCGCCAGCGACACGCGCTTCAAGGCCGGCACCAGCGGCGCGGGCACCGCGTTTACCGTCGCCTTCTACGGGACCGATCAATACATAATCCAGTACGACTACGAGATCGGACCGCCGTGGAACCCGAAGGCCTGGGAGACCTATCAGAAGATTTCATATCCGTTCCTGCACGCTGATCGGATCAAGACGCCGACGCTGTTCCTGGGAGGAGAACGAGACTTCAACGTACCGGTGCAGGGCGGGCAGCAGATGTATCAGGCGCTAAGGAGCCTCGGAATAGATACGCAGATGGTGATCTATCCAAACGAGAACCACGGCATCTCGCGTCCCAGCTACGTAAAGGATCGCTACCAGCGCTATCTTGCGTGGTACGACAAATACGTGAAGCGCATCCCGGTGAGCGACAAGAAGGAAGCAACCGGAACGGGAACGAACGACAACAACTAGCTCCTAGCTGTTGAGATGAACCTGCTGCGCGGGTCTCTTAAGGCCTGCGCAGCACCTTTCCTGGACGTGCCGGCGTCACCTTTCCCTGATCGACAACCAACTGTCCCGCGACAATCACGTACGGAATTCCGTCGGGCGGAGCTTGCGGACTCTCGATCGTCGCGCGGTCGATCACCGTCTTCGGATCGAACACTACAACGTCCGCGATGAATCCGGCACGCAGTTGTCCGCGATCACGAAGTTTCAATC
>CAZOOE010000101.1:0-15353 GCA_964581275.1 uncultured Clostridia bacterium
AGAAATCTTGATCGGAGGCGCGGCCTTGCTGGGCTTGTCGATGAAAGAGGCAAGGGCGGTGGTCGCCGCCGCGAACCCTGAGGTCGGCAAAGTCGACCAACTTGCGCCGGCTGTTTACTTTCACGAGGGCAACCTCGGCAGAGGTCATTGCAACAACGGCTGGATCATCTTCGAAGACTACGTTCTGGTGATCGATGCCAACTTTCCATCAGGTGCAAATGAGATACTTCCCAAAATACGAGCCCTCACCGACAAGCCGATCCGATTCGCTTTCGACACGCATCACCACGGCGACCACGCCTACGGCAATCAAGTGTGGGTCGAGAACGGGGCGACACCGGTAGCTCACACTGGGGTGCTCGATGAACTGAAGAGGTATGAGACCGGCTACTATGGCGGCAAGCCGGGGCGCTGGGAGGACACCGCCAAAACACGGCCCGATGTCGCCGCGTCTAAGCTCAAACCACCGTCAGTTCTCTTCCCTCGCGAAATGGTATTCGACGACGGTAAGAATCGCGTCGAGCTCATCCACCTGGGCGTCGCCCACACTCACGGGGACGCGGTCGCGTGGTTGCCAAACGAGCGCATATTGTTCACCGGCGACGCGTGCGTAAACGGGCCGTATAATTACGTGGGTGACGGCGATACCGAGAAATGGATCCCAACGCTTGACGCAGCTCGCAAGCTTGGCGCCCGAATCGTCTGTCCCGGTCACGGACCCCGCGGAGCCGAGACGGTGCTTGCGGATCAGCAGCGCTTCTTCAAGTCGTTGCGCGATCAAGTGGGCTCCCTGGTAAAGGCGAAAAAGTCAGGACAGCAGGTTCGAGATTCGATTGACCAGATCAATGCGACGCTTGCGGCCGATGCCCAGATCGCCCGGTATGTCGGCAAGGGCAACGGCTTTGCGGCCCAGGTCGAAAAGGTCTTTACCGAGATGACCGGCAGGGAGTTACCGGTTGTGAAGAAGGTAGCTCGTGCGGCCCGCGATCGGCACGCGCTCTCACATGGACTCGAATCGCTCGTGTAGGCCACGATACTGTCGTCGGCTTAGACGGCGTTTTGAGTCACAGCCGGCATTCACAATCCCAATTTTTGAATAATTCCCGTCTTGGACCCATCGTATGAACCATTTTGAGCGGGGGTCGCCTGGTTGCTATACTCTGGTGTTAGCGCTCACTTGGGTTATCAGGAGCGCCCGTATTTACAGGAACCGGAAGGATTAAAGGATCAATAGATGCCCATTGAAAAGGTAGTGTTGGCAAAGCCGCGTGGTTTCTGTGCCGGTGTCGTGCGAGCCATCGATATCGTCGAGCGGGCGCTGGATTTCTTCCCGCCGCCGATCTATGTTTTCCACGAAATCGTACACAACCGCTATGTCGTCGAGAACCTCAGCAAGCGCAGTGTGATCTTCGTCGACAGCATTGAAGAGATTCCCGACGGCTCGGTGTGCGTCTTCAGCGCACACGGCGTGTCCCCGCAGGTGGTCAATTTGGCACAGACTAAGAGATTACGGGTGATCGATGCGACCTGTCCGCTGGTGACTAAGGTCCACCTAGAAGCCGTCCGTTTCTCGCGCGACGGTTACTCGATGGTATTAATCGGACATCCAGGTCACGAAGAAGTCGAGGGTACGATGGGCGAAGCGCCTATGCAGTTGGTGAGCTCAGTTGACGATGTGGCGCGGCTCGAGGTTGCCAACCCCAATCGCGTGATGTACCTGACGCAGACGACGCTCTCGTTGGACGACGTAGCTGATATCATCGAAGCGTTAAAGCACAGATTTCCGGCTGCGAAGTCCCCGGGCAAAGACGATATCTGTTATGCAACGCAGAACCGCCAGAATGCGGTCAAAGAGATGTCCGAGCGGGTTGATGTGCTGCTGGTCGTCGGTTCGCAGAACAGCTCAAACTCTCAGCGCCTCTGTGAAGTCTCCGCGGTGGCCGGCACGCCGGCCTATCTCGTTAATGACGAAAACGAGATCGACCCCGCTTGGCTTGAGGGCGCCAGGGTCGTAGGTGTGACCGCCGGAGCATCGGCGCCTGAAGAACTTGTGATTCGAGTGCTCGAGCACCTCCGGGCAATGGGAGCGGTGCAGTTCGAAGAGCAACCCGGCGAGGACGAGAACGTCCACTTTGCACTACCCCAGGAACTGGCGCATCCCGAAAGGCTCCTGGTTTAGAGAGATTGGGCGTCAGTGGTGACGGACCTCAGGAACGATTCTATGGACTTCGTCGTTCCTTGCCCCGCGGCCATGCTTGATATGCGGCGGCCAATCTGAGTATCATTCTTGGCTTTAGATGGACCCGAGCTTGAGCCTTGGGCTCGTAACACGTTGAAAGAAGGATTAGTTTGTAAGCCGAATGTTGAATCAGAACCAAGCGAAGCTCACGCGAGTGGACGAAAGGCTGCGTGTGGATGTAGGGCGCGCAATCCAGTCTGCCCGAAACTACATGCTCCAGATTCAGAACACCGACGGCCACTGGTGTGGTGAGCTGGAAGGCGACACGATCCTCGAGTCCGAATACGTTCTGACAATGTACTTCATCGGCCGCTCGCAGGAAGAGCGCTGCCGCAAAGCAGCCAATTACATTCGCCAAAGGATGTTGCCCGAAGGCGGCTGGGCGATTTACGAAGGCGGGCCAGCAGAAGTCAGCGCATCGGCGAAGGCTTACTTCGTGTTGAAGCTGCTCGGCGACCCGCCCGACGCTCTTCACATGAAGAAGGCCCGTGAAGTGATTTGCGGACTCGGAGGCCTTGACGCGGCAAATAGCTTTACTCGAATCTACCTTGCCATCTTCGGCCAATACCCCTGGGAGCGGTGTCCGGCAGTTCCCCCCGAAATCGTTCTCTTGCCTACCTGGGCCCCGATTAATCTTTACGAGATGTCTGCGTGGACGCGCGGCATCGTGGTCCCACTCGCGGTCATGTGGGCGAGCAAACCGTATTGCCCGGTTCCCGAGCAAATGAATATCGGCGAACTCTTGCTGGACAAGTCGGTGAACATGTCGGCGCGCCGTGGATTCTGGAAGACAGTCTTCAGCACGACCGACTACACTCTAAAGCTGCTCGAGCGCAAGCAGTGGTCGCCCTCGCGCGAGAAAGCATTGAAGAGCTGCGAACAGTGGATGATCGACCACTTCGAGAAGAGCGATGGGATTGGAGCGATCTTTCCCCCGATTATCAACTCGATCATTGCGTTGCGATGTCTCGGCTATGCAAACGATCACCCGCTGACCGCCTCACAGATTCGCGAGCTCGAGAAGTTGGAGATCGAAGAGGGCGATACTTTGCGGGTCGCCCCTTGTTTCTCGCCGGTCTGGGACACCGCGCTTGCGATGAACGCATTGGCAGACTCGGGGCTGTCCGCGGATCACCCGGCGCTTCAAAAGGCGGCCGGGTGGATTCTGGAGAGAGAAGTCAAAGAAGCCGGGGATTGGAAGGTCAAGAATCCCGAAGGTCTGCCCGGCGGATGGTATTTCGAATACGCGAATGAGTTTTATCCAGACGTCGACGACACGTTTCAGGTGCTGACCGCGCTGAGCAAGGTCCGCTTTCGCGACAAACAACTCGAGTTGTCCAGGCGCGAAGCGATGGACCGGGCGCTGGCGTGGGTTTTGACAATGCAGAACAAGGACGGCGGATGGGCTTCCTTTGATCGCGACTGCGACGAGCAGTTTCTGACTCAGATACCGTTCGCCGATCACAACGCGATGATCGACCCCTCGACCAGCGACATCACCGGGCGCGGAGTCGAGACGTTCTCGGTTCTCGGCTTCAGCCGGGATCATCCGGTCGTACAAAAGGCGCTCGCGTTTCTCACCAGGGAGCAGGAGCGCGACGGTTCGTGGTTCGGGCGCTGGGGATGCAACTACATCTACGGCACCTGGCTGGCTCTTCACGGGCTGAACCGTATAGGTGAAGATATGATGGAGCCCCGCTATCAAGCTGCGGGGTGCTGGCTTCGAGCGATTCAGAACGAAGACGGTGGGTGGGGTGAGTCGCCGAGAAGCTACGACGATCCGGGATGCAAGGGGCAAGGGCAGAGCACACCTTCGCAGACCGCGTGGGCGTTGATGGGCCTGATGGCCGCCGAAGATCAAACCGATGGATTGAAGCGCGGGGTTGAATACCTTATCAGGACTCAGCGCGAAGACGGCTCGTGGAAAGATGATTACTGGACGGGCACGGGCTTCCCCGGAGTCTTTTACTTGCGTTACCATCTTTACGCGACCTACTTCCCGCTGCTCGCTCTTGGGATGATAGAAAAGCGGTTGGGAGAAGATTAGGCGCCGCGTCAGGCACAGAAGTTGTTCTTGACGTTCGTTGCGGATCTTGGCGTTCTTTGCGGATCTTGGTTTCAAGCCTGAAAGGCGGCACGACGAGCAGGTTTACGATTATGCGATTTCCACTTCACATCACGACTGACGCCATCAGTCATCAAGTTAGGAACGGCTTGAAGGGCAACAAGCGTTATCCAATGGTGCTGATGCTCGAGCCACTCTATACCTGCAACCTTGCGTGCCTCGGCTGCGCGCTCGAGCGACATACCGGCAAGCTCGAGGATCGCATGTCGCTGGGCGACTGCTTGAGTGCAATTGAAGAGTCGCAGGCGCCGATCGTTTCTATCTGCGGCGGCGAGCCGACTATCTATCCTGAATTGAAAGAGCTGCTGGAAGGAATCATAGAGCGCAAGCGGCACATTTATCTGTGCACCAATGCCCTGCTGCTCGACAAAAACCTCTTTGGGAAGGTCGCACCTCACAAGCGTCTGACGATCAACGTTCACCTGGATGGCATGCAGAAGACTCACGATCTGGTCTGCGATCGAGCGGGAGTCTTCGACAAGGCTGTCGAGATGATCAAGGAATCGAAGAGACTTGGCTATCATGTGACAACAAACACAACGGTCTTTAAAGAAACTCAGATGAGCGAAATCGAGGATGTGTGCAAGCTTGCTTCCGACCTTGGTGTTGACGGCATGATGATCTCGCCTGGATATCACTACGAGTCGGTCGATCGCGATATCTTTCTCTCGCAGCGCGAAATTCAGACCAAGTTCAAGCGAGTGCTCGAGCTCTCAAAGCAGTATCGTCTGATGTCTACGCCGATGTACCTGGAGTTCACGGCGGGCCTGCGGGATTACAACTGTTCGCCCTGGAGCACGGTGACTCGCACCCCCCGGGGTTGGAAAGGACCGTGCTACTTGATCGGTCAGCACTACTACGAGACCTGGGACGAGTTCTGGAACGGCGTGGATTGGGCTTACTGGGAATCGCGGGAGGATAGACTCTGCAAGAACTGCATGATGCACAGCGGATTTGAGGCTTCGGCGATGTTCGAGTTGAGAAAGAGTCCGCGGGACTTGATGCGAATGGCGGTCTGGAATTTGGCGGGATAGACATCAAAAAGGTCTGATAGCATTAGCAGATGAAGGCGGGGTTAGCCCGCCTTCATCTGTTGCGGGAAGTCACCGCGTTCTGTTGTCCTCAGCCAGACTCCGCGGGACTCTGGACGCCGCGCACTCTCGCGGTCGGAAAGGTGCGACTTGCTCGCGAAACGGCGGCGCAAGCCGCCCCTCCCGACCTGTGACTCCTCCCAATCGCCGATCTGCCTCCGATTGTCTGGCCTTATGAAGGTTCTCGTTACTGGCGGAACTGGATTCGTTGGATCGCATCTCGTTCGTGTTCTGCTCGAACGCGGCGAGCAGGTTCGTTGCCTCGTGCGTCCAACCAGCCGCCTCGATAATCTTCAAGACTTGCCGATCGAGTTCGTAACTGGAGACCTTCGCAACCTGGATTCGCTCAGGCTCGCCGCTAAGGGCTGTCACACCGTCTATCATTGTGCTGCTGACTATCGCCTTTGGTGCAAAGATCCTGACCAGATGTATCAAAGCAACGTCGAAGGCTCCAACCACGTCATGCGGGCGGCTTTCGATGAAGGCGTCGAGCGGGTGGTCTACACCAGCACCGTTGGTTGCCTCGGCTTGAATGACAATGACACGCCTGCGAATGAGAATACCCGGGTCACCATAGAAGACATGATTGGCCATTACAAACGCAGCAAGTTCCTCGCAGAAGAAAAAGTCAGAGCGTGGGCCTCTCGCGGCTTGCCGGTGGTGATCGTCAACCCGAGCACTCCGGTCGGCGAACTCGACATCAAGCCTACGCCGACCGGCAAGATCGTCGTCGATTTTCTTCGCGGCAAGATGTTCGGCTATGTGGAGACGGGCATGAACCTGATCGACGTGCGCGACTGCGCAAAAGGTCACGTGCTCGCGGCCGAGAAGGGCCGCGTCGGCGAGCGCTACATCCTCGGCGGTCGCAACCTGACTCTCAAAGAGTTATTTGACATTCTTGCAAGCGTAACTGAAATCGCCTCGCCGAAAATGAAGGTTCCGCATTGGGTCGCGGAAACTTACGCTCGGCTGGAAAACTTCTGGTCCATCGAAATCGCTCGCCATGAGCCCGACGTTCCGCTCGAAAGCGTCAAGATGGCGCGTCACAAGATGTGGTTCGACGCGTCCAAGGCGGCTAGCGAGTTGGGTCTGCCCCAGAATCCGATCGAACTGGCCTTGGAACGCGCGGTCAATTGGTTTCGAGAACACGGCTATGCCTAACGTCGCACAGGCGCCAATACTGGTCACTGCCGCGCTAAGCCATGAATTAGGGAAACTCCGTAGAAGCTCGCACCCTGGGCTTGCGCTGGTTGAAACTGGCGAAGGAACTGTGAATGCCGAGCGGCATCTCGCCGCGTGGCTGGAGCAGCGCCTCCCACGCGCGGTGTTGAGCATCGGCTTTGCCGGGGCGTTGTCACCATCGCTTCAGGCGGGCGATCTTGTTATCGCTCGCGAGGTGCGCGATTCGAACATTAGCCCTGATGCGAGCCTGCTCTCCGCCGCAGAGCGAGTGCAAATCGAGCGGGTACGCTTTGGCGCTGCGGTTACTACTGATGAGATTCTCTGGCGGGCGGAGTCAAAGCGCGCGCTTGCGAGCTCACTCGATGCAAATGAGATAGGATTTGTGG
The DNA here is from genome assembly GCA_964581275.1 of uncultured Clostridia bacterium. Taxonomy (GTDB): domain Bacteria; phylum Acidobacteriota; class Blastocatellia; order UBA7656; family UBA7656; genus Onstottus_A. The sequence goes on from CAZOOE010000101.1 coordinate 7,024, forward strand.
ATATGGAGTCGACCGCCATTGCCAAAGTGTGTGCCAGACGCGGCGTGCCTTTTCTGATAGTTCGGTCGATCACTGACCCGTTGGATGAGGATCTACCACTCGATTTCGATAGGTATCGAGACGGCGATGGGCAGGTCGATCCGAAAAAAATCATTAGAGCCGCCCTCCTCAGACCGGCGACGTTCAAAGCGCTGTTAGTGCTTCGGAAGCGTTCCAAGCTTTGCGCAGACCGGATGGCTGATTTTGTGAATTGTATGGTTGCGCTGATCAGCTAGTTCGTAATCGTTCCCTGGCCACGCTATTTGACGGTCGCTTTTGCTATGCGCCACGCTCATACGATGTAGTATAATCCGCCTTCACCCAAGCAGGACAGCAACATACAAAGTCACAGCACTCGGAGGAGAAAACAAATGGAAGCTCTAAAGGCTCGTGGAAGTGGCGCGGAGACGCTTGACTGTCACACCAACGAAGGTGCGGTCAGAGTTTTCTCAAAGACCATAACGGTTAAGACACACGAGCGGACCGATCTGGTGAACCTGAGCGACGACATTCGCGAGTTCGTGGAATCAACTGGAGTCAAGGACGGCTACATTCAAGTGTCATCGCTGCACACGACCGCCGGTCTAATCGTTAACGAGTGGCAAGACGCGCTGTTGACCGATATCAAAGCAACGATCGAGCGCATGGTTCCTCGCGATACTTACTACCGGCATAACGATCCGGAGTTTTCAGATTGCGATCGTCACAATGCCGACTCGCATCTGAGGATCGTTGTACTCGGCCACAGCCTTTCGGTGCCAATAGATCGAGGAGAGCTGGTTCTCGGCCGCTGGCAGAGTGTGATCCTGACCGAGTTCGACGGTCCGAATTCGCGCAAGGTGTTCATGCAGGTCTTTGGAATCTAGACGGATGACGACCCGTGTTGGACCTCATCCTTTTTGCGGGCCGCTCCTTTGCAGTCAGTCGGCAACGCATAAGGGTCCGGCGCGCAGCAGGGTCCACATAAACATCCAGACAAGATGTCGATCGAGACTCGTTTGATTTGTGAGTGTGTCTTTGTGCCGGCCTGATATCGATGGCAGATGTGCGGATAGGCCCAGACCTTCGCCCAGGTTAACATTCCATAACCCTATTTCACAGGAGGAGTCTCTTGCAGTCATCCGTTGAAGCCGCTACGAGTCCATTTGTAGGGCGCGGACGACTGCTACAGATTCTCGGCGTCGGGTTCGGGCTGGCGGTGATAATCGGCAACACCATCGGCGCGGGCATCCTTAGCACGCCAGGAACGATTGCCCGGCAGTTGACCAACCCCTGGCTTTTCATCGGCGTCTGGATAGGTGGCGGGTTATATGCGGTGCTTGGAGCCATCTCGATCGCCGAACTCGGTACGATGATCCCGCGTTCGGGCGGGCAGTACGTGTTCGCTCACCACGCGCTGGGCGACTACGCAGGCTTCATCGTCGGATGGAGCGATTGGATTTCGACTTGTGGAAGCACCGCATTTATCTCTCTGGTCATTGCGCAGTACGCTGGTGTGTTATCTCCGGCGCTCAGTGGACGAGTTTCAAAGATCGCTCTAGTCATAGTACTGGCATTTGGGATAATTCAGTGGCGTGGTATCCGCTGGGGCAGCGGCGTTCAGAATCTGACCAGCCTCCTCAAAGCGCTGGCGTTTATTGCGCTCGTGGTAGCCTGCTTTCTCCTCGGAGGACAGACCGGCGGTTCGGGCAGCGCCCCGGCGCTCTTGCCCCACGGGTTAAACCTCTTTGTCGCGATGATCCTGGCGCTGCAAGGAGTTATCTACACCTACGATGGCTGGACCGGGGTGATCTACTTTTCGGAAGAGGTCCGAAATCCTGACCGCGATATTCCCCGCTCGATGTTGGGAGGAGTGCTTTCTGTTATCGCCATATATCTGCTGGTCAACCTTGCGATCCTTTACGTCCTTCCTATTTCTGAAATTTCCGGAAGCGACCTTGCGCTGGGCAAGGCAGCGCAGTCGATCTTCGGCCCGAGCGGCGATCGCATCTTCAGAACGCTGATGATCCTCTCGATGCTTAGCGCGGTCAATGCGTGCCAGTTGATGGCGACCAGAGTTCTGTTCGCGATGAGCCGCGACGGGCTCTTTTCGACCCGAGGTGCCCGAGCAAATGAAGGCGGGACTCCGACGGTAGCATTGTTCTTCTCGACCCTGGTCGCAGCCCTGTTCATACTGACCGGCACGGTCGATCAGGTTCTCGCGGTGGTCGCCTTCTTTTTCGTAGTCAACTATGCGGTCTCGTTTTCGGTGGTGTTCGTTCTACGACGACACGAACCGGCGCGCCGACGGCCCTATCGAGCATGGGGCTATCCATACACCACCGGGTTCTCGTTGCTCGGTTCGATAGCCTTCCTCGCCGGCGCAGTCGCAAGCGATACGCGAAACAGCATCTATGCGCTGATTCTTCTCGCCGCGAGTTATCCCACGTTTCGATTCACGAGATGGCTGACAATGCGGAACTAGGCAACAGACAATCTCCTCGGATCAACGCTGCCTGTGCCGATCCCGGCGATTGAGAGTTCTCGCATCACAGTCCATCAATACGCCAGCAACTGACGCGCGGCGGTAGCAATCTTATCCACCGATGGCAGCATGGCCATCTCGAGCGGCGGGCTGAAGGGCACTGGCACGTCGAGTGAAGCCACTCGCATCACCGGCGCGTCGAGATATTCAAACGATTCCTGTGCCACCAGAGCTGCGATCTCGGCGCCGAAGCCGGACGTTATGTTTGCCTCGTGAACAATCAACGCTCTGTTTGTCTTTTTAACGCTCTCGAGTACGGTATCCCGATCCAGCGGCGCCAGCGAGCGCAAATCCACCACCTCGACTGACCTGCCTTCCTCTTCGAGCATCCTCGCTACTTCGACACAGAGATGGACCGCGGCGCCGTAGCTGATGATCGAGAGATCGCTGCCAAGCGTCCGCAGCGCCGCGATGCCGATCGGGACAACGTAGTCGTCGTCGGGCACTTCTTCGCGATAATGGCGATAGAGAAACTTGTTCTCGAGATATACGACCGGGTTGTTGTCGCGGATCGCCGCAGTCAAAAGGCCTTTCGCATCTTTCGCTGTTGAAGGCAGCGCAACTTTTAGCCCCGGCGTGTGGGCGAACCACGCTTCGGGGTTCTGAGAGTGATACGTCCCGGCGTGGATCCCGCCGCCCGTCGGTCCGCGAAAGACAACCGGCATCGGACTTCCACAGCGGTAAGAGCACTGCGCTGCGTCGTTCACGATCTGGTCGAACGCGCACGCGATAAAGTCGATAAACTGAAATTCGACCACCGGACGAAAGCCGGCAGTCGCCGCCGCGCACGCGGCTCCGACAAAACCTGATTCAGAAATCGGCGTGTCGATCACTCGGTCGGGCCCGAACTCTTCGAGAAAGCCTTGCGTAATCTTGAACGCCCCGCCGAACACGCCAATGTCTTCGCCGAGCACAAAGACGGTCGGGTCGCGACGCATCTCATCGCGGAGGGCGTTGCTGATTGCTTGGAGGTACGTAATCTGGGTCATTTGTTTGTTGGTCGTCTGCTGACTCGCGAGCACGATGATTCCTTAGCTTCCCACGCGCGGCCTATTCCCGTAAACGAACTTGTAAACCGGCTCCCGTTGAAGGGCCGCTCTTATCTTGCCTTCGGTTTCCTTCTTATCCGGTAGCTTGTAGGCTCTTTCGAAAAACGTCCAGCCATCATTCTCACGGCCTCCGTAGGCATAGCGCAGAAAGATGTCCAGCCGCTTGGCAAGGTAGGTTCCGGTTCTGCCGGCTGGCACTTCCTCGGCAGGATCTATCTCTTCGGCATCCTCATCGATTCCGTCGAGCTCACGAGCAAAAGCCGTCCCATCCGGCAGGTACTTCCTGGCGCGCGGATCGTACTTGAAGACTACCCCGATCACCGGGCATTCAAACATTGCCATCGCGCCAATTCCACAAAAAGGTCCTATAGACATTGACAATTCGGCGATGCCGTCGCCGTCGAAGTCGTGAATGCAAACATCCTCCTGACCGAGATCCCATTCCTGGCTGTCGAAAACGGTCGCGGCATCCGAGGAAAGGTCGACGATCCAGTGTCTGCCGTTGCGCGGAATCGTTTGAGAAACAACGAGCTGCTTCGATTCTCCACCGAGCGGCGAAGCGAAACCGAAGGCGGTTTGATTTCTGGCCCCAAAATAAACACCGTCGAATGTCGCAATCGTCCTTCCGCCAGACTTCAGGATCGCGTAGCTGATTGGTATCTCCATCCTCGTTACTTTGTCAAAGATCGTCTTGTGAAGGCGAACTACCTCGTAGTTGTCGTATGAAATTGAGTCTGCCGCAACAAAGAAGTTTGAAAACATCTGTGAGCAAGGGTCGTCGGAATCCGAAGTCGCGTCCTCCGATGAGACATCAATCTCTGCTTCAGCTGAACCATTAGTAGGCTTTTGCTCGGAGGTCCGCGATCCTTGCCGTGATGGCTGGGTGCACGCAACAGCGCATAGGACCAACAGAATGACAACTGCCGGCAGTCCTGGTCGCCTTGTTCGCGGCTTAAAAGTGTTCACCTGTCTTCCGTTCATTCGAGGCGGTCAGCACCGGGATCGCGGGACTCTCGATTGGCTCAAAGATGGCCTTTCGATCCTCAGGCCTGGGATCGTGCGGAGAAGCCGCGAACAGTCTATCGGCAACGCTTTCCGGCTTCGGAAACGGTAGCGACGATGCGTACTCTGCCGCCGCGTCGATTCTCTCGATACACGCATTCTCGATCCGTTCTAAGTCGAGTTCGTCGATCACCGCGCGATCCGTGAGCCACCTTCGATACATCGCCACCGGGTCGCGCTCCTCCCAGAAAGCTCGAAGCTCCTTCGCCACATAAGCCATGTCATCGTGTTCGCCGTGGCCGCGCCTGCGAAAGGTCTTGAACTCGATCAGCGCCGGACCATTTCCGTTTCGAGCGTGCTCGATGCCGCGACGCGCCGCCGCGATCACGTTGAACAAGTCGTTCCCGAAGGCCGTCTCGGTGTATATGCCGAACGCCTGCGCGCGATCGGCGACGTTCTTCACAGGCATTTGAAGATGAGGAGGTGTCGAGTAGGCGAACTGATTGACCTCGCAAATGATCACCAAAGGCAGTTTATGAATAGCCGCGAAGTTCACTCCTTCGTAGAAGTCGCCGGGGCTTGTAGCACCATCACCGGTGAAACAAAGACAGACGTTTGATTGCCGCCGCATCTTGAACGCCAGCGCGAACCCGGCGCCGGCAGGAATCCAGGATGCCATCGATCCGTTGTGATACGGGAATATGCCGTACTCTTTGAGATCGGCGAGAAACAAGCCAAGCTCCCGCCCGTTCGAAGGCGGCTGGTCTTTTCCAAACCAGCGAGCCATGACGTGTTCTGGCTGGACGCCTCGGTAGAACCACGCCGATAGGTTCCGCGCAACGGTCGAGAACAGATCGCCCTTTTCAAGCAGGCTTACGCTTCCGACCGACGTCGCTTCCTGACCCATCCCGAGATAAACCGCGCCGAAGATTTTGCCCTGCCGGTAAAGGGCTGCGAGTTTTTCTTCGAAGGTCCGCGCGAGCCTCATCGACGAGTACATCTTCAGCAGGTGTTCGCGTGTGAATGAGATCTCGCGAGGGTCGGTCTGGATTTCACTCGGATAGTCAGGCAGCGCAATTTGTGGCTCCGTCTGCGCCATTCAGTGACTCCTATGAACAGTTCGTAGTACCGGCCTTGAGTCAGGCGGAAGTTTGTAAGTGGACGCGATCACCGAATGACGAAACTACAACTTTCGCCTGACTGAAGGCCGAACCACAGACTCCACCCTTGCTCACTCGCTTCCGCCCTTTGGCGCGAATGAGGTCACTACGCCGGCGGAGGTCAGCGCCCGACGCATCTCTTCCGGTATCGGCGCGGACTTGAGCGTGCCGTCTTCGTTGATCCGAGCATATACGCGAGTGGCGGTGCCTTCTGTAACCGGCGCGCCGGTCAATGTCAGCTTCGCGCTGCAGTCCCAGTGCAAGGTGCGTTCTCTCATCTCGGTGAGCACCAGCTTGAGCGTTACCCGATCACCGTAGGCTGCCGGTCCGATAAACCGAAAATGAATCTCACCCATCACAAAAGTGGTGCGATCGTCCTGAATCATCCTGTCGATCGGGTAGCCGAGTGTCCGGAACAACTCGTGTTCGGTGTCGTTGAACCATGCGAGCATTCGCGGATAGTAGACCAAACCGAAGGGGTCCGACTCACCCCAGTTGACCGATATTTCGCGCCAGTACATCATCCTGCTTACGTCCTCGCTCTCCTCTGAAAACGCGTTTGCGTCCTTGCGAGCTTTTGCGTCGTTGCGACCCTTCGCGTCTTTGCGCGAGCTCGCTTCATCGCAAAGCCGAGTCGCAAAGCGCGCAAAGATGAATATTCAATGCTCCCATAGCGGTGGAACTAGTCGCCGCTTACCGTCGTCGCTAATCGAAATCCCCAGGTCGTCCATTTTCACTCGATCCCACAACTTGCACGTCACTTTCTTGTGCATCTGATCCAGCCCTTCACAATAGTTCGTGAATACGCACCGCCGAATCTCATCTCCCCGTCCGAGCCGGGTCTTCAGGAACCAATCCGGGTCCGCAAGCGACTGTCGCGCGGCGGCTATGATATCAGCTTCACCATTGCGAAGAATAGCTTCACTTTGCTCGAAGGTAGAGATCCCACCCGAGGTGACCACCGGAGTGGCGAATCCCTCCTTATTCACCGCGTGCTTGATCGCAGCGGCGAGCGGCACATTCCGTCCAAAGGGGCCGCGGTCGTCCGACAACACAGTCGGCATACATTCGTAGCCGCTGCGCCCGGTATATGGGTAAACCGCCTGCCCAACCTTCGGCTGCTTCGCATCGTCAAACTTTCCGCCTTTCGAAACCGACAGATAGTCGAAGCCCGCACGCGCGAACTCGATACCGAAGTAAACCGCATCATCAAGGTGGCTCCCGTTCTCAATCACTTCGTCGCCGAGAAATCTTACACCAACCGTGTAGCCCTGCCCGACTCGCTCACGTACCGCGCGGTAGACTTCGAGCGGCAATCGCACCCGATTCTCGCGTGGCCCGCCGTAGCCATCAGGCCGATAGTTTTTCGCGCTCAGAAACGACGCCATAGTGTAAGCGTGTGCGTAGTGAAGCTCGACCCCATCAAACCCCGCTTCTCTCGCTCGCATCGCAGCGGCGGCGAAAATATTCGGCAACACGCGAGGGAGTTCGCGGATGTGTGTCAAATCCATGTCCGTGACCCGCTCGCGATAACCATAACGCAGCGACTCGAGCTCGCGCTCATCGAGCACCCGGTCCAACAGGTCTTCCGGGGCGTTGGTCAAATAAGCGCGAATGCTTGACTCACTCGCCTCAAGCCACCTTGGATCGGAAGTCGCCTCAGCAAGCAACACCCGATGATCCTGCTTCAATTCTAAGAACCGTGCGAAGTATTTTTCCTTGGTTGGACGCCGCCTCACGGAAAGAAAGTCGATGATTTGAATGAACAGCCTCGCGTGCCCGCCGCTCTCGCGCCGCACCGTCTCGACCAGTTCGCGCAATCCTGGAATGAATCGGTCGTCCCCGATCCGAAGCAACGGTCCGCTGGCGATGTCGCGAACACCGGTGGCTTCGACCACGATTGGCCCTGGGCGGCCACGGGCGAAGCGGCCATACCACTCAACGATGTCTGGGGTTACGAACCCGGCCTCGGTAGCTCGCCAGGGGACCATCGCCGGCACCCAGGTCCGGCTCTCAAGCTTGACCGAGCCGACATTCACTGGGGAAAAGAGTAGGGACCCATGCGCATCCTCGGCAGTGGGCCAGCTCGTTTCAGGTATCGCATGCCTCACTGGATTCTCCGGATGCCACATAGCTCTTGACCAGAACGCGTTAAAAAAGTCGGAGGTCAGAGGGGGAAGGCGGAAGGCGGAAGGCAGAACGCAGAAGCCGGAAGTCAGAGGTCAGAAGTCGGAGGTCAGAAGTCAGAGGTCAGAAGTCAGAGCTCACTGGTCAGAGGTCTGACGTTAGTCTCTCTACTTGCGGGTTCTGACTTCCGACTTCCGAGTCTTGACCCTTAATCTCTGTCTTCTGACTTTTGAGTTCCGGCTTCGGACTTCTGACGTCCGACTCTTAACCTTTATGTTCCGGCCTCTGACTTGTGACGTCCGACTCTTAATCTTCAGTTTCCGGCTTCGGACTTCTGACTTCCGGCCTCTAACCTTTGACTTCCGGCCTCTGACCTCTTACTTCTGCCTTCTGCCTTCTGCCTTCTGCCTTCCGCCTTCTCCCTTCTCC
>CAZOOE010000102.1:0-15321 GCA_964581275.1 uncultured Clostridia bacterium
AGAGGCTCTACCGCTTCATTCTTAGCGCCCTGCATCTGGTTATGAACGGAAACAAAACGTTATAGATGTATCCCTTGAGGGCGCCAGACAGGTGTTTAATTTTTGGAGTGCGTCTCAACGCCTGCCGCTTTGGCATTGAATTAAAAGCAGAACTCCAAAGCCTGCACTTGATCCACATGTACAAGCGGAAACCGCTCTAAGGTCATCTCATTCGAGCATCGTCACTTAAACGATAATGCTCGAAACAAGCCAGAACTTTTTCAATCTGGTTTAGTTTACGGGCATGGAGCTTAAACTGGATTTCTATCTTTTGCGAAATCTTGAGCGAAATCTAAGCTTGACGTTATTCAGTTACGCTGCATAAGCAAACGCGTCAGTTAAACGCTCGAACAACGAGCACGAGATTTTTATCACTGCTTTTGACTCGATCTTGAAAAAACGGCAACTGCTCCGCAAAACAACCGCAGACGCTCGCTATCGCATCGTCGAAGGTCGGAGACGCTTTCGCATGCCACGCCTACCCGTGCACGGCCCGCGGCTTATAAGTAGAATCTCAGAAATCTCCGCGACGCAGTCCGTCAGCAATAAAATCAGCGGACCGCAAAGCGAGCGCGATAATAGTCAACGTCGGCTGGTTGAGAGAAGAGACAAACGCGGCTCCGTCTATAACGAAAAGATTCTTTACGTCATGCGTGCGGCCGAATGCATTCACTACGGTAGTTTTTTCGTCCGTTCCCATACGACAGGTGCCTGATGCGTGCAGTCCTCCGCCGTTCTCCGGCGCCACCTGTTCAACACTGATATACTCAGCCCCTGCCGCTTCAAGAAATTCCTGGCCGTGTTCTGCCATCGCATTCCATACTTGCCGATCCTCATCGCCAAATGAGAATTCAACCTTCGCAGTTGGTTGCCCCCAATCGTCCCTATGCAAGTAGTCGAGCACCACACGATTTTCGCGACGGGATGTAACCGAGGCAACTCCGTAAAGACGAATAGGTGCGGGATACCACGCGCGTGCCGCGCGTATCAGAGCTTCTCCATACCCGGGAAGCCTCGCGGCGAAGCTAGGAAAAATCTCAGGCCCGCTTTGAGTCAGAAAGAGAAATCCTCCGGCATATTCTCTCGGTAAATCGTCGGAGAGATTCACGAACCGCGGAATTAATCCATGCTCGCCACTACCGTCTGCGTTGAAGACTTCGCTGTTTCTTAGTTGCGGAAGTAATCCCTCGATACGAATGCCAATGCTTTCGCCGAGGTATCGCCCAACAAGCCCACTACTGTTGGCAAGTCCGCGCCCTCCATCAGGCGACTTTGAGTTGAGAAGGAGTCGCGCCGTTTCTATTGCTGAAGCAGCCAGGACTATGACAGAAGCTCGAGCCGTATAAACCTTGCGAGTCTCGCGGTCAGCGTAACGCACGCCGCTTGCGCGTCCGCGATCATCCGAAAGCACTTCTAGCACAACTGAGTTCGGTCGGAGCCGCAACTTGCCTGTTGTGCGCGCTCTGTAATATAGCCCGGTGAACGCGTCGAACTTCGCAGCCGTCTTGCAGCCGAGAAAACATCGCCCACAGTAATGGCACGCAGGCCGCGCGTTGTGCCCGACGGTCAAAATAGCTTTGCGTGCCGGAATCATCGCTATCTGCATTTTCCGCAAAGTCTCTTGTAGTATTAATTCGCCGCAACGCAGGTCGAGCGGAGGCAAAAAAATCCCATCTGGCTGTTGAGCCAACCTTTCGACTGATCCAGTCACGCCCATCAAGGTTTCCGCGCGCGAGTAGTAAGGCGCGATCTGTTCATAACCAAGTGGCCAGTTTTCGCCCCTTCCAGTGATAGCGCGTGCCTGAAACTCATAATCGCTGAACCTGAGAGAGTGCCCGGTCCAGTAGAGCGTCTTTCCGCCTGCTACGCGGGTGCGCTTTAGCCAACTATTTTCGACTTCATTCGGAAAGTGATATGGCGCGTTACGCTGAGGCGTAAAGTGCACAGGACAGTAATATTCCATTCCGCCCTTGCCCAAACCACGGAGCGGCAAGTCGTCAGGCCACTTATCGGTGAGAAACTGCCGCGCAGGGGCGGGTTTCGGGCCGAACTCCAGTACGTCAACCTCAACGCCTCGCAGGGCAAGAGCGTAGCCTGCTGCCAAGCCAGCCGCGCCGCCGCCCACGATCAGCACCTTCGGCGTCGAACTGAAGGTTTCTGGTTCGCTCTCATTCTTCATGCTATTTCATTCGGCCTGATCAATCTGCACGAAATTATTTACCTTCTACCCTCCCTCTTCGGGCAGCCGACGAATGGCCCGAGCAAATGCACGTTGCCTTTGTAACCTAGCCATCTCAATCCCGCCTTGGTGGTGAACAACTCGTTAAGCGCATCTCGTTTCACAACCTCCATAAAATCTATCGCCTGTTTACCGCTTGCCGACTGTCTGCCCTTGACCGCTTCCAAAAATGCCGAAAGAATTTCTTCACGCTCTGAAGGAGAAAGCATTGCGAAAGATCGTAGGGTCGTTTCGTACACAAATCTATCGAAGTGATTTAGTCCGCGCCTGTAAAATGCAAGCCAGGCGCGATTGGCTGACAATCGCTCTTCAACAAGCCGCAATGCAGTCATCCCATTGACTCCCGGGTTGTCTTGCCCGCCGGGCAGCATTGTCTCTGCGAGCAAGGCAAGTGTGATCTTCGCACGGCTTGATAGAGCGGCCCGTTGCGTGGCGAAAGCGCTTTGATGAAAGCCATGCTTAAGAAACAACTTTGCGGATGCGGCGATTGTGACTTGCTTCAACCATTCACGGCGATTCATTGAGTGCCTCCTGTTGAAATAGCCCCCGACCTTTCCCTCTCGGTTTCAATTCTTCGATAATGAAGGCCATGATAAATCCGCCATGAATGAGGATGAGCCGCCAGGCTTCTTCATATCCGTCTCCTCGGTTATATACCCAATATGAGAGCAAACACAGTGCGGAATAAATGAGCCACGCTCGCTTGCGGCACAATGCAGCGATCGGCAACACCCACACAAAGTACCAGGGCATAACGGCAGAGCTGAAAAAGAGTAGCCCGCCCAGCGCTAACAGCCACTTGCGCGCGAGGTCTAGTTGGCCTTTCTCCGGCCTGCGCCAAATTATCATTAACAGTCCGAGATAGAGAATTGCGCACAGCGATTTGGCAGCCATGGTCGGATTGATGGCCGGAGTAAGTTGTAAAGATGCCCAGCGAAACAACTCGAACGCGCCGGGATTAAAAATCCATTCTTGCCAGTAGCTCGAAAACCCTGCTGTGAGGTTTCCATCTGAGGCGAGAAAAGGAGCGAAACCAAGTATTACGACTGCTGCTGAAACGATGCGATCGAGCCAGGTCATTTTAAGCCACACGAATGGAAACAGCACGATAGGGCTTAGTTTGGCCAACACCCCGAGCGCAAGCATGCTCCCTCCCCAACCCGTATTTCCGCGAATAAACGCCAGTAGCGCAAGCGCTATAAGCAAAGCAGGTATCACATCTGCGTGTGCTGACCCGGCGACCTCTTTGATGACGAGCGGATTCCATGCATAGACTGCCAGATAATGCGATGGGAGATTGGAGGCTCGGAGCAATGCGGCGAGCGTGAGGCACAGGGCGAGGCAAAACGCGACCAGCATTAGCTTCCAGCAAATCACGCTTCCCGGCGCAAGCCCGTGCGCAAGCCGAAACGCGCCTTCGAGAAGCGGAGGGTAAACGGTCGGCACTTCTTTATAGCTGACGTTTTCCCATATGTCACGCCAGGTGTCTGACGGGAACAATCGCTGTTGCAACTGTGCGTCTGTTTTAAAGGCCCGAGCGTTGTATGGCTCAAGGTCCGCAGGCGCATGAGCGTATGAATTGAGTCCGACTGCCTGCTGATGACCATCCCACAGGTAACGCCATACATCGTTATCGTAAAGAAGGAAACGGTCAAAGACAACGGCGCGGCCCATAAAGTCATCGCGAATCTTTCCGAGTGTGAATCCTTCGCTGATTCCTGACGGAAGAATCAGCAGGCGAAAAACTGCGGCCACAAGGATGATGAAGAAAGCCCACCCAAACGTTTGATTGTTTTTATATAGCTGAGGAAGAATGACTAACGACAAGGCGTAGAAGATGAAAGCCGCGCCAAAGATTGCAAAAAATGCGAAGACCCTGCGGCCAGGCGCGCTCTCGAATCGAAAGGCCGCCGCCCAGTACGCGGAAGTCATCCCTATTAAGGAGAAAAAAAAACGACCGCCATAATCCTACGAGCATAACGACAGCCGGTTGAAATTTTAGTGCCCCACATCGCTAGAACATCAGGTCTTGATTACTAGAAAGCTCGACTGACGCCTAAAACAAGGAATTGTCCTGCGGGATAGTTGCGCCCGGACACTGTAAAGAGAAGGCCGCCGAAAATAGTTGTTCGACCAGTCACTGCGACACTAGCTACTGGGCCGAGTGAGAAAATTCTGCGGCCCGTTTGTTCCTCGAAATCAGAATTGAATCCGGGCGGGATACTGCCCTGGGTGCCGACTGTTTTCAGGTCGCCGTTTTCTCCTACACGGATGAAACGGAAAGGCACCTTAAAATCCCCCTGCTCAATCCCGTCGCCCGCCAGCGTTAGCGAGAGCCGCCGCGTTATCGCATACGTAATGCGAAAATTGTAAATGAATTCCTTGGCCGGTGAGATAGGCAATGTCTCTCCTGTGAATGTGTCGAGCGCACCATCCTTTTGCGTTCGTCGAAACCTCACCCCCGCTTCTCCGTCCAGGCGGAACGAGCGATTGAAAAGCAACACTCGCTTGCTTGCCTGTCCAGTCAAATCGAAATCAACCTGTCCTTCCTGGACGGGAAGCGCAGTTCCGTTGAAAGCTTTCTCCACGTCTGCCGCGCTCGCTGGAGTCTTAATATCAAACTTAGCGGTCAATACGAACGGCTCACTGACAATATTATAACGTACGCCGAATCGCACGTTGCTCAATCCAACTTCGCTCGGAGATTGTGCGGGGTTCTTGATTACCCGACCGTCTGCTCCGATGCTTTCCCCTTGGACACGGGCAAACGGGATATTGATATGAGCTTCAAGGGGATTGGTAATTCCAAAGGCCACATCTGTCGAAATTATGTCCGTCGTAGTAGAGCCGCGAAACTCGCTTCCGGCAGGCGGAATGACTCGCACGCGGTCACCCAAGAAATCAAAGCGCGTTTCCGTATCGGAACGCACATAGACCACCGACACGATCCCTTTGTTGCGAGGCAAGGTTTCTGCCTGCGCCCAGGCGACGTTCGTATTTGCCAATCCGATTGCCGATACGAGAATAGCGGTTATAAATAAATCCTGGAGTTGCATTAAAGATTTGTTTGCTGTCATTGTGCAAATCTCAAGCGATCAAATCAGGGCTGCGCTTCGTCTCGTTATAGCAAGCATACAAATGCGCAGCTAATAACTTCTTAGCTACCTAGTATAAACATTGTGCCGCCTGTTTTATTCCCAATCCGTGAGCGGAGTTCAACTTACACGCGAGTGCTGTGGAACAACAAGATGGTGGTCGCCAGGCACTGGAAATCGCACCTCTCCTCGGGACGGGCTCCCGCCATGCGGCCCGTCCCCCGCGATTACTCACCCTCACCGGCTTGAGGGAACGACCACCATCTTGTTGTTCGCGCAGAAGCAACCCCTTTTACTAAAGCCCCGCGCAAAATGCTTACCTGAAATCCACACGGAAAATAGTCTGCGTCTTATCTACAAGCAGGAATACATCGCCGCGGGAGTTGACTGTAAGTCCGCGCAAAGCATCGGCACCCATGCCTGTGTCATAAGTGTTGACAGGTTGGCCTTGCTGGCCGATTTCCACGAGAGTGCCGTCCCCGCGATTGGAGATGAGGAGATTCCCGTTGTCGAGCAGAATCAGACCGAATGGGTAATTCAGTCCGCTACGCAATACTGTTTGATTGCTTGTAGCTTCGTCTATCGCGACGATTGTTCCCTTACCGGAATCCGGGACAAAGATGGTCCTCGTTCTCCGATTGTAAGCGATCTGCTCCGGCCCGCGCGTGTTCGCATTCACCGAAGCCCTGGTGAACCCGCCCGCGATTACAGTCTGGTTTCTGGTGACAGGGTCGACGCGACGAATCTCACCAGTGCCGCCATTGCTGATCAGAAACGTCCTCGATGTTAATGAATCATCTGCGCCCAGCATATATCGAGGAACAGAAACCCCATTGATGTTGCCGGGGTCTACGCCCTCGCCTCTTGGGCAATTGTTGTTGCCCGACAGGCAAAACCCGCGCGAGGCGAGTGGCGCGGGGTTGCAACTTGTGTAACCTACGTCTTGGCTGAAAAACGCGACGGAGGTTGGAAATAAGAAAGCGCCGCTCTGCCTTTCGAGCACGGTTCCTGATGACGAGAGCCGAACAAGAGAACTGCTGCTGAACTGCGCAACGAAGTAAGAGCCATCGGGCGCTTCTGTCATATGATATATATCGGAGGAGCCGCCAACCTGAGCGAACATAGTCAATTGCACTTGAGCGGTAGGTGCGCCGTTATCTACAGTGAGAGAGATGCTCTCAGACGAGACGCCGCCGGAGGTTGCGACCGATACAGCGCGAGGACCGAGGTCAGCATTTGCGCCGATCGTGATCCTGATAGGAAGATTTGTTTCACTCCCCCCGGACAGAATTGAAGCCGTCACGCCGGCGCCACCGAATGATACAGCGCTCGCTCCATTCAAACGAAACCCTGTGATGACCGCATCGGTTGAGCCCCCGCGAGTTGCGCGTGAGGGGTTGATGCCGCTGACTATTGGATTTGTTCCTTGCCCGACTACTGTGAAGTTAATCGAATCTTTTTGAATAGATCCGCCCGACGTCGTCACGGTCACCGTGCGGGGTCCGGCCACGGCGTTAGGGGCTATAGATATCGTGACTGGCAATCGCGCCGGGTCAAAAGTAACTCCGGCGCTCGGCGTCACGCCTTCGCCGCTCAAAGAAACAACAGCGCCAACGAGATTTCGACCTTCTATTACTGCGTTGACCGTTGTGCCCACAACGCCTGCTCCATTTTGCAGGCTGCTGATTCTCGGTCTGGCATTGGAATTAACGATGAATGGATCGGAGAATTGGCCCGTGATTGTATCGAGGACGCGGAAGACTCCTTGATCACCTGAATCGTTTATGTCTACCAACCGGCCATCGGTTGCGCGCAGTCGCTTCGCGGTCCCATCATTACGACGCCCTTTTCTTTTGGTCTTCGCAGCAGCAACTCCGTTGATTTCAATGACGGCGCCATCGCCCGGCAGGTCATCGCCCTCTATAATCGCTTGGTTGTCGGAGATACTCACTCGGGTTATCACAATGACCGAGCTTTGAGCATGCGACACGACAGTATCGAACGATAAAACCATTAGCGCGGTAAGAGTCAGTGACAATACGAAGACAGCCGCCTGTAGAGCGAATTGCGAAATTCTTTTCATAACAATTACCTCTTGAAATCTTGAATAACGGTTAACGTGAGGCGCAAAGAGCCAGAGAAAAGGCTGCTATTCATTTTTGTATCACTTAAACTGGCTTCTACCCGGCAAAAGATCATTTCTTCTTGAGTATTTTGACTTCCACTGCCGTTTTGTCAGATTCGCGGTAAACGATCCTTATATCCAGGTCCGGTTTGAGATCTTCTCGATTGAGCTCCTTTCGGCCGCCGAAGTCTAATGCATCCTCCGCTCGATACTTGATCTTCTTATCAAGCGCGAGCGTTATTTCGCGGTCTTTGGTATCTTTAAACGTTATAGTGTTTTTCTCCTCATCAATTCGTATAATCGTTCCGCGCGACGCTTTTGTAGGAGTGAAGACATCTCTAGCCCCCGGTCGAGGAGGGCTGATGGCGCCGCTGCCGCCGCCCGAAGCCATCACAGGAGGATAGGGCGCGCTCAGTTGCGAATTGAACAGAAGGCAACAAATGAACGCGAGGAGTGAGCCGGTGTTCTTATTCTTTGACATGATGTTTTTCCGTTAGAATCCTTGCCTACCTACGACTGAATGAATCAACCCTCAAGCTTGGCGAGAAAATCGTGGACATAGGGAGCAAGGGTTGAAGCGATTTGCATATTGTCTTTTCTATCGAGCCCGGAAGCCACGAAGACGAAATGGCGGGAGGTTTCGAATCCCGCTATCTCCTGCCCCCTCTCTCTCTCTCGGTAAATCGAAACCCCTGCGACTTGCCAATCTGGTATTGCGTCCGCAGGTAATAAATCATCATCATTCTTTCTAGTAACGATGAAAGAGAGAATTAACTGTCCATTTCTCAAAATAAAATGGGTGAATTCGCGCTCATTGTGGCGGCAACGATGCGCTTCTTCGAGATGATAGTCTTTGGACATCTTCTCTTCCACAAGTCGCGCAAGCGCCGCGTATTCCGGCCCGATATTTTTAGCTACTTTATCGAGCGTAGGAGGAGCTTTCGGGAACTGCCAGTGGAGCGCACAATAGGCATGCTCATCAAGTCCGATGTCTAGTACCTTCATCGTTAGATCTCGCGCAGGTTCAAGATGCGCCTGTTCGGATTTGAGCGTCGCTCTGATGGTTGAATTATGCGATTGAATCGTGACCACTATCGTCACTAACAGAGCCACTGCGAATGAAACGACAAGAGCGAATCGTCCCCACGGAGGCGCAGTCGTCATAACGTTCCGGGTGCTTCGAATCTCACTCTGAATTTTCTGTCGCAAGGCTGAGCGGGCTCTCTCATGCTGCACGGCTTTTTGCAGAAGGCGTTTGACGCGCGCCAGCATTTCCAATTCCTCAGAGCAATATGAACAGCTTTGCAGGTGCTGCAGGACTTCATAATCGGGTTCGATTAGTAGCTCGCCGTCTAAATATGAGTCCAAATACGACCGTATCCTGCCACAATAACCCCGCTCGAAATTGATTACATTCATACCCCTTGCCTCCTTCAACCGGTATTCCTAATCCCCTGGCTTTTGAGCGAATTCGGCAAGTTCTGCTCTCAGCATTTTCATTGCGCGACATAAACGGGTCATAACCGTGCCCATTGGAACGCCCAACGTCCCTGCAATTTCTTTGTAAGAGAAAGCCTCGACATCGGCCAGTATTGCCACTTCGCGGCCCCAATCTGGCATCTTGTCAAAGCTGGCCAGCATATCCTCCTCCGTGAGATGTTGCGGAACCGGCGGTACGTAAATTGGGGTCTCTCATACGGCAAAGCCGTCGCTTCAAACTCGTCCGTATTGAATGTCACTCGAAATAGCACAATAGCTCCTCAGATCCGAATGGATAAGCTGGGCAACTGCGTTCCAAAACCTGATCTGTTTGGCACGAGGCAGGAAAGAATCTGCCTCGTGCCAGGCATCCTTACTCTCTCTCTACAATTCGACCGTTCATAAACGACTTCGACCTCAGGCTCAAGGGAAGCCTATGTGGGTACTGAATCAATCCCGCTTTGCTGTCAACCACAGACTATCTGGTGGGTTTCTTCATTTTGTCATCCTTCATCTTGTCATCCTTCATCTTGTCATCCTTCATCTTGTCGTCTTTCATCTTGTCGTCCTTCATCTTGTCATCTTTCATCTTGTCATCTTTCATCTTGTCATCTGACTTGGAGTTCTTTTTCTTCTTGTTTTTCTTCTTGTCCTTCCCCGACATCTTGTCGTCTTTCATTTTGTCATCCTTCATTTTGTCGTCTTTCATCTTCTCCTTCTCAGCCATCTTGTCGTCTTTCATCTTCTCCTTCTCAGCCATCTTATCGTCCTTCATCTTGTCATCCTTCGTTTTGTCCTGGGCGAATGACGATGTGGCTGTCAGGCTGACGAACAACATTAAAGTAATGATCAGCGCATACATACGTTTTAGCATGGGTAAGTTTCTCCTTTTCACTATTTAGTCAAAGATTGCGCGACGAACGCATCGCCGCAGATAAGTGAAGAAGCCGAGAGCAGGTGGCCCGTGAAGACAAATCAATCGCTCAATCGGCATTGATTCTCGTCAGTCACAGCCGTGCGCTTGCGATCAATGCCCTGCGTACCAGTCGTATCCGCGTGCGGCCCAAAAGTCAGCCGGGCGTTTGTCAGTAAAGCGGATTGTTCCTATCCGCTTGATATTCTTAATGCCGTATTTGACAGGGATGATAAGTCGCAGTGGCGCGCCGTGCTCTAAAGTTAAAGGCTTTCCGTTCATCTCATAACAGAGCAGTGTTTGCAGGTGCAGGGCGCTCGCCATGTCCAGCCCCACGTAATAACCGCCATCGGGGGTTTCAATGCTGACATAGCCGACCAGGTCTTGCGGCTTGTTTAGCACATCGGGCGCGCGCCCGCTTCGCGTGGCCGGCATGTATTTCGCCGCAAAGTCTACGAAGCGCGCCCCTGCCCACTGCACTACGACGCTCCACCCCTCGATGCACTTCAATTCCGTCACGACTTCCGCGCGCGGCAGCGCTTTTATGTCGCTAAGCGTAAGCGATAATGTATCTGAACCTTCTGACTCGGTGTCCGAGCTGTCATCCTCATCTGAATCTGATCTGGCGCGGCTCGCATCACTTGCGCTATCTAAGTTTGCTCGCAAAGCCGCCTGAATGTCCGCCAATCCGATTACCTGTAGATTCCAGGTTGCAGGATCGAAATCCTCATCCATTCCTTCATCGCCGTTGACGCGAGGCTCGCGAGCCATATCGGGAGGGAAGGTAGCTGCGAGGCGAGAGCTACCGAAATAGTCACGCGACAACTGCTCATTGACTTCCAGCGCGCGGCGTAGTGGCCAGATTATTCCATCGTCTTCGCGTCTCGTGGTTAGCCAGCGCCAGCCTCCGAACGAGCCGAGAATCGCAAGTCCGCCGATCAAAAAACTGCGGCGCGATTTTTGCCGCACCTGTCCCTCAATTATTTCGTCTGGTTCGAATCCGTCTTGTTCGGTAGAAAGACTAGGGGATGTCGAAATGAGAGGGTTGTTCGTGCTCCCTGGCCACAGTTGCTCCGTTCCAGCTCCCTCAATCGGCTCGCCTTCCAACAGAGCCTCCCGTATCTTTTTGTTAATCTCTTTCACCGGTCGTTTCCTTGACTGAAACCACTTCGTAGCCTGTGATCATTGCGCGAAAATTGTTCCATCCGGCCCTGAGTACCTGTCCGACATGGATGATGAAGAAAAGCACATATCCGATTGTCAGCCAGAAATGCTCAAATCGTGCCCACTCGTACCCACCCAGTAGAGAGAGTAACCAGGCGAACTGTGTAGGTTTATATATGGACAACCCCGTTACGAGCGACCCCGCTCCCATGATGACGATGCTTGTATAAGCAATTTGCTGCGCGCCGTTGAACTTTCGAGGCGGCGGCACGGTTCTGCTCAAATGAAGATCATGAAGCAACACCTGAACAGCTTCGCGAAAAGAGTGTCGGTTCGGAATCAGGTAGCGCCACTCGCCGGAAAAGGCTGTGTATAAAACGTAGAGCAAGCCATTAACAGCGTAAAACCACATGAAGAAGAAATGAAATCCCATGCCTTCTGCGAGGCGATGATCGAGGTGAAAAGCGTCATAAAACCCCTTCGGAAAAAACTCGAAAAGCTCGATTCTGCCAAAGGCCACTTTATAGACATCATTGGCCCAGTAAATCAGGAGCCCGCTCCAGATCATAACTCCGAGTACGGGAAAGTTGATCCAGTGAAACCATCGAATGGCGAGCGGGTGTTTTTTCTCAAGGCGTTTCATAATGACCATTCCAGCTTCATGGCGGGTTTCGATCCCAGATGTATGCGGACACCAATCCCACCTCCGACCCTATTGAACCTATGCATGAAAGCTGGGGCTCCAATGCGAACTGATAATTTTGTTCTACGTTCTTTGAAATCTTTGCCGCATTCGGATTATTCCCTGAGAACTCAAATCTCTTCGCGCGATAAATAAGGCAATGATCACTTCTTGAATATGAAGATTAATCAATGAAAAGTGGGGTTGCTCCGGGAGGGGCGATGCGGGCGCGTGTTATGAGCTTGAGTAACGAGTGGTCACAATTGCGCGGCGATCGCTTTGAGTATGATTGCTGTTTGCTTGTCATCCAGAGACGATACGACAAGCGCATCAACGCCTGCGCGGGACACGGCAGCCACGTTGTAGCTGCCTTCGGGCAGAACGTTTAATTGATCACTAATTTGATCCTGGTCGCGATGCAGGCGCAGGTAGACTGAAAGCGGCTTCCGCTCTGAGTCATAGTAAATTAGATGAAGAATACTAGCCCCAGTTACAGGACAAATTCTTGCGCGAGGTCCAACGTATCCAAATGCCGATAGGTCCGGGCTCTCGTTCAGATGGCTAAACTCGGCAACCAGCTTATCTATTTCATTAATATCGGTAATCGCGCCTGTAATCTTATCAAACCCGCAATGATCTGCGTGATCCGAAGCAGCAGCTGCGTAAACCTTGTCGCTCAAGCCGGGCACAAACCCTCCGCGCAGCAGTAAAAGGGCTCCCGATATTGCTATCACAGCGATGACAGCGACTCGCCTCAATGAACTAACTACAGGCAGATAGTAGCGGGCCGTCAAAGGCTTACGGCGGATAGCGGCGCGAATATTCTCTTGCAATCTTCGAGCGTCTATTACCTCAGCGCGAGCTGATTCTCTTAAAAGTCGGTCCTGCTTTGAGTATGCTTCAAGCAAGCTCAAACACGATGAGCAAGTCTCTAAATGATTCTGAGCTTCTAGAGTGTTGCGAGCGTCTAGCTCATTATCTATATACAACTGAATAATCTTTCTTACTTCGTTGCAATTCATAAATTCTTCAACCTTACTCTTATAGTAATATCTGATCCTATATTTTGCTTGAAACTCAACTGCCGGTGCTGCTGGCTTTATCTGTTACTAGTAGCTTGCGAAGCTCTCGGCGTGCGCGGTGAAGCCTCGACATCACGGTGCCGATTGGAACATCGAGAATTTCCGCAGCGTCTTTGTAGGAAAATTCTTCTACTACTATCAGCCACAGCACAGAGCGCTGCTCTACGATCAAGCGATTTGCCGCTTCGAGAACCTCCCGACCTTCAATTTGCTTGATCGGATCGAATGCTACGACATTGCTTTGGTGATAGTCTGTCATTTCTTCGTCACTCAGAGGAGTTTCGGCTTGCTTTGCCTGCCTGCCCTTCTTCCCGTTTATCACATTGAACATGATACGAAATAGCCAGGCTCGACAATTTGAACCTGAGTCGAATGAACCGAAGTATTTCCATGCCCGCAGGTAGGTTTCCTGCACGACGTCTTCAGCGTCGTGCCGGCCATCACTCAAGCGACTTGCCACCCTCATCAGAGAGTCGAGATTTGGCAACGCCTCTGTTTCAAATTCCTGAACACGTAACAATGAGTCCGATTTAAACAATTTCACCCCGGCAAATTCGTCTGATGTCCTAATAACTAAATCCGGCTAACCTCACCTTTATTCCTGTTGTATATAATTTCAATTTGGCGATTGAATTTGGTCAGATGCGCGGGCGGAAATAAATCCAGCAGTCAAACGATTACAACAATGGCGACTGGATGACGGGCGCTATCGGCGCAATCTGCCGCCGGTCCTTGCGGATTATAACGCCGGGAAAAAGGAGATAGCATGAAATCTCGTATCATCTTCGTATTTGTGGTTTTAGGATTGTTTCTTTTTGCTACTGTAATCATCTACCAGTCTCGAACCATCTTTTCAGATACAGATGGCGAACGTGTACGCGAGCACCAAGTTGACACCCGGTCGCCCGTGCTCGTGGAGTTGTTTACAAGCGAGGGGTGTTCAAGCTGTCCGCCGGCAGATGAATTGCTCACACGCCTCGATAAGATGCAGCCTGTGCCGAGCGCGGAAGTCATCGCGCTCAGTCAGCATGTGGATTACTGGAATCGCCTCGGCTGGGCTGATCCGTACTCGTCGGCGGAATTCAGCAAACGGCAAAGCGACTACGCGGAGGCGTTCAAGATAGACGGCAATTACACGCCCCAAATGGTGGTTGACGGTCAGGCCGAGTTCGTCGGCAGCAACACGAGCAAAGCTCGCGACGCAATTATCAAAGCCGCTCAAGCCGCTAAGGCGACAGTGCAAATTACGAGAATTGGCAATTCATCTGAGGCAAAAACAGTCGACGTGCCATTGCAGATTCGCATAGACAATCTCCCGCCGGTCAGTAGCCGCGACACAACCGAGGTGATGCTCGCTATAACTGAAGACAACTTGCGCTCGAATGTTTTGCGGGGTGAAAACGGCGGGCGCTTATTGAAGCACACCGCCGTTGTTCGCAAGCTCAGCGTAATAGGAAAAATTAGCTCGCAGGACGGCAGAAAATTTGCCGCAGAGCAGAAGGTCAATTTTGCAAAAGATTGGAAGCGGGAAAACCTCCACGCAGTAGTCTTTGTTCAGGAACACGACAGCCGCCGAGTGCTGGGCGCAGCAACCATCAGACTGGCAGCAGAGTAACCGCAGTTTTAATCAGAATGCACGAACCAATCTTTGCATCAATAGCCGTCATCCAATTGGCTACGAAGGACAAGGCCGGAACGCCACGGCTGATTGACAAACATTGATCGCTATAGGTAGGAATCTAGCGCGTCCAGGAGAGCCAGCCCTTGAGCAGTTTCTTAATGAAAGGAGTGAGACGGGTACGATTGTACTCGTCCCCTGCCTTTCTGATGGCATCAGCCTGAGTGGGGTACGGATGAATGACGCTGGCCATGCTGCCTAATCCAATATTTCTGAACATCGCAAGAGAGATTTCGCTAATCATCTCCCCCGCATGGCGCGCGACTATCGTTGCGCCCAATATTTTGTCGCTGCCTTTCTTTGCATGAATCTTGACGAAGCCTTTTTCATCTCCGTCAACAATTGCGCGATCGACCATTCTCATATGTACGACGAATGTGTCCACGTCAATACCACTAGCGTGGGTATCACTCTCCTGCATTCCAATGTGAGCAATCTCCGGGTCAGTGTAAGTACACCAGGGGATCTTCAGCGAGCTAAATTTCTTTTGACCTAAAAAGAGTGCGTTCTGAATCACAATGCGCGCGGCAGCGTCCGCCGCATGAGTGAATTTGTACTGCATGCAGACATCGCCAGCCGCATAGATGCGCGGGTTCGTTGTCTGCAAATTATCATTCACAGCTACGCCGCTTTCGTCATGTTTTACCCCCGCTGCTCCGAGGCCCAATCCTTCAA
This sequence comes from uncultured Clostridia bacterium, assembly GCA_964581275.1. Taxonomy (GTDB): domain Bacteria; phylum Acidobacteriota; class Blastocatellia; order UBA7656; family UBA7656; genus Onstottus_A. The sequence continues at coordinate 15,172 of CAZOOE010000102.1, forward strand.
GATTTGGGGCCCGCCCTATCGCCACTAAGATTTCATCTACCGCAAGGGTCTCTGTTTTGCCTTTCGTTTCCAGGTGTACAAGTTTCTCTTTGCCTGAACTCAAGACAAGCCTGATCTTGGTGTTCAACTTGATACTGATACCGTCGCGCT
>CAZOOE010000103.1:0-1370 GCA_964581275.1 uncultured Clostridia bacterium
GGGAACAGGCAGGCGTTTTGCCTTTGCGCAGCGTTTCACCGAGTCATTCCGAAACAACAAAAGGGCAACCGTTGAATTAACGGCATTCGAGAAAGACGGTTCGGACAGTTCCGCTACTTCCGGGACGATCACTACAAACTGTGCCGGCGCCTCGTCGCAATCGCTCGAAGGCGTTCAAAGTGCCAGGGTCATGTTGCCTGGCAGAGCATTCGACGGGCAGATTCGCAAACCCAGAACGCGACCGGACCGGCGATCCGGGTGAGTGCGCGGTGTAGATAGCCTCCGCGGGAACGCGAAGAAATCAAGAATAAATTGCCTCTACGCTTGATCGAAACTTTTTTTCTGGTTAGAATAAACACGCATCTGGACGCGGAAAAGATCCAGGGAGTCGGATAGCAGTTGTAGCACTGAGCCGGTTGTTCTGATCGGCGTTCTTTCTGAATCGTCAAAGTGCCTGTAGTGGCGACAACGGATGCCGCCTGACGCCTGGTGAGAATTCGAGACCGGGCCAAATCGGCAGCCTCTCATGGGGCTACCCGTAAAACCGGGGGCGATCGTCATGAAACACAGACTCGCGCGCATCTTCCTGACCGCGGTTTTTGTTATAGCACTGTCGCAGTTCCTTACTGCGTGGGCTCGCCAGGACAACAAAGCGGCACCACAGAATCCACCAGCGAAACCAGCGAAGGCTAACGCCGGCGAGGCGCCGATTCCATCGAAGGCGAGCGTTGTCGACCAGAAGACGACTACTGCGAAGAAGGACGATCCGATCAACCTTCCGGCAAACCTCGTAAACGTGATCATCAGTGTCACCGATCCATATGGCAGATTCGTCACCGGCCTGGGCAAGGATCATTTCGAAATATTCGACGACAAAGTAAAACAGCAAATCCACCACTTTACCGATGATGACGCGCCGGTGTCTCTCGGCATCGTCTATGACGTGTCCGGCTCGATGAAAGAACGTGTCGGCCGGTCCATTCGCGCGCTCCGGCGGTTCATCGAAACATCACACAATGACGACGATTTCTTCCTGATCGGTTTTAATGATCGGGCAAAGCTTGTGCAAGACTTCACGACCTCGGGGGACAGCATTCTTGGCCATCTCATGTTCGCGAGTCCACACGGATCGACCGCGCTGTACGATGCCGCCTATATCGCGGTTGAGAAGGTCCAACAGGGTCGTCAATCCAAGAAGGCACTGCTGATAATATCCGACGGTCAGGACAACAACAGCCGCTACACGTACAAAGAGCTCCGCAACCGGGTCAAGGAAGCGGACGTCCAGATCTACGCGATAGGCATCACCGACCCTGCGAATGATACCTTGGCGGGCTTTGGCCGCTTCCTTGGCAATAGCAATATTGTAG
>CAZOOE010000103.1:1380-15259 GCA_964581275.1 uncultured Clostridia bacterium
GATCACCCGGATGGCTGGGGGACGCGCATTCTTCCCGAACGCTTACAACGAGCCTGAGCTGGTCGAGATTTGTACCCGAATAGCGTTGGAGCTACGACATCAGTATTCGGTCGCGTTCTATCCTACCGACGTGCAGAGCGAGGCCAAGTGGCATAAGGTCCAAGTAAAGGTTAATCCTCCAAGAGGACTTGGCCGGTTGTCGCTTTCCTATAAAGACGGATATCAGTCCTTCAAGAAGTAACCTCCGCTTTTAGAACGCAACCGCAAACCGCCCTCCCGTTCATGTTTACGGCAACGGTTGAGGCGCGTCCGTGCATCCCAAGCGTCGGGGTCCTGGTTTTCAAATATTGACACTCCGGAGTAGAATTCGATTATGAAGTCCGAATCGAGCAGATTGGCTATCGTCGTCAGTGCGGTTGTGTCCCTAAGCCTTCTTACTGCGGGCTTCTCGAATCACTCACTTGTTCTCGCCGGTCAGCAGCGGCCCGACAAACCAAAGCTCCAGAAGCAGCAGCAGCCTAAGGACGAGGAGCCGCAACAAAAGGATGAGACTCCGATCCGAATTGGCACCGATCTCGTATTGCTCGACGTGACAGTTGTAGATCCATCAAACAAACCGGTTATGGGCCTGAAGCAGGATGAATTCGCGGTGAGCGAAGACAAGGTGCCGCAGAAGATAGAGTTCTTCAGCCGGGAGCAGGTGCCGGTCTCGCTGGTCTTTGCGATCGACACGTCCGGCTCAATGCGCCCCAAGCTCGAAGTCGTGGTGAAGGCCTCAACCAACCTCGTAAAAGAGGGCCGCGCCGGTGACGAGATGGCAGTCATCGAGTTCAAGGACCAACCTGAGCTTTTGGAAGAGTTCACCAATGACGTCAACGATGTCGTCGATACCCTCAACGGTTTGGTGGCTTCGCGCCAGACCGCGATGCTCGATGCGCTCTACCTGGCGGCCGACTATGCAAATAAGGAAGGCAAGAACCGCCGGAAGGCGGTGTTGGTGGTAACTGACGGGCTCGACAATGACAGTTACTATAAGTTCGCCGAAGTAGTGAACCATCTCCGCGAGATCGACGTTCAGATTTACTTGATCGGTTTCATCAACGATCTCGACAAGGAGAGCGGCCTGTTCAAGAAGAGTCCGAAAGAGAAAGCCGAGAGTTTGCTGAATAAGTTGGCGGAGGAGACAGGCGGCAAGGCTTTCTTCCCGAAAGAACTATCAGAGGTGCACTCGATTGCCCAACAGATCTCAACCGACCTTCGGACACAGTATGCGATAGGGTACTACCCCACCAACTCGAAGAAAGACGGCTCGTTCCGCGCAGTGAAGGTGCAGGTGAACTCGGGCCCGCGCCGCTTGATGGCTCGCACTCGAAACGGCTACACAGCGGCGAACGAGTCTCGTAGCGGCAACGATAAGCACTGACAATCCGAGAAATTGAGCCAGACGGGAATCCAGGGGCCTAATCGGCTTTGGTTCCAGGCCTCGATTTGCGCCTGGCCGCTCCTAGCCTCTCTATAAACGCGAGCAGACTGGCCCTCTCCTCGTTAGAGAGGTGCACTACTTCTCGCAGAATGAGAGTCACGTCGGGGGTTACCAGGGCCTCGCGGACAGTATCCAAAATCACAAGCGGGTCCAATGCATCGCTGCCCTTGTCTCTGACTTTGGGGTCTCGGGGCAGGCCGGAAGCGACATGAAACAGTTCATCCACGTCTACGCCAAGTCCGTCCGCTAGGGCTCTAATTTTGTCGACCGACGGGTTGCAAGCCCTTCCGACCGCAATGCTTGCAACATAACCATCGGTTATTCGGCCACCCGACATACGCTGGACGTCTTTTTGCGACAGGCCTTTCAGTTTCATGACCCGCTTTACAAATTCACTCAGATCACGCCTGGCTCCCGGCATAAACGTTCTCCAACTCTATTCGAGAAACCAATCTCTGGTAATGCGCCCAGGCTCACTCGCAGCACGCAATGACCACGGTCTTCTTCCCGGATCGTCGACTTTTGCTCGAACATTACAATGCTGATGTTGCGGTGATTCGGAACCTTCCTGGCCCAGTCCACTTGTAGCACACGCGGTCCGGTGACTCAATGGCCAAAGGAGAAACCGACAACCACCATTCTCACCCATAACAGTGCGAACGGTGGTAACCGGCTCTTATCGGGGCGTAACCGAGTCGCGGCACCAGGGTTGGCACTGACCATCCGGGGCGCGACGCGACGGAAGTGCCAGGACCGCTTGCTAGTCATCGAACTTGGGAGCGAAGATCTGTACACTCCGCCGAGGGACGTGTCATCCGTTCGCCGAAGGGTCGGGATGGTCGTTACAAGACAAGACCCTTCCCGCGCAGGATCTGTCGCGGGATCTTTGAAAACATCAGCACAGACCTTAGAATTGACGAGGTGGCGCGTTCAAGGGCGCCTGAGCAGGTGCCTGAGGACTACATCACCAGGTAATCGGATAGGAGGAAGGAGTTTTGGGTCTCAGGGCCCAGGTTGGAGGTCGAACTTCGAGGCTCGAAATAACCTGAACCGAAACAAAAACCCGCGAAGGCTCCGTTTGAAGATATGAATAAACGGCTCATAGAAGAAAACTTGAACCTGTTGCGGGACAAGCTGCTGATCATGGGCGGCGCTGCCGAGAAAGCCATAATGCTGTCGATGCGAGCGTTGATCGACCGCGATTCCGAGCTTGCAGAGAGAGTTGTTCGCGAAGACGACGCTATTGATCAGATGGAGCTGGAAATCGATCAGATGTGTGTCGATGTGCTGGTCCTCAAACAACCGGCGGCAGGCGATCTTCGCTTCGTAGTTTCAGTAGCGCGTACCGCTCCGACCGTCGAGCGGATAGCCGATCATGCAGTCAACATAGCCAGGCACGCAATATCGCTCAACAACGAACCGGAGATTGGCGCACACATTGACCTGTCGACAATGACGAAAGTTGTGCAGGATATGCTGGTCGACGGGCTCGACGCCTTCACATCAGGTGATCCCGAACGCGCTCGGGTAACCATCGCCCGCGACGACGAAGTGGATGAGCTCTACGACAGACTCTACGATCAGGTGATCGATGTAATGAAGCGCGAGCCATCAACGGTATCCCGCGGAGCCGAATGGTTGTTCGTATTGAAGCATCTCGAACGCATCGCCGACTATGTGACAAATATCTGCGAACAGATCGTATATATGGCGCGCGGCCAGGTCATCAAACACACCGTATGGTAGCAAGCGATCAGACACGACTTCGAAACATCATAATCGTTGAAGATGACGAGGACGTAGCGGATTCAATCCGTTACAACCTGGAGCGAGAGGGTTTTCGCGTACGGCTGGCCAACACCGGCGAACACGCCCTCAATTTGATTCTCGACCGGCCCCCGAATCTGATAATCCTCGATCTGAATCTCCCACACATGAACGGCTTCGAGCTGTGCCGCCGGTTGCGCGCCGAGGCGACTACCGCGCGAGTGCCAGTCCTGATGGTTACTGCGCGCGCCGATGAGGCCGACAAGGTGCTCGGCTTGAACATGGGCGCCGACGACTATATAACAAAGCCATTCAGCATGCGTGAGCTCGTGGCGCGGGTAAGCGCGGCGCTTCGTCGCGCAGAAGGTTCGGAGGTTGATCGTCCAGTCTTCGACGACGGAGCGCTAAGGATCGACCCTGCAAATTTCAGCGTGAGCTATCGCGGCAATGAAGTGCGAATGACTCGCAAGGAATTCGCGCTACTGTCCGAGCTGGCGCGCAACCAGGGGCGCGTGCTCACGCGCGAAGTGCTGCTCGATCGTGTTTGGGGAGTAACATACTACGGCGATTCGCGGACGCTCGACGTGCACATTCGACGGCTTCGTCAGAAGCTCGGCGATCCCTCAATGATCGAGACGGTCACTGGGATTGGATACCGGCTTGTGCCGGGGGAAAGGCGGTCGGGTTGAGTCGGCATTGTATTTAAGCGGGATTGTGCTTGCCACACTTGTATTGGTCATTTTCCATTTGTCGTCTGATCCTCTAACATGAAAGACCTATCGAGAAGAGTCTGGCTGGTAACCTTTACGGCGCTGCTGATTTTTGTACTCTACGAGACCATCAAGACACTGTTATTCCCTCACCTCTCGGTCATCAGCTCGCACGTCATAACCGTGATTGTAGTAGCGGTGATGACGTTCTTCGTATCACAATATGCTCTAGATCGCTACGCCCAGGCTCTCGCTGCGATGCAGCGACAAACGGCGTTCACCGAAGATACGAATCGACTCTTGGCCGGCGTGCTCGCGACTATGCGCGAAGGTGTCCTGATCGTCGACTCGCAGATGCGAGTAGCACTATTCAACGCCGCTGCAGCTCCAATCTTCAAGCTGCCCCTGGGCGACGCCGGACAGCCCGGCGCCCGCATAAGGACGCCAAAGGACGACGGGTGGAACCAGGACGAACCGCGTCCCGCGATCCTCCCCGCATCTGGGGCGGCAAATAGCTCTCGCGCCTACCGTTTGACCGACGTTACTCGCGACCCTGCAATCAACACCGCATTCAGCCGCGTGCTGGAGGAAAGGACGCCGGTCGAGCTGAGAGTCGAAATGGCCGGCCACAACCATCGCAGCTTTCAGTTGAACATTGCGCCGCTTGGAATCGATCTCGCGGTGGGTGTCTTCTTCGACATCACTCACCTGGAAAAGCTCGAACGAGTCAGGCGAGAATTTTTCGCGAACCTTTCACACGAGCTGCGCACCCCTCTGACCGCAATGCTGGCGTGTTCCGAGACCTTGATGACCGGGGCAATAGATGACCAGGCTAACAGAACAAGATTCCTCGAAACTCTGCACAAACATGCGACGAGGATGAGCGACCTGGTCTCTAACATCTCGGACCTGTCGGCCATTGAGTCGGGTCAAGTCGAGCTCACGCTCAAACCGCTGAAACTGCGCAGTGTCGTCGCGGATGTGGTTGCCCTTGTTGAATCGCGCCAGGCGACGACTGAGATATCGTTCAGTACGTCGATTCCTGACAGCATCATTGTGCTGGCCGATCGCACTCGGCTCGATCAGATCCTGTACAACCTGATCGACAATGCCGTCAAGTTCAACATGCCAGGGGGCTCAGTCACTGTCTCGGCTGAAGAGAACAACGACCGGGTGACTATAAGTATCGAGGACACCGGAACCGGGATCGCGGCATCGGACCTGCCGCGCGTATTCGAGCGGCTCTACCGCGGTGACAAGTCTCGCTCGCGCAAGACTGAGGGCACCGGTCTGGGGCTGGCAATCGTAAAACACCTGGTACACGCGCACGGTGGCGAGCTGTTGGTTGTTAGCGAGATGGGTCACGGCTCGCGGTTTACGTTCTCGATTGCCGGCGCGGACCAATCCGCCCCACTCGCATGGTAACGACGAGACAACCTGAGGAACTAAAGGCGCCTCTCATACACTAATTCCTGCGCCACAAGGGCTTCGAGCTTTGTTCCACTCGGCAATCGCGGGACGCCCGTTAAGTGCGCGGCTATTTACCCCTCTCTGCAGGAGGGCGGAGTTCATACTCCTTCGGCGGCTCTGCGACAAGAAGATAGCGAACAAAGTAGTCCCACCGACGTCGCACCATATACGGTTCATTGCCAAATCCATGACCGCGGTTTGGCAACATGATCAGATCGAAATCCTTGTTCGCCTTGATCAGCTCGTTTACCACTAGAAGCGTATTGTACGGAGGGACATTGGTGTCCATCGTCCCGTGCGCCAGCAGGAGGTGTCCCTTCAGGTTCTTCGCGATGTTCTGGTTTGCCTGGTCGTCGTAGTTGGTGCTCCCGCTCGGTTTTTGCTTGAGCAGCCCTTGATACCGTTCACCCCAATCGTCTTCGTAGCCGCGGTTGTCATGGTTCCCGGCCTCGGAGATCCCAACCTTGAAGAAGTCCGGATAGCGGAACATCGCATCCGCTGCCGCAAAACCTCCCCCGGAATGTCCGTAGATGCCCGCGCGGTCAAGATCGATCCAGGGATACCGCTCCGCGAGTTGCTTCATTCCGCTTAGCTGATCCGGCAGCGTATTGTCACCCATGTTACCGTAGTAGGCGTCGTGAAATCTCTTCGATCGCATTGGGTTTCCCATTCCCTCGATCTCGACTACGATGAAGCCAAGCTCAGCCAGGGCTTGTTCATCGCCGCGCGCCGCCGAGAAGGCCCAGCTCCCCACGCTACCGCCCTGAGGTCCAGGATAAATGTGGTTGATGATTGGATACTTCTTGCTTGGATCCAGGTGCGTCGGCTTGTACATCAGCCCATACAAGTCAGTCGCGCCATCTCGTGCTTTCACTGTGAACGGCACGGGCGCCTTCCACCCGGCCGCGAGTAAACGAGAGATGTCGGCCCGCGCTAATGTGGTTAGCAGCTTGCCACTTGCATCGCGAAGAACAGCAACCGGGGCGACATCCGGCTTTGAGTAACTGTCAACAAAGAAGCGCCCTGAGGGCGACATGCTGACGTCGTGCTTCCCATCCTCCGGCGTGAGCAGTGTCAGATCCCTTCCATCGAATCCGATGCGGTAGAGGTGAGTGAAATAGGGATTGCGGCCATTCTCGCGGCCCGCTCCAAGAAAATACAGCAGCCGATTCTTTTCATCGACCTTGAGCAACTGCGTCACGACCCACTCGCCGGTTGTTATCCGGTTCTTTAGTTTCCCGGTTCCAACGTCATAAAGATAGAGATGTCCCCAGTTGTCGCGCTCAGAGAACCAAATGATTTCGTTCGAGGCCGAGAGGTACCGCCAGTTGACAGCATCACCGCTTCCCGATTCGTACTGGGTCGCGACCGTCTCTTCAAGCACGTCCCGAATCGCGCCATTGGTTGCATCCGCAATGCAAAGCTTCGCCTGCTTGTGATCGCGGCTCGTAGAGACAAAAGCGAGACGGGCGGCGTCGGGGCTCCATTGCACGTCGGTCCACTCGTCTCCGCATAGAACATCATCGCAAAGCGTCGAGCGATGCTGATCGGGAGCCATCTTCAGCCGAGTGACTCGTGGGCCATCTAGATCGACGATCACTCGGTGGATCATCGTCACGGTTTGGTCTCCCGGAAGCGGATACTTCCAGGCATGCAGCGTGGGATGGCCAACCTTGGTCTCCACCAGGGACATTTCGCCGACGCCGCGCTGGTCTTGTTGAAAGGTCGCGATCTTCCTGGAATCCGGGGACCAGAGTAAAACCGGGCTGTCGCTTCTGATCCACCCTGCATTGTCCGTCGCGTAGCCGAAATCCTTCGCTCCATCAGCCGTGAGTTGCGTCTCCTTGCCCGTCTTGACATCACGTACCCACAGGTTGAAATCGCGTATGAAAGCCCCTTGGGCTTTGTCGGGCGACAACACATCGCTGCGAGCGCCGCCGCGACCGCGACGACGCTGCGCTCCCGTTTCAGCACTACTCTCGGATGCGCAGTGGGAAGACTGCAGATCGCACTTCCAGAGACGTTCCTTGACGGCGAACGAGATTGTCTGTCCATCGGCCGAGAGATCAAACTCGGTGAACGGAAGATGATGCGCGTCGTAACTCGTCCCGGCCCCTGCCGAGAGCGCGGCAGCAAGCTTTGAGTGATTGAAGGCCGGTGCGCGAGTGCCTCGCACGGGGTCAATCAGCACAAACTCAGTTCCCTGCACTGTCGTGTCGCGATACCAGAAACGTTCGTCCGGCAGCCAGGTGGCGTGCGCGCCCACGCCGAACACCAGTGGCGTCGTGTTGTAGCCCATGAACTTCTCGGCGTGCGCGTAGTCAGCGACGGTCACAACAGTCGGCGCATTACCATTGCGCTGCTGGGCTGCGCACGGCGCGGCCATGGTGACGATTGCGAGCAGGATCGAAAGTTTGTTCGAGCGAGATCTATCAACGTCTAAAGGCATTCTGACCCTCCTCGTATCGAGCCTAGTTCACAGCTACCGACGGGATCTTCAGGATCCGTTTCGCAAGTGGTCAATGGCAAGGTCTCCGCGCCGTAGTCAGATCCGATGGTCGCTGGTCCGGGAAGAGGTTCGCTGCTAACTAGATCGCGCCAGCCCTGCGCAGCATCTCAAAATACTTCTGCGGTAAGACCTTCCATTCACCGCCAACTTGTTTTACCTGAAAAGCAACCTCCACGGTCCCGAGCAACCCGACTAGAACGAGCGTATCAGTCTGCTCTTCCGCTCGCACGATTTCTCCGGACGGCATTACCAGGACTTCGCCCACCCTCGCGCGGACGATTGCCATCTCCATGCATAGCGATAGAACCTGATCCAGATCGCCTCCAGGCAGATTGTTCCCCTTGGTGTATTCTTCAGCATTGATTCTCGAAGCGCTCAGCGCCCCAAGCTTCTGTGGTTGCTTGGCGAGAATAAAAAAGAGAAACGTCTTGGCAACTACCTCGGGGTCGGATTGCTTCAGCCTTCCGTCAGCCTGCCTCTTCATTGCTACCCAGAACCGCACATCTACCTTCCAGCCGGACTCGGTGTAAATCACCGGGATCGCGACTGGAGAACCGCGAAACCCGGCCATATAGGTAGTCTTAGTGCAGACCGGATAGAGATGATACATCAGAGAGTTGATACACGGAATGAGACAGAATGATTTGAAGAATAGACGAACACAATCTAGCATGCGTCGGTGGTCAAGCTAGCCCCAATTGTCTTATGTATCCTCTACACTGCCGTGGTTGCGGCGGCTCAGGGGAAAGGCTGGGCGATACAGCTCGAAGAACCTACCGGCATCGAGCGACGCGACAACGAAGTGGTGCGATTCAATACTCGCTTCGCCGTGGGAGACGCTCGCCCCGAGCAGTTGCGAGCGATTGATGATGAAAACCGTGAGCTGCCGGTTCAAGTCGCGGTTGGTGACTTTTACCCGGACGGCTCGATCAAGTTTGCGGAGATTCTTTTCCCAGCCACTTTGATACCAGGGCGCATTCCGCGCTATCGGCTCCTTGCCTCGCCGGTCTTTCCAGGCGCCAGAAAACCTGGAGAGCGAGGCGGCGATTACCAGACTGACATTACCATACGTCGTCTGGGTACAAGTCGTATCGAGCTTGGCAATAACCGCTTCGGAATCATCATCAACCTCGGAAAAGACAACACTACACCGGCGATTGTCGAGGCATACACCCGCACATCCGACGAGCATCGTATGCTCAATCTTGTAGAAACGACGCCGGATCTAAAGGAGGAGCTTGCGTTCGGTACACGAAGCGCCGGTTGGGGCACCGCTCTCGATAGCGCCGTACGGACGTCAGGTTTCACCGGAGTTGATGTCGTAGAGTCCGGCCCGTTGCGCGCGCGGATTAAACTTAGAGGAGCGCATTTCGGCACCGTCGCGGAAGAATGGGAGTTTGAATGGTATTCCAATAGCCCGGTAGTTGTGTGGCGCGCCCGAACGGAAACCAGAACCGGGCGCTACGGCTTCTTCTTCTCGGCCCTTTCGGCATTCCCGTATGAGCCGTTCACGCACTGGGCGGACGGAGCTGAAGTCGCCTGGCCCGACGGGGACACAAACAATCCGCCGCACAAGAGAATCGTGGCTCAAGGCCTTCTGGTACGGGCGCAGGATTTTGACGACCTCCCTGGCGGTCACATTCTCTACTACAATCCCCAGGCGAACTATGGCGCCCTGGATTTCATTGAATTGGACTCCACGCTCAGGTGGTTCGGGATAGGCTCTCGACAATTCTATGCCGCGAAGAAGCTCGATGGAACTCAACCGCAAGCCCGCCAGACCGGAATCTCCACTATAACGCGCCCCGATGTAATGGAGCGCAGTGCTGAGTGGTCTTCACAAATCGCCATAGCCTTCCCGCAGTGGAAGGCAAACGAAACACTGCTTGAGGCGCGCGGGTGCTATCGCAGATTCGCGCAGCCTATACTCGCGCACGGTCTCGATCTGCAACCGCTGGCAAAGCTGCCTGACTACACTTCCGCTCCGAGAACCGCTCGCTACAGTGTTGAAGAGCGATCGGCGAAAGCGACGACGTCGGGGAATGGCAAACCAGCCCCGATTGAACTTCCCCTCAACGGTTTGTGGAAGCTTCGCAATGCGGAGAAAGGCGAGGGCGAAAAACAGAGATTGTTTGAAATTGGTGCGGACGACTCCGAATGGCAAGCGGTTCAGGTGCCGGGCTCCGTTCACACACAGATCCTTAAGTACCCCGCCTACTACACTCACGAAGCCGAATGGATCAGCTTCAAAGAGTGGTGGTATCGCAAGAACTTCCGCGTGCCCGCTGAGATGAAAGGCAGGCGGCTGCGCTTACAATTTGACGCCACCGACTACTACGCAGATATATGGCTCAACGGCAAAAAGCTTGGGCGACACGAAGGCTATATTGATCCTTATGAGTTTGACGTTTCAGCGGGGCTGAATCTCGATGGCGATAACGTCGTTGCGGTACGCGTATGGACTCCGGTTGATTACTACTGGCGGCATCGTCCCTACACGATCAAGGGCTCGTACGGAGCTGTTGATCAAAAGCCCGATAACATAACCGCTGTCGGCATCACTCGAAGCGTGCGCCTTATTGCGAACAGATCCATTGTCATTGACACAGTCGTGGCGCGTCCCGCGCTAAATCAGGACGGCTCGGCGGACCTTGACGTGGAAGTGGCTCTGAGAGCCGATACTACGAAAGGCAGATTAGAGCTTGCGCTCGCGCCGCGGAATTTTTCGGGAAGCGACCAGCTGACTGCGACGGTTGATCTCTCCAGTCTCGCCGATAAGAGCCCGCGGCGCTTTCAGGTAAGGTTTCACCTCAAGAATCCGCAGCTATGGTGGACCTGGGACCACGGTAAACCCAATCTCTATACGCTATCAACGCGTGTGGTGGTCGATGAGCAGATTTCTGACTATCGGTCGGAGGCTGTTGGTATTCGCGAAGTAGAAAAGGTCGGATGGCTCTTCTACCTCAACGGTCGCCGTATCTATATTCGCGGAACAAATTCTTATTATCTCGAACTCTTCATGTCAGAGATCAACCGTGCGAAGTACGTACGCGACCTAAATCTTATCAAGGGTATGAATGTTAATATGATCCGTCTTCATTGTCATTTTCAGAACCCGGAGTTCTATGATCTCTGTGACGAGCTTGGGATCATGGTGTGGCAGGACTTTCTTGAAGCCTGGTATCCGCACGACCCGGAGTTCGCTATCGAAGCTGCGCGGCTTTACGACAATCACATTCGAATGGTGCGCAATCACCCCTGCGTAGCCATCTGGGCAACTAGCGATGAAGAAGACCTCGAGAATTACCGTATGCTCACAAAGCACCTCGCCGGCCGGTTGTATGCTTGCGACGAGCAGCGCCGACCGGTGGTGCGGTCCACCGGTCGATACGGCGACGGGCATATTTATTACGGGTGGTACGGCGGCAGCATTTGGCAGTACACGACGACTGAAGAGAAGTTCATTTCGGAGCTTGGCGCGACCGCGCTGCCGGATTACGAGACATTGATCCAATTTCTTCCCAACCATTGGCCAATCGAAGATCATAAAGAAGAGTGGATATTCCGCAAGCTGCAAATCAGCGAAGCTATGCGCGCATGGGGTCCCCCTTCAGGCAAGTCCCTCAGAGACTACATTCCTCAGACTCAGGCCTACGTCGCGAGACTTCACCAACTTGCAATAGAGCGAATGCGGCGCCGCAAATACGACGCCGGCGGGATCCTGCACTTTCATGCAATTGACTTCTGGCCGTCGGTGACAATGGCGGCGCTCGATTATTTTCGGAAGCCTACCAAGTCTTACTTTACAGTGCAGCGAAGCTTTCAGATGGTGTTGGCGAGTCTCGAATACGACCGCGAGGTTTGGCGGGTCGGAGAAGATTTTCACTGTGGTCTGTGGGTAATCAATGATCACTGGTACGCGATTCCCGGCGCACGGATCGAATGGAAGATCGTCGACGCGAGCGGAGTGACCGCGATGAGTGGCGCGGTGAACGTGAACATCGCGGAAGACTCTTCCGTCAAACTCGATGAAGTGCGGTGGAAGGCGGCGGGCGCAGGCAGCTACGAGCTTCGCGCGGAGGTCTTTGATCGCGATGGCAGGCGGTTGTCTGAGAATTCATATGAGTTTGAAGTGAAGTAGTGTGTGAGGCTTACGCCCTGCTTTCCGGGCAAGAGCCAAATGTCACCGATTGAGTCTTATGGGAGAGTAATGGCAAAGCTTGCAATTGCCGGCGGCCCTCCGGTGAGGACGAGATCATTCACCGCGTGGCCGCAGTTTGACGAAGCAGAGAAGCACGCACTCCTCGGCGTTCTCGAAAGCCGCAATTGGGGTGGCTACCCGTTTCCAAATCGCCTGGCCGATCTGTTCAGCGAACGATTCGCCGCTCATCAGGACGCGAAGCACGCGCTGTGTGCGGCAAACGGGACGGTGACCCTCGAGATCGCGTTGAAGGCAATCGGCATCGGGCCGGGAGATGAGGTCATCGTTCCGGCGTACACGTTCGAAGCGACAGCGGCGCCAGTACTCAAATTAGGGGCGATTCCCGTCTTCGTAGACATTTTGCCCGACACCTACTGCATTGACGCGAGCGCCGCAGAAGCGCAAGTCACCTCTCGGACGCGAGCAATAATCCCTGTTCATCTGGCTATGAGCATGGCTGATATGGACGCCTTGCTCGAGCTCGCCGCGAGTCACAACTTGAAGATCGTAGAGGATTGCGCGCACGCGCACGGCGCCAAATGGCGGAAGAAGGGCGCGGGATCAATCGGCGATGCCGGGTCATTCAGCATGCAAACGAGCAAGCTCATGACCGCCGGTGAAGGCGGCGTCGTCACGACTCGAGATGATGAAGTCTTTGAGATTTGCCAGTCCTACGTTAATTGTGGACGCGCGAGCCAGACCGATCGCTTTCAACATCGCATACTTGGATTCAATTACAGAATGACCGAATTTCAAGCCGCGATTCTCCTTGCTCAACTGGAACGCCTGCCCGGGCAGACCGAACTTCGCGCATTGCGAGCGGCGAGGTTATCAGAAGGGTTGTCGAAGATCGCCGGCATTTCTTTGCTTAAGAACGATGAGCGGTTGACGACCCAGGCCATCTATCAATTCGTTTTCAAATACGCGGCGGAGGCCTTCGGCGGTGCCTCGCGCGACAGGTTTGTCGCCGCTCTCGAAGCCGAAGGTGTTTCTGCGGATGGATTGTTTTATGAACCGGTATATCGCAGCGCACTCTTCAATGTTGATCCGCGAGACTTCCCTGCCCTCGGCAGTAGCCGCACTGAGGACTTGCCGTGGGCAAAGACTCGTTGCCCGGTGGCAGAACGCGCTGCTTATCTGGAATCAGTGTGGCTCCCGCATCAATTGCTCCTCGGAAGCGAGCACGACGTAGATCAGATTGTTGAAGCGATAGCGAAGATTCAAAACAATGTTGATGAGCTATTGAGAGCCGACCACCGGTTGATCGAGCTAAAACAGACGAACCGCGTCGAGCGGCCCCCTGGTTGAAGGAGGGCGGGAGGGGGAGAGGGCGAGAGAAGGCGAGGGGGCGAAGGGGCGAAGGAGGAGCCGAGGAGCAGAGGAGCGGAGGAGTAAGAGATCCCTTCAGAGGCTCCCACCAGTCATTCGTCACTTGTCATTTTTCATTCGTCATTTTTCATTCGTCATTTTTATATTTTTCATTTGTCATTTTCCATCCGTGATTTATCCCCCTTTGCCCATTGGCCATTCGTCGAGTTCCGGCGCCGGGCAGTCCCCAATGACACATAGATGAAGAGTGGGAACTAGTCGGAAATGACAAATGAAAAACAATGAAGAATGGAAAATTACAAATAAAAATGACAACTGGCGAATGACTGGTAGAAGCCTCGGGGGGGATCTCTTTCTCCTCCGCTCCTCCGCTCCTCCGCTCCTCCGCTCCTCCGCTCCTCCGCTCCTCC
>CAZOOE010000104.1:0-15215 GCA_964581275.1 uncultured Clostridia bacterium
CCCGGCGAGTTTCACTATGAAGCGTAAGCAAGGCGATCCCAGACATGAGAAAACTAAGCGCAGCACTTACCGGTAACCGGCTCGAGGTTTGAGCTGCCGCCAACTTTGACCTAAACAACCACGTTCCGAGGTTTAGTCCGCCGAGTTGTTCCAAAAGGTCGGCGAGACCTAACACGCCAATCATCACTGCGCAGACAACGCCGAGGAGGCTCATCACCCGATTCAAAGGATACCTGGTTTTTAACCACAGTGAAGCGCTCCCAAGAATGAGGCCAACCGCAGCATTGGGCCGCATCGACGGCAGCGACGGCGCTACGCTCTTCAAGATAGAGGTGTCTGTCGCCCAACCTACAAGGACCAGGCTGGCGATTAGAGCGATGCTGACGCTCGCGATCTCTGGCATCCGCTCCGAAACGGTGCCCAGAGTTATCTTTCTCATCAGTCACCCGTCTATTGGACACTCATACCGTTTATTGGACACTCAAGTTAGCGGGTCGCGCAGCGTTTGCTTGGACTCCCTTGCTTGTCCGATCCACCTGTCGCCTGGATGATCGTCACAAGGCCGTCCGCGTCGTCCGATCCGGCATCGATCGAAGGGCCGGCTGTTTCAAACTTCCCTCCCGCCCGAGCGGACCAGCTGACTCGCAGGCGAGGCGGGACTTCTCTCCCCAAGCCAGTAGCCAGCTGCGAACCGTTTTCCGTGGTCAGCCTTAGCCCCCTCGCGCACCAATTGTGCAAGGCCCGGACCAGACACACTGAAACGTCGAATCTCAGGTCACACACAAGTTCGCGTCACCTGGCGGGAGCTCTGAGACGAGTAGATGTACTAATTGCATACGATAGCAGGAAAATCGTACACACATCAACGAAGGCTTGATGGCGCTCCATCTCGCCGGAACTCGCGAAAGCAAAGCTAAAAGAAGGCTACCGCGGACACCATGGCGACGTGACCCGGCCCCGCAGGCACAATCCTTGCCTCAGTCGGGTGAGCACAATACCTAGAGGAGGGCACACACCTATGTTATGGACGGTTCTTCTAGTTTTGTTTGCTCTTTGGTTGTTGGGTGTGATCGGGCACATCGGAGGAGGCCTGGTGCACCTGCTACTCATCGTCGCGCTTGTGGTCTTTGTAGTTGACCTTCTGAGCAGGCGGCGAGCAGCCTGACGGTCACTCCACTATCAGAGACCTTGCGTCCTGGTTGATCTAACTAGGCGACGCCAGACTTTTTTGGAGAGGTTCGAACCAATGTTAGAAGATGAGAAACTCGCCCTTGACGAATCAGAGCGCTCGGCGAGGCACCAGGCTATAAAGGGAGAAGTGCGCCGGGAGATGCAGGATCAGATCTCGCGGCACGCATCGGAAGAAGGTGAGCGGCACGACACACAAGCCGCGGCAATAGGCGAACAGTTCCGGGAAAAGGCCCTCGGAGAAGTGGTCGGGACGGAAGCTGAGATCGAGCGAGGTCGCGCTGCAGCGCGCGTTTCTCAGGTCGTCGACTATGTCTTCTACCTGATCTATTCTCTGATCGGACTCGAGATTGTCCTGGAGTTGTTGGGGGCGAGGGAAACAAATACGTTTAAGAATTTTATCGACGCCTTGACCGCCCCTCTCCTTCTCCCGTTCAACAGGCTGATGCCGGATCTGTCTAGAGGACGATTCCAACTCAAGGTTTCGTACCTGGTCGCCCTCTTCGTTTATGTTCTGCTTCATCTTGCGATCAACGGATTGCTCAGGATGTTAGCCCACAGGAAGACGGTCGTTTGACTCCTGAGCCTTCTCAAGAAGGCATCTCGCCGCGTGCCGAAGATCAGAGCACGCGGCGAGCAACCGGCGCGCGAAACATGCCGCTCATGCGGACTTATACTTTTTTAGTTTTGAGCTTCGCGAGAATCGCGGCGTCGCTCACATTCTCGCCTAAGTCCTTTGCGGCTTCTCCAGCCTTTTCGCGTAGGTTCGTGAATGGATCGGCTTGATACCTGCGGGAAGGTGTTCGGACACCCCGACGAGAAGTCTTCGCTCGGATTGCTAAAACTACTACGGCTCAGTCCTGCAGAAGCACTACATGCAACTGCTGCGGACCGTGCACTCCGACCACAAGCGTCAACTCAATATCCGCGGTCCGGCTCGGGCCGGTGATAAACGTGATTGCGCTGCTCAAATCTCTACCCTCGTCTGCGGCCTCGCTGCGCAAGAGCGGAAACAGATCACTCAGGCCAGAAAGAATCTGTTCAGGCCTTACCACCGCTATGTGTACTGGAGGCAATAGCGAGACCGAGCGAGCCTGTCCCTTGCACGCAATCAATACCAGAGTGCCGGTATCAGCGAGCGCGTAATCGACACCCGATAGACCGATGTCAGCCTCTGCGGCCATTCGGATCCACTCTCCGTCAATCGTCTCCGTTACAAACGTGAGGCCTATTTCTTCGAGTCTCGCTGACAAGTCGATGCCATTGAGAAGCCGAACTTGCGATCCTGCGAAGGTTCTGGCTTGCCGAACGGACGCAACCCCCAAGATGTATTGAAACGCTGACTCGACTGTGGTTGCCTTGTGGAACCAAGCTCCAATTCTTCCGAGTTCAGACTCGAATTGAGCGATCAATTGGTTGCGCTGTTCTTCGCAGTTGCTTTTGATGTCAGAGACTAACCGGTCAAGCCGACCCGACGCATCAGCGAGTTGCTTCCCGAGGTCAGGGTTTGACTTCACATCGCGCTCTAGCGCTCGTCTTATGTCTCCGAGTATCTCTTCTCTTGCGCTTGTTTCAGCCACCCAATACCTCAGCGTGAATACTTTTCCGGCAGAGAGCCCGTAGAGCTCTCGTCGCCCCACCGGGAACGAAAAGACCTCCTGGCCAGCGCCCGGAAATCCCGATTCTGTGTCCACCCACCCATTGCGAACGGAAGGCGTTTGATCTTACCGTCCTCAAGAAGCGGCCCCTGTAGAAACGCCGGCACCCTGAATGCCAGGTTGTAGGTGACCCGGTGGCGCATCGCAAAGGCCCAGAGTTTTATCGCGAGCTTCTCGAGTAAAGGCGGTCCCGGATCGCCGCGTCTACCCTCGGACCAGTCACTCCGCAACTTCAACAGGATCCGCGGAATATCGATTCTCACCGGACAGATCTCGCGACACGCGCCGCACAACGTCGACGCAAACGGCAGGTCCTTTGATTTTTCGAGTCCGGCAAACGCGGGGGTTATGATCGAACCGATCGGCCCCGAATAAACCGATCCATAGGCGTGTCCCCCGATCTTCTGATACACTGGGCACACGTTCAGGCATGCCCCGCAGCGTAAGCAGTATAGCGACTCGCGCATCTCCTCATCCGCCAGAATTCGCGTGCGGCCGTTATCGAGAATAATCAGATGAAACTCCTCGGCGCCATCGGCTTCCCCGGACCTGCGCGGTCCGGTGATGAATGACACGTAGCTGGACATCTTCTGACCGCTTGCGCTTCTGGCCAGCACCTTGAGAAACACCGCCAGGTCCTCGAGCGCGGGAACCAACTTTTCAATCCCCATCAACGCAACGTGTATCCGAGGCAGCGAGGTGCTGAGTCTGATATTGCCTTCGTTCTCGACCAGCACGATGGTGCCGGTCTCGGCGATGCCGAAATTTGCGCCGGTGATCCCCATGTCAGCGGTCAAGAACTTTTCGCGCAACCGTTTTCGCGCGACCACGGTCATCTCTTCGGCTTCTTTCAAGTCGGCGACACCCAGCTTGTCGGCAAACAACTCGGAGATGTCGCCCTTTGATTTGTGCACCGCCGGAGCTAGGATATGGGAGGGCTTCTCGCGCGCGAGCTGGACAATGTACTCGCCCAGGTCTGTTTCGACCGCCTCGATGCCCGCGTGTTCGAGTGCCTCGTTGAGCTCAATCTCCTCAGTCACCATCGACTTGGCTTTCACGACGCGTTTCACATTATTCTTCCGGGCGAGCTCAAGAACGATCGCGCGAGCTTCGGCACCGGTTCTCGCCCAATGAACGGTACCGCCCAAGCGCACGATGTTGGCTTCGAGCTGGGCAATATAGTAATCGAGATTGCCGATGGTCTGCGCTTTGATCTCTCGCGCGCGGTCGCGTAACGCCTCGCCGTCCGGCAATTCAGCGAAGAGCATGTTTCGTTTGACGGTGAAGCCGGAGAGGACCCGCAGCCGCGTTTGCAGAGTCTTATTCTGCACTGCGGCCGTGGAGTCTTTAATGAAAGATTCAGAGTTTACGTGCATAGAGAAAAGTGGCGAGTGATGTGTGATCCGCGATTCGAGATGTGTGAGGTTCTGAGTTCAAGCTGTAGCCTGCGCCTGGGTCAGCAAGCAAGAGCTTGAACTCAGAGTCTCACGCATCACGAATCTATTCCTTTCTTTGCCAGTAGCTCGGCTATGTGCATTGTAGTTGCCGCCGCGGATTGCCTGCTCAAGCCGCCGGCTATATGCATCAGGCAGCCAACGTCGCTGGCCACGACGATGTCGGCGCCGCTCTTTTCGACGCTGTCAATTTTGTCTTGAAGGATCCCCCCTGAAATGTGCGGATACTTGATCGAAAACAATCCTCCGAAACCGCAGCAAGCATCCGCGCGTTCCAACTCTACTAACTCGATTCCCTTGACCGCACGAAGCAAACGCTGGGGCTCGGTCCTGACTTTCAGTTCGCGCAGCAAATGACATGATTGATGCAACGCAACCTTGCCGTGATACGCTGCACCTACGTCCTCGACCTCGAGAACGTTTACTAGAAACTCGGTGAACTCGTAGGTGCGCGATGCGAGCGATTCGGCGCGCTTGTGCCAGGCTGGGTCATCTTTGAGAAGCTCCGGGTAAAAAACCCTGACCATGCTGGTGCAAGACCCCGACGGTGCAACGACGTACTCGCTTTTCTCAAAAACCGCTATAAACCGTTTTGCAAGGTCGCGCGCCTCGCTTGTGAAGCCGCTGTTGAAGGCCGGCTGTCCGCAACAGGTCTGCTCGGCTAGAAAGTCCACCTCGACCCCGAGTTTGCGTAGCACCTCGACCACGCTCATTCCCGTCTCCGGGAAAAACTGGTCCACCAAACAGGTTACAAACAGCGAGACTTTCATTTTACTCTTAGTCACCCTCAGACAAATCGCGGATACGACAGAAGCGGGAAGAACTGACCGCCCATCCGCTCGCCCGCCGGAATCGGCGGAACGCCTTCGAGAGGCGGCCCATCAGAAGCCGATCTCACTCCATCTCGAAAGACATTGATCACCGCGGCGCGTCTCGAGCGGTCCGTTCGGTTCTCATAGGAGCCGTGAATCATCAGCGGATGATGAAATGACGCTTCTCCCTCCTTCAACTCGATCGCGACCGGCTTGAACTGCGCCCTCTGTTTGTCATCAAGAACGGCATCGATGGCTTTCATGTCTCCGGCAAGCCCGGTGATCGGCAGCAGGTTCCAACGCTGACTGCCAGGGACATAGTGCACGCAACCATTGTCACGGGTCGCGTCGTCCAGTCCGATCCAGCAGCTTAGGTGCGCCATCGGCTGCGTCCTGGTCCAGTACGAGTAATCCTGATGCCAGGCTACGCGCCCGCCATGAAGCGGCGGTTTGCAGAAGAGCTGATCGTGCCAGAAACGCACTGGTCCTTCAAGCAATTGCGACGCTGGAATGGTGAACGCCGGGTTCCAAAGCAGATCGTGAAACGCAGGAGAGATGCGCCAAGCACCCAATGCGTGAAAAAGCGTCAGCGCTGGGTCCGGTGACTCATTGGAATGATATTCGTAAAATAGACTCTTGGTTTCTTCCAATGGATCTGTGAGCGCGGCGAGCTCGTCTCGCAGGACCGAGACCTGTTCATTGCTCAGCATCCGCACACCTGCTAGGTAGCCGTGCTCTCTGTAGAACGCGACCTGGGAGTCGCTAAGACGAAAGGCAATCGATTCTACTTTTTCGGGTTGCTCAAAAAGGCGCGTGATTGGTCCGTGACGTTTTGAGAGGTCCTCAATCATTATTGGAATCGTCCGTGCGCTTCCAACCGCATTTCTCGGGCATTTATTCTAGCATCAATCGGCCGATTGTGGGCGGCGCGGAGGGTGTCGTACTCTAAATCAAGCGAGATTCGCAAGCGCATGAAGAAGCGGATCCGCAGTATCGGGCGACTCCATCCCAACAGATTCGGGATGAGATGAGACGGTGGCAAAGATTTGAACCCGCCACTCCCGATTCCCACGAACCTTTTGTCGGTCGTTAGGCGCAGAGCGCACTGAGTTTGGAGGTTACGCCTTCGGTAGATTGCAGCGACAATATGAACGAGCTGATCTCTCGCCTGTCGATCAAGCGTTCAGCGTGTTCCTCACTCTGAGCACACCGCCGCACCTCTTCCCACTCCTCATCGCTGATGCTCATAAACGCATTTACGATCTTGGGGTCGAAGTGTGAGCCGGAATGCGCAGCGATCTCCTCCCGCGCAACCTCGTAGGACTGGCCGGTGCGGTAGGGCCGGTCGCTCCTTATCGCGTCGAACGCATCAGCTACCGCAAAGATCCTGGCGTGAATATGAATCCCGTCTCCTCGGAGTTTGCGAGGGTAACCGCTTCCATCGTACTTCTCGTGATGCTGACCTACAACGAACCGCGCGCCCGATAGGAATTCCACCCCCTCTATAATTCGCAGACCGTGACCAACGTGCGCACGCATCTTGATCCATTCATCTGTTGTGAGCGCCCCGGGCTTTAGCAAGACTGCGTCGGGCACTCCAACCTTCCCGATGTCGTGAAGCAGCGCGCCTTGCTCGAGCGCGATTAGATCATTCGAGGTCAGCCCCATTCTCTTGCCAAGCGTCATCGAGTAGGCAACCACGCGGTCCGAGTGCCCGCGCGTCTCAATATCACGTGCCTCGAGGGTTCGAGCCAACCCCCTGAGCGTAGCGCGGTAGTTCCGATAAAGCGTATCGAGCATAAAGCTCAGGTCCTCATTCGCCGACCGAAGCTCATCGGTCCTGATCCGAACGCGTTCTTCGAGGAGCTGCTCGTAGTTATGCTTTTCCTTGAGTGCCTGCCCGTAACGAAGTGCACGATCCACCGCCAGCGTTACGCGCATCAGATCGAACGGTTTGGTGATGTAATCGAACGCACCCTGGCGCATCGCCTCGATTGCATATTCGATCTCCACCATAGCCGACATCATGACCACGATCGACCGCGGGCTGGCTTCCTGCACGTAGCGGCAAAGCTCGAGCCCGCTGGCGCCCGGCATCGTTATGTCACTCAGGACAAGGTTGAACGAGCCAGACTGTAGCAGCGTCATAGCTTCCTCCGCGCTCGACGCGGTAGCGCACCAGTAGTTGCCGTCGAGATACGCGCAGAGAAGCCCGCGTATCACCTCGTCATCGTCGACGATTAAAATGGAGGCATTTCCTGTGGTCATGAGGCGCTCCTTAAGTTCTCAGCGTTAGTAAACCGATTGGGTGGTTGGCCCTTGAATGTCAACTGTGGCGGTGCAAGGTTCGGACCGGCGAAAGTCTTTAGCTTGCTGGACCGCGACGGATGTTGAAGCTTGAACAACGCCTTCGCCTCGATCTGTCGGACCCGCTCGCGAGTGACGCCGAAGTAACTGCCCACCTCGTCAAGTGTGTGCTCGCGGCCCGTATGCCCTAAGCCAAAACGCATCTTCAGGACCTTCTCTTCGCGCGGCGTCAGATGCTTCAACGCGTCGTTGATGGCGTCGCGCAGATCAGAGTTGATCAATTCTTCGCTAAAGCCCGCTACTGACTTGTCTTCAATCAGCTCGCCCAGGCTGACATCCTCGTCCGCGCCTACTGGAGTTTCGAGTGAGATTGGCTCCTGTACTACTTCGAACACTTTACGCACTCGTTCCTCCGGCACATCAAGTCTCTTCGAAATCTGTTCCGCCGTTGGCGCGTGGCCCAGCTCCTGTTCCAGGGCCCGACAAGCCTGGACTTGCTTATTGATAGTCTCGACCATGTGAACCGGAATGCGGATCGTGTGAGCTTGTTCCATGATTGCGCGTGTGATGGCCTGGCGGATCCACCAGGTACCGTAGGTCGAGAACTTGAACCCGCGTCGCCAGTCAAACTTGTCGACCGCGCGCATAAGACCGACATTGCCTTCCTGAATCAAGTCCAAAAACTGCAGTCCGCGATTGGTGTATTTCTTGGCGATCGAGACTACCAGCCTGAGATTCGAGCGGACCATCTCATCCCGCGCAAGCCCTGCTTCAGCATCGCCGGCGCTCAGACGCGCAAGCGCGCGCTCGAGCTCCGTGGCGCTGACGCGCCAGCCGGCTTCCAGCGCAACGAGAGCGCGATTGGCTTTGCGAAGCGTGCGCTTGAGGTCACTCTCGTTCGCGCGCCGGCTCCTTTTACGTTCCAGGGCGCTCCGCGCCTTCTGAACCGCGGTCTTCACTTCACGACCCTGACTGACCGCGGTGCGAACCAATCCAGCCAACTGTTCACGTTGGAACGAAGTGAGATCGAGCGCTCGGCACAAGAGGCTGACCTGGACTCGTTGACGGGCAAGCTTGCGGCGCAGCCGGCGGAGACTCTTTGATCTCTTTGGCTCCTTCTGAATCCGCGCGTAGAGCCTGAGCGCAACCTTATATGCGGCGGATATTTCGGCTATGGTGTCGAGAGTCGAAATCAGGCACTCTTGAATGCCAGCCTCGGTGATGTCCTCCTGGTCCCGGAAGTTTATCACCTCGCGGATGTGCAGCTCGGCGCGTTTCAGGCGCTCACCGATTGCAGAAATGCCTTCGATGCAGATGGGCATGCGCGAAATCGCCTTTGCCGTCCGGCGGCAACCACGCTCGATGCGGAGCGAGAGGGCAGCTTCGCCCTCACGAGTCAGCATCGGTGTGACCCCCATCTCGCGGAGATAGACGCCAACCAGATCCTCGGTGCTCTCGATTTCCTTAGCAATTAGCTCAGGCTCGGACTGCATCTCGTTTTCGAGGAGGTGCCGGCCGCCATCCAGTTCGGGTTTTTCGTGTGCGGTTTCGGGTTCATCAAACTCGGTTGAGTAGGTTTCCTGCTCGGTTCTTCCCACTAAGTGCAGTTGGCGCGCGCGCGTCTCTGGTTCGTGGCGCGCAGCGGTCGAGATTGCTTTTTTTCTCACGTTCGCTCCTTCAATACACAGGGCTGAGTCATACGAAGGGACTGCATCACCCGGGGAGTACTCGGTCTCGAAAGACGCGTTGTTTATGTACACGCAGATCGGTTTGGCAAAGGCCATTCCCCTCGCGCGCTACTGTTCGCGTCTAAAAGTGGCTTTAGATACTTCGGTTACCGGAGGGCCCAAAACAAGTATGAATCAATAACGTGGGGACAGCCGTCACACTGTAGATTTTTGCTGCACTCAATAAGGGGCGAAGCGGTGCCAGCTATTCTATGCATGTGTTTCTTGAAGTCAAGTGTTTTTTTTACCGAGGCATGCTCAAGGCCATCTCCCCAAGTTTACTCGGAGCTGGTCAGCGCTAGTCGCGTTCAGCTCTAGTATTGTCGAAAGTTGAGATTGAATCTTCCTCGAATGCCCAGCCACTCCGGCGAAGTCCCTGCAATGATCCCTGACACGCCGTGATATCGAAGCCTGCTCGCACCGCCCATCACCAGCGCGTCCCCAGACTCGAGGATGATGGTCGTCACCGGATCTTTCCTTCTTGTTCCTCCGATCCGAAACCTGGCAGAGTCGCCGAGAGATATCGAAACTACTGGTATGCCGGCCTCGATCGATTCGGGCCGTTCATCCTTGTCCTGATGAAGCCCGAGCCGCCCTGCTTCCGGATAACAATTGATCAGACAAATGTCCGGCTCGATCGTCATCCCAGCTTCTGCCGCAGCACGCCGCGCGAAATCCTTGAGGTCTTCGGGAAGTTCCTGCACAAGGAGGCCGTCATAATCGGATCGACTGCTTTCGTACGCGTAGGTCCTCGCGTTCCAATGCCTCCCGAGACAGACCATCTTGACACTCATATAGGCTGCGCCTCGAACAGAAGGAGTGTAGAAGCCGGCAGGGTGGTTGCCAATTTCTATGCACCTCGCCACCAGAACCTGCTGTTCATGACTCGTCAGGAAAGGATTCAGATGAATTGTGCCGGGATGTATTTCCAAAGATGCTCCTTGTTGTCGAGCTACTGAGCGGCGTGACCGATGAAGGATGATAACGCAGGATTTCCGAAAGAAGGAGAACCGGCAGTAGGCCGCAGCCGGAGTCAGGTTGCCGCCTACTGCCTCAGATCCCGGGAGCGCGACAGCGCACTCGTTAGAAAATGCACCGTAGCGAAGCTTGATTGGAGAAATAAGACCACGGCCAACAATGACCGCGTGCTTGCAGCTATACGCACCATCGGACAAATACCTTGTGCCCAATCCGGTCTCAGGGCCCGCGGTGTTCTTGGAAAACTACTTCTTGACGCCAATCACTGCGTCCTTTGCGGCCTTTGCAACGCGGAATCTGATGACCGTCTTCGCCGGTATTTGAATCTCGGCGCCGGTTGCCGGATTTCGTCCGGTGCGTGCCTTGGTCTGCTTCTTCACCAGTTTGCCAATCCCGGGAATCACGAATTCGCCGGCTTTTTTCGCCTCACGATAAGCGATGCTGCTCAGCGTTTCTACGAATGCCACCGCCGTTTTCTTGTTTGTTCCGGTCGCTTCGGCCAATTCGGTCGCAAGCTGCGTCTTCGACATCTTCTTTGCGTTTGCCATAAGTTCTATTTTCCTCTTTCTGAATTTTGTTTTCTGTGTCTGTCCACAGGTTTTCTAAACTCGGGTGCAGTGTTAAGCCCAACCCTTTGTTCGATAAGGGCACGTCGGTTACCGCTCAAAAAGATACCCCTGCTCCGGCCGCCCCTTTAGTCGAGCCAGCAAAACAGGGGTTTTTCTGCGACGCGAAGATTACTACACCAGAAATGAAACTGCAACTAAAAAGCGTGTAAAACACCCATTTTTATTAGGCGAAAAGCGAATCTACATCAAACGACGGCTCACAGATCGCGAGATCAGGGTGATCAGAGACATCTGGCGCCGCGGGTGAGAAGATGGCAACGGCGCGCCGTTCTAAGTAACGCAGATTCGGTAGTGGGTTATTCGAGGTCCAGCGTACAAGCTTCAACTTGCCGTTAATGATCCGCGAAACAAGCAAGCTAAAGCTTGTACGCTGAACCTCAGCCAGACCCACTACCCGCAGATCAATGTTGTTGACTGCGAGTGCCGTAGATGAGAGAATTCGGCTTGTGATGTCAGCCCCTGCGGCGGTTCAACTTATTCAACCGTCCGATCGATAAGGATGCCTCCCGTTGGGTGAGCGTTAAAGATGCTACAGTTCAAGCAGCACGAATTAGAAACGGAAGAGCTTCCCCCAAGGTGGAATATCGGCGTCGACCGGCGCCATGTCGCAGCCTACGTCGGACTGGCGCTGGTCGCCGGTTTCGCTGGCGGCTTTATTGTTTCGAGATCTGTAGCTCGCAAAGAGGCGGCCCCGCCTCCAATTGTCGGCGAAACTCGGCCGCCCGGCCGATCCCAAGCAGCGGATGCTCCTGGAACCGAGTTCCATCGCGTCACGCGGGTAGTGAGAGCCGATGCTATCGAGGTCGAGGGCGTAGGACCAGTCCGGTTGCTGGGAATCGAGACTCCCGACGGCAAGTCTCCGAAGGAGATCTACGGTGCGCACGGTCAGCGCGCACTCGACTTTGTCGAGAAGACCTTGCTCGGGCAAGACGTTCGCCTCGAGTTCGATTCTCCCGGGAGTGGCCGAAACAAAGACGACTCAGGACAGACGCAGGCGTACGTTTACACGCGCGACGGCATGCTGGTCAACAGCGAGATGGTGAAGCGTGGTCTCGCCTTCGTGCTCGGGACCGAACAATTCAAGTTGGCCAACGATTTTCGAGGGTTCGAGCGCGATGCAATGCAGGCTATGCGCGGGGTATGGGGATCCTCGTCATCATCGTCGACTCTGGCTACCGCACCGTCAACAACGGCGAACCCGGCGCCGGTCACTGATGACAAACCAAAGAAACTTTCACCGCTTGCGCCTTCCGCGTTCGGTGCTAACATTCCTGCACTTTCGGGGTCGCCAAGCACTCCGAGTGAGCAAAGCGTGTGGGTATCAAGCGGCGACAAGATGTATCACAAGTCTGGCTGTGAATTTCTGGATAAGAAAAAGCGCTCCCTTCCGTTGTCGCAGGCCAAGTCGGAAGGGTTCACTGCCTGTAGTCGCTGCTATGCCTCCACTGTTCTCAAAGCACCTTAGCCTATTGACTGATGCCTTATACTATTTCCGGATTGTCCCCTACCAGCGTGACCTTCGGCGCCAAGTAACGAGGCCCCCGGCTTAGACAAAAGCCCGCAGGACAATACGACGAGAACAGGATCTCCACATGGACAGGCGATGGATTTCTGTCTGCTTGACAGGCATTATTTCCCTTTTCGCGCTTGCTCACCCGAGCGCGGCAAGCACATCTCGGAAGTCAACTCTTCAAAAGCGGCCCGCCGCGCTCGTCGCGTCTCGAGCTTCGATTAACGCTCGATCGGCATCGAAAGCTCCTGAAGCGCCGGGCACAAAGGGCTGTGCGCCTTGCGCAGCGGAACTCGCCAAAAAGGGAAAGTCTCGTGCGACCGGGAAAGGGCAGAAAATCGATGAGAACCTTCCCTGCCATCCAAAAGACTACGTCGATCCGAGAATCGCCAAGAATTACAAGACCGCCTTGCGAGATATGAAACGCGCCGGCATCACACCGCGCATTACAAGCGTCTGGCGCTCCTCCGAGAACCAGGCACAATTGCACCGTTGTTCGCTTAGCACGCGCTGCCGTCGATCCAACCCCGGACTCTATCGTGCGCTGCCCGCCGGCAAATCGATCCACGAGGCTGGCTTTGCTGTCGATATGGCTGGTGTCGCCACAGGCCCGCGCGGGGACAAGCGGCTCACACCGCGAGGCAGACGCATCGTCGCCATAATGAAGAAGAATGGATTCAACTGGCGTTACGGACTGGCCGATCCCGTGCACTTCGAGGCCGATCCGAGAAAGCATGGATATCGCAGCGTGGAGGAGGCGATAACTCGGACTCAAACGACCTGCCAGGTAAGGCTCGCAAAAAGCAGGGCTCACAGGAAGACCCCGAACAAAGTCGCGGCGGGACCCGCAAGGACGCGCCCCGCGCCTGCGGCCGCCCCAAACAGGACACGTCCCCGCACTGCGAAAGTCATAGCATAGCTTCATCACTGACGATGTCCGGCTTCAGAACGGTCGAGCTGTTAGGCCTTCCAAACCTGTCGACACGCGGCTGTTCGAAGACTGTTTTGCATTGGGGGGGCTTGATCGGTCACATATCTAACACTTTCGCGGCTAACAGTTTCAGCGGCAATTCTGCGCAGTTGACTTCCCTTCCTCCTGCTAATTAGAATCGCCGATCGGTTCTCACTCCCAAGAAACGACGAAAGTGCACGAGCGTTCCGTCGTGGACGCGCGGTCGCCGTGAGAAAGCTTGAAGGCTCCGACTGCGCTCACGGTGATGCTCCCGTACACAACGTCGCCGAGGTCACCCTGATGAAATTATCTCTGCTGGACTGGTCGGTCATCGCCGCTTACTTCCTGTTCAACCTGGGAATTGGCGTCTACTACGCGCGACGTGCGCGCGGAAGCACCACTGACTTCTTCTTATCGGGTCGCGACGTTCCTTGGTGGCTCGCGGGCACATCGATGGTTGCGACGACTTTTGCAGCCGACACGCCTCTCGCAGTCACCGGATTTGTTGCCAAGAACGGGATCGCTGGCAACTGGTTATGGTGGAACTTCGTGATGAGCGGGATGCTCACTGTGTTTCTCTACGCCCGACTGTGGAGAAGGGCCGGAGTGATGACCGACGTCGAGTTTGCAGAACTGCGATATTCCGGCAAGCCTGCTGCGTTCCTGCGCGGGTTCCGGGCGCTTTATCTAGGCCTGCCGATTAACTGCATCATCATGGGTTGGGTCAACCTGGCGATGGTCAAGATACTCGAAACAACATTGGGGATCGACAAACGTGAAGCCTTGATGATCGTCATCGGGATCCTGCTCTTTACGGCTTTCTACACGACTATCTCTGGATTGTGGGGAGTATTGGTAACCGACCTGTTTCAGTTCGTGCTGAAGATGGGGATGGTAGTGGTGCTCGCTGTTCTGGCAGTGCACGCGGTTGGCGGTATGGATGCCCTCAAAGTGAAGATCGCGGCACTCGATGCATCAAGCGGACAGAAGGGCTCACGGCTTTCATTCTTCCCGGAACTGCATTCTGTGTGGATGCCGGCAAACGCGTTATTCACTTACCTTGCGGTGAACTGGTGGGCAAGCTGGTACCCGGGCGCTGAACCTGGCGGCGGCGGTTACGTGGCGCAACGAATATTCTCTGCGAAGGACGAACGTCACGGTCTGCTGGCGACCCTTTGGTTTAACATCGCGCACTACGCGTTGAGGCCGTGGCCGTGGATATTGACCGCGCTGGCATCACTCATTCTTTATCCTGAGCTTGCTGACAAGGAGACCGGTTACATCAAGACGCTGATGGATCCGAATGTGTTTCCTGTCTACTTGCGAGGTTTCATGCTGGCCGCGTTCGCCGCAGCCTACATGTCTACGATCGGTACCCAACTCAACTGGGGCGCGTCGTACGTAATCAACGACTTCTATCGGAGATTCGTCAAGCGCGATGGCGGCGAGCGGCATTACGTAATTGCTTCTCAACTAGTCACCGTTCTTCTGATGATCATCTCGCTCATCGTGACTTTCAATTTGGAGTCGATAGGGGCCGCGTGGAAGCTCCTTCTGGTGACCGGCGCGGGAACTGGGACGGTTCTCCTGCTGCGGTGGTTTTGGTGGCGAATCAACGCGTGGTCTGAAGTTTCAGCGATGATAACCGCTGCAGCCTGCTCGCTATTCTTGCAGCTGTACATCAAGTGGGACAGTGGTGATCCGAGCGACTTCGCCTACTTGATGCTTGTCACCGTC
The DNA here is from genome assembly GCA_964581275.1 of uncultured Clostridia bacterium. GTDB lineage: Bacteria > Acidobacteriota > Blastocatellia > UBA7656 > UBA7656 > Onstottus_A. The sequence goes on from CAZOOE010000104.1 coordinate 14,953, forward strand.
GCGGTGACAACTGTCGTTTGGCTCCTGGTTACGTTGATGACACGGGCAGAACCAACGGAGAAGTTGGTCAGCTTTTATCGCAAGGTGCAGCCCGAAGGCCCGGGATGGAAGCGATTCGCGCCACAAGCGGGTCTCTCGCAGTCAAGCGCGAGAACTGGACTGGCTGTCCAGTTCGTGAACTGGTTTCTTGGATGCGTGATGATTTATGGATTCTTGTTTGGCATGGGCTATGTGATCTTTGGCGAGATGCTGAAGGGCGCAGG
>CAZOOE010000105.1:0-15168 GCA_964581275.1 uncultured Clostridia bacterium
CCCAGATCGCTGGTTGGCCGCGGCAAGCTCGACGAATTGATTATTCGGAGCTTGCAGCTTGGCGCAGACGTGATCATATTCGATCAGAACCTCACGCCGGCACAGGTTCGCACAATCAACGAAGCTACAGACCTCAAGATAATAGATCGCACGCAACTAATCCTCGACATTTTTGCGCAGCGCGCGCAGTCTCGCGAAGGAAAGATCCAGGTCGAGCTGGCGCAGTTGAAGTATATGCTTCCTCGACTTACCGGCTCGGGAATCGAGATGTCACGGTTGATGGGCGGAATCGGCGGACGCGGACCGGGGGAGACCAAGCTCGAGGTTGACCGCCGCCGAGTGCGCGACCGGATACATCTCCTTGAAAAACAGATCGATCAGATCCGCACCAGCCGCCGGGTACAGCGAACTAGGCGAATGCGACGCGACCTGCCGGTCATATCGATCGTCGGTTATACCAATGCGGGGAAATCGACGCTCCTGAACGCGCTGACAGCGTCAACGGCGACTGCAGAAGACCGGATGTTCGCAACGCTCGACCCTACAAGCCGGCGCTTGAGGCTGCCCCGGGATCGAGAGGTCATCATCAACGACACGGTTGGATTCATCCGCGACCTTCCACCGGATTTGATAACCGCGTTTCGCGCGACGCTCGAGGAGATGGAACGATCGAACGTTTTGATCCACCTCGTCGACGCCTCGAGTGCTCAGATCGAGGAACATATTTCCTCGGTCCACAAGATCCTCGACGAGTTGCGTCTGTCAGGAATCCCGCGGTTGCTCGTCTTCAACAAGTCCGATTTGTTGAGCCACGAAGGGATCGAGAACATGAAGCAGGGGTTTGACGCGATCTTCATCTCGGCACTCAATCGACAGTCGTTGCTGCCGATGATTGAGCGCGTCACCGAAACGCTGGAAGCACCCGGCGACCCGCAGACCCTATCATTCGAGCACGGCGAACAGTCAATCATCCCAGCTCGCGCAACAAGCTGAGATTCAAATAAGTGAGGGAGGACTATGAGTAACTACGAACCGGGGGCGGCAACCGATCAACGGGACCAGTTTCATCAGGAGTTCACGCAGCAGCAGAATCAGATGCAGCAACAGAAGCGGACGCGCTCGAAATGGCTGATCGGAATTCTGACCGGCGTGCTGCTGCTGTTGTTGATCGTTGGTGGCGGCGCCTGTAGTACATACAACTCGCTCTATGGAGAGCGCGAGGTAGTCAAACAACAATGGTCGAATGTCGATGTCAACCTTGAGCGCCGCGCTGATTTGATTCCCAACCTCGTGAACACGGTGAAGGGCTACACCAAGCATGAAGAACAAGTGTTTGGCGAGATTGCACAAGCGCGATCGAGGCTCATCAATCCTCAAGCGACACCCGGGGAGAAAATCGCTGCAAACGCTCAAGTCGACAGCGCGCTCAGCCGGCTGCTGGCTATCAGCGAGAACTATCCAGACTTGAAGGCGAACGAGCAGTATAAGAACCTCATGACTCAACTCGAGGGAACCGAGAATCGAATCGCTGTCGCACGCCGAGACTACAATCAGAAGGTGGCGGAGTACAACACCTCGCGCGGACATTTCCCGGGAGTGATTTTTGCCAACATGTTCGGCTTCCAACGCGAAGAAGAGTTCAAAGCTGATCCGGCGAAGCGCGATGTGCCCAAAGTAGAGTTTCAGTAAACGAAGCACGACTAATGTGTTATCTTATGGAAGTCTACGAAGTGAAATACTTCCTGGGTTGGGGGCTAAACCGCCTGACAATATAAGATGAGCAGCATGAAGGGTACGTTATGAGCAACGACGAAATGTCCACCAAGCCCACGTTCGAAACGCTTCTAACCCGAATGGACGAGTGGGGCGCGCAGTTTTCAAGCGAATTGGCCGAGATCAAGGCAGGTCAGGGCAACCTTCGTGAGAGTGTCGACGAGCTGCGCAGAGGTCATGAGCACTTGCGCACTGGACAGGAAGACTTGCGCAAAGGGCTGGAAGACTTGCGCACCGGACAGAAAGCCTTGCGCACCGAACAGGAAGACGTGCGCAAAGGGCTGGAAGACTTGCGCAAAGGGCAAGAAGAACTACGAACGGATCTCAATGCGGGTCTTCGCCGAGTCGAGCGCAAGATCGAAATACTCAACGACAACTTTCTGACGAACCAGGCGGACATACGCGATTTGGAAGTTCGCGTTGAGAAACTTGAATCCGAGTCGCTAGCCAGGAAGTAGGCGCCAAAGCCTGGTTCTGAGGCTCTAGCAATCAACCCGCACGTACAAACCGAAAGTCTTGCTTCGCAGGAGATGTCATGAGTGTGTGCACGGAGAAGGACGGACGTATCACTACTATCATTCTGAACCGGCCCGATGTCCGCAACGCGGTTGATCGTGCAACCGCGCAAGCGCTTGCAGACGCGTTCAGGGCCTTTGACAAAGACGGCGAGGCGGACGTTGCGGTTCTATACGGTGACAACGGGACGTTTTGTTCCGGCGCCGACCTGAAGTCAATCGCTGCCGGCAACCATAATCGCACTGAGCCAATAGGCGATGGTCCGATGGGACCGTCGAGATTGTTGTTGCGCAAGCCAGTGATTGCCGCGATCTCGGGCTACGCCGTGGCAGGCGGGCTCGAGCTCGCTCTCTGGTGCGACCTGCGGGTTATGGAAGAAGACGCAGTGCTTGGAGTGTTTTGCCGCCGCTGGGGCATACCGCTAATCGATGGCGGGACCGTACGCTTGCCTAGATTAATTGGGTTGAGCCGCGCGCTCGATTTGATTCTGACCGGCCGTCCAGTCGGTGCGGCCGAAGCCCTGAACATCGGGCTTGTTCATCGAGTCGTGCCCAAGGGGGCAGCACGATGGGCCGCCGAACAACTGGCTCATGAGCTGGCCCAGTTTCCTCAGGTCTGCATGCGCGGTGACCGAATGTCAGCGTACGAACAGTTTGATCGAAGTTTTGAACAAGCTATCGCGAACGAGTTTAATCACGGCCTCGCAGCATTGAGGGAAGAGACATCGGATGGTGCCAGGCGCTTCGCCAGCGGCGTGGGACGGCACGGCAGCTTTGAGAAGAGTTCGTAGCCCGGCCTTCAGACACAAGTTCGTACCGTGGCTCGTCGTTGCATAGATTGACCACGTACAAACTTCCGCCTGAAGGCCGGACTACGAACTCTTCAGCACTTCATTGAGCGAGCCTGTCCGATAACCTTCAAGGTCGAGGGTGACGTACTTGAACCCAAGCGCCCTTAGCGAGGCTGACATGCGACGCGTCATTTCTGGATCCAGCGCGCGGGGCATTTCTTCTTCGGCAACTTCGATTCGCGCAACGTCGCCGTGGTGCCGAACGCGCACCTGCCGGAAGCCAAGTTGCTTTAGCGCTATTTCTGCTTTGTCCACCATTGAAAGCTTCTCAATTGTGATCATTTGACCGTAAGGAACTCGCGAAGATAGACACGCCGATGCTGGTTCATCCCAGGTTGAAAGGCCCGCCCGGTGTGACAGTTCGCGAATGTCTCGCTTGGTCAATCCACATTCCAGCAACGGCGATCGCACTCCCATCTCGCGAGCGGCCTGTCGGCCGGGCCTGTAGTCGCCGACGTCGTCGGCATTGGTTCCGTCACAGATCACTTCGAATCCGCGGTCCCGCGCTAGTTTATGCAGCTTGGTATAGAGTTCCGACTTACAGTGGTAGCAGCGGTTCTGCGGATTGCTTGTGTAATTGGGATCGTCAAACTCTTCGGTGCAAATAATCTCGTGGAACAAGCCGAACTGCGCCGTCAGCTTGCCGGCGAGTTCGCGTTGGAACGACGGATACGATGCGCTGTCTCCGGTCACTGCCAGCGCGCGCTCGCCCAGTTCTTCGTGTGCAACGTAAGCGAGGTAGGCGCTGTCGACTCCGCCCGAGAAAGCTACGAGCACTGAGTGGTAGCTACGGACAAGGGCCCGCAAATGTTGTGCTTTGGAACCGGTCAAGTTAGTCATCCCGAAGCCGCCTTCTTCTGCGTTCGTGATTCGATGTACTCGTGAGCGAAAGTCTTCAGCCCCGGGCTCGTCAACCCAATCTTGGTCGCTTCATCAAGCGCCTTGTCCTCTGGCCAGCCCTGCTCAACGACTCTGTATATCATCCAAAACGCGCCGACTCGATTTGCGCTGCCGCAGTGGATCAGCATCGGGTGATTATCTTTGTTCTTCACCGCCTTGATGAACTCGTCGACCTGGCCCGGCTTAGGCGCGCTCGACACCACCGGGATATTGATGTAACGCATTCCCGCCTTCTCAATGGCCTCTTGCTCGTGTTTCAAATCGATGTTTTCAGAGGCGGTGCGCAGGTTCAATACCGCTCGATATCCGTTAGCTGCGAGTTTCGCAAAAGCAGCATCAGTGGGCTGGCCTCCGGTGGCGATCCGCTCGTCTACGCACAGAATGCGCGGCACATCGTCTTTGAGCGCTTGTTGAACCTTTTCAAGCTTCTCGCGATCCTGCCGGATGCCTGCAGCTGAGAGCACCGATAGCGATGCAACGGTTGCGAATGTCAGGACGATCCCTTTCATCTCGTACACCTCCGATGTGACCTTCCGACCAGCGGGCTGTCGGCACAACAACCGCGCGTCGCCGCGCTGATATCGATGAATCGATCATACAGCTCTTTCGAGGGCTACTCCAGGCAATGGACGCGAAGCTCCGCCAGCACGATCGACGGTGACCGAAACACCCGTCCTGAGTTCCCGACGGTCTGCTATAATCTCGTGAGAGCGAGGCCATTCATCGATGCCGTTGCACAAGACTGAAGCCTTTTTGCTGCGCACGTACGCGGTCAAAGAAGCAGACAAGATCTGTGTGTTTCTAACCAAGGATCAGGGAAAGGTGCGCGGCGTAGCTCATGGTGCGAGGAAGATGAAGAGCCGGTTCGGCTCTGCGCTCGAGCCGTTTACAGAAGTGGCGCTCAGCTACTTCCAAAAGGAAGGACGCGAGCTTGTCAGCGTTTCTTCGTGTGATATCTTGCGCTCCCATTTCGATCGCGGTGCGCGAGACGTCGAAACCGCCAGCGCTTTTTCGTATATGGCCGAACTCCTGACAGAGTTTCTGCCGGAGCACGAACCCAACGAGCGGCTCTACAGGCTGGTCCTGGCAACGCTTGAAGCAGTCGAAGGAGAGGAAGGCGGCCTTACGCAAATCCTGAGGTATTTTGAGTCGTGGCTCCTCAAACTCGTCGGGTTTTTTCCGGACACATCGCGGTGCGCGGTGTGCGATCGTTTGGTCGAGGTTCACGATGCCGTCTACTTGACTGCGGAAGGAACGCCTCGTTGCGTTGCGTGCGGCGGGGGGAAAGGCTTCTCCGTAAACGCGGATCTGCGAAGCGTCATCGGCGAGATGTTTCGGCTTCATCCCACGGCGTTTGCCAGAAACCTCGTTAGGCGGGAGCATCTCTTGAAGATCGGCGATATCAATTACCAGATCATCCGCCACGCGCTCGAGCGCGATCTCAGGTCGCGATCTCTGCTAAAGCAACTGGGCCCATCTTGATCAGCGCTCACGAAAAAACAAAGGCAAGAAGTGAAAGGACGCTTCCGATCACCCTTGCCTTTCGCTTTTTTTGCGGATCGCGTTGTCTTACTGTCCGCCAACGAACTCTTTCACTATGTTAAACAGCGCCGTTATTGCAATGTGATTGTAGTACCTGGCTACGGTGTGCATCGGTCCGGTGCGCTCTCTTCGTTCCCACAAGGTTGCCGCGCCTGAAGCAGCAGCGCCGCCCAACAGAAACGACGCATTGAATTGGTGACAGCCGCAGCGATCGCCTTGTGTCACAAACACTCGCGTTACTGCATAGCCTATCTTAGCGCCGGCGCCAGTCTTCCCCGATCGGTGATACCGCGGATCCTGTCTGAACAGCGATGCAAAAACCGCTTTCTCGAAGAATCCGGCGGTGGTTCCAAACGCGTAGCTGCGCGCGGCACGGGTCATGGAATCGGCGAAGAAGTTTCCGACAGTATCTTTCTTGAAGTCGTCGTTGTCCTGCAGCTCTCTAAACATCCCGCTTGCTACCGCCGAACCGTAGGCGCCAAACGACAGAAACCTGGAGTGAAACCAGTACCCGAACTTCTCTCCCGCAGTCATCGGTGCGGTGCTGGCAACTGTTGATTGTGGGGGCGACGGCACTGGCAACGGCTTGGCCGTCGAGTTAACCGACGCCGCAAGCTTTGCGACCCTCCGTGGTCTTGACGCGGGCTCGGGAGCAGGTTCTGCCGGCGTGCTCAACGGGGCATCAAAGGCGGCATAAAACACGCGCCGCATTCTTGCATCGGGGTTCGCCGAGGCCACGTCAGAGGACGACGAAGCTTCGCGACCTGAGCTCTTATCAGAGCCAGATAGACCGTCGGCCGCAACCACTCTTGGAGCGGCTACGGAAAACAAGCAGGCCATCAAAAGCACGGCGACGACTGACCGCGCAGTGGAGCGGTAAATCGAGCTTAACATCTTGCACCTCTGCATGTTGGTTTGCGCATCTTGGCGCTGATACTAGCACACCGGCCATTTGGAATCGAGCAGAAAACTCGTTGACAGAAACTTATTGTTCACCTCGATGATTGAGATCGGACGGCCCCTCGAGTACGGGATAGCGAAGCCGCGGAGCGCGCATTGCCCAGCGCTTCCCTCGCGGCGTGGCTTGTAAGCGCGCGGAGGCGGGGATAGAATTTGGCAACCTAAAACTTCGGCGCATCGCAGCGGAGGTCAAGAAATGGAGAAAGTTCGGAAGACGCTACGACAGTCTCTCGTTTCGACCGCATTGGTCCTTCTAACGCTAGCCTTCCACGCGACCGCCGGGCAATCGCAACTCGGCAAAGTGGTTTTCCCGACGTCTGGTTCGGCGAACGCCCAAGCCCACTTTCTCCGCGGGCTCGCCGCGCTTCATTCATTCTGGTTCGAAGAGGCGCTCGACGAGTTTCGCGAGTCAACTAGGATAGAACCTGAATTCGTGATGGGCTACTGGGGCGAGGCTATGGCTTACAATCACCCGCTATGGGCCGAGCAGGACACCGACGCCGCCAGAAAGACGCTGGTCAATATCAAGGACACCGCGAAGATAACGCCGAGAGAGCGCGCTTATGTTGAGGCGGTTCGGGCGCTTTACGGCTCCGGGGACAAGCTGACACGAGACAAGGCGTACTCGGCGCTGATGGAAAAGGTATACCTTGACTTTCCAGACGATCTCGAGGCGGCGTGCTTCTACGCCCTTTCGCTGCTCGGCACAGTGCGGCCCGGCGACAAAGGGTTCCGGCGTCAAGCTCTGGCCGGTGCCATTGCATTCGATGTGTACCGGAAGAATCCAGACCATCCCGGCGCCGCTCACTTCATCATTCATTCTTTTGATGACCCGGAACACGCGATTCTCGCTCTGCCGGCCGCGCGCCGGTACGCCGAAATAGCACCGGAAGCTCACCACGCGCGACACATGCCGGCACACATTTTTTTGCAGTTAGGAATGTGGCCCGAGGCTGCGGCCTCAAACGAATCGGCGTGGGCGGTTTCAGATGCATGGGTGAAAAGAAAGGGACTAGCGACAAGCGCCCGCGACTATCACAGCCTTCACTGGCTGCTCTACGTGTACTTGCAGCAAGGCCGCTACAGCAAAGCCGAGGAGTTGCTTCCGATGAACCGCAAGGACGTGGTCGGGCGTTATAACGAGGATATGGCCGCCGCGTTTGTGGTCGAAACCGAGCGATGGGATCTGGCCGCCAGGTACTTCACCGCCGAAGCGGGTCCGCCGGTCGAGGAAATGGCCGGACACGCCGCCCATGACGCAGCTCCGTCGCCTCCTGGTCGAGTGCGTAGCCAGACGCTTCCGAGCTTTGTTCGCGGGCTCGCGGCGGCGAAGGGCGGTTCGGCTGAAACGGCTCGCTTCATCGGCGAGCTACAAGCCGCGCACAAGCAGTTAACAGATAAGGGCGATACTTACGCCGCAAAATCGGGCGAGATCAAGGTTCTCGAAGTCTCCGCTTGTGCCGCCGCGTCCAAACAGAACTATACCGAGGCGATCGAGCTGCTAAAGCGGGCAACGGCAATCGAAGAAGAGATGTCGCCCCCGTCGGGTCCGCCGAGCCTCATCAAGCCGTCGCACGAGCTATTCGGTGAGATACTGCTGGGTGCGGGTCGGCCAAAGGAAGCTGCGGAGCAGTTCGCGGTCGCTCTGCTGCGACAGCCTAATCGGGCACGCTCGCTCCTCGGCGCCGCGAGAGCCGCAGCGAAGAGTGGGGACACAAAAGCGGCTCTGGAGGCCTATTCCAGGCTAGCGCGTCAATGGAATCAGGCCGATCCAAATCTCCCTGAGCTCAGAGAAGCGCAGGACTACCTGAAGCAGGCAAGTGTCCGCTGACGAAACCTATGAGCGTAAGCAAGGAAATAGACCACGGATGTCGCGGATTTGACGGATCAATGGCGAGATATCTGTGTGAATCCGTCAAATCCGCGACATCCGTGATGGTCTATTCTCGCCGACGCCGCTCTCAGGACCCTACTCCACGTTAAGGATCATTGAATGACAATCGATCGAAGAGACTTCGTAAAATCTGGCGCGCTGTCGACGCTCGCACTTGCAATTGATAGGAAGGCCGTGGTCGCCGATCAAGACTCGCCAGTGAGACCGATTGCAGGCCAGGCAAAGCCGATCACCCCCGAAGAGTACTTGCAGCGACAGGAGACCGCCCGGCGCTACATGCGCGACGCCGGGATCGATGCGATGTTCCTCACCGGCGGCACCAGCATGAGGTATTTCACAAATGCGCAGTGGGGGCTGAGCGAGCGATTGTTCGCACTGGTGTTTCCAGCAAAGGGTGAACTGGCATGGGTCGCGCCGGCCTTTGAAAAGGGCCGCGCGCTCGAGCAGATAAAATTCGGCAGCGATGTTCGAACCTGGCAAGAGGACGAGAGCCCTTACCAGCTGGTCGCGTCGATTCTAAAAGATCGGGGGGTCGTTTCAGGCAAGCTCGGCGTAGAAGAGACAGTGCGCTTTGCATTCTGCGAGGGAGTGTCGAAGGCCGCTCCAGCGTCTCAGCTTACAAGCGCCGATCCGGTGACCGCTCGTTGCCGCCGGATCAAGTCAGCACACGAGATCGAGCTGATCAGGCTCGCGAATCAAATTACGCTGAAAGCGTTCGAGCTCGCCTTGAAGTCGCTGAAGGGGGGCATCACTCACAACGAGCTTTCAGCCAAGATCGCCTCCGTGCATCAACAGCTTGGCGCGCCAGGCGGCGCCTTGGTTTTGTTTGCCGAGCATTCCGCTTTTCCACACGGAACCGTTACGCCACAGAAGCTTCGACAAGGCGACATAGTCCTGGTCGACGGGGGATGCAGCGTTGAAAACTACGCCTCGGATATAACTCGCACGACGGTCCTTGGAAAACCGGCCGACAAACAGCTCAAAGTCTTCGACATTGTCAAACGCGCCCAAGCCGCAGCGCTCAAGACTGCTCTTCCTGGCGTCGCTTGTGAAGACGTAGACGCCGCTGCTCGAAAGGTGGTCACCGATGCTGGGTTTGGCCCTGACTATAAGTATTTCACACACAGGGTGGGACACGGGATCGGGATGGATGGGCACGAGTGGACTTACCTGGTCCGCGGAAACAAAACCAAGCTCGAAGCAGGTATGACATTCAGCGATGAACCAGGCATCTACATTCCAGGCGAATTCGGAGTCAGGTGCGAAGACATAATGTTGATCACTGAGAACGGCGCCGAATTGCTCACCGGGCAAGCTCCTTCGCTCGAGAATCCGTTCGATTGACCTGACCAGGTAAGATATTTCCCGACTTTCGCGTTGGTCCGACTATCAAAATTCCGAAGCGAATGGATACGCACCGGCGATGGATCGCAGGTGCGCCCTTCGAACTGATCAGGGATCGTGAGGTTTGTCCTCCTCCGGACCGGTTATGCCAGCCGGTCGTCTGGTTGGGCCGCGACTGTCGGCAACCCACCATCCGCACTCACGCCGTCGATGGTTGCGGCCCAGCTCTTTACCCCAGTTCAATCCGATTGTCCTTACTTATGAACTATCGGGCAGGAATATCCCCCCAAGCCAATCGACCTTTTTTACCGGCTGGTTTCTTGATGGCTGAGGGGTCTGCCTGCGAAACTCTATCCGATAGTCGGAGATGCGGGTCCAAGGACAATAGCGAGCGAGTCTTGACCACACAGCGGTTCTGCGCGAGGAGGTACAAACCTTGATCACCAATCGCCAACTTGCACTCCAGGGCTTTTCCGGTGTAATCGCCTTCGTCATCTGGCTGTCGATTCCGAGCGAGGTTCACCAACGGTTGTTGGCAGCGTCTTCTGTCCCGCCGGTCGCCGACATCACCACTCTTGGTGATGCTGCTCGATATAGACTTGACGCGTCGCGGAGTCAATTCATAGTCCGGGCGTTTGCCGGCGGCTTCTTGTCTGCACTCGCGCACGATCACACGATCTCGGTCCGGGAGTTCGACGGCGAGGCGGACTTCACCTACGGGACGGTCGCGCCGGCTTCGCTTCAAATGACAATCAAGGCCGGCTCGCTCGCGGTCATCGACAAGATAAGCGAAAAGGATCGGCAGAAGATCGAGAACACCATGCGCGACGAGGTGCTCGAAGTGTCCAAGTACCCGGAGATAACCTTCCGGAGCAGCAGCGTCAACGCGACAAAGGCCGGCGAGGGGCAGTATCAGGCGCACATTCCAGGAGAGATCTCCCTTCATGGAGTCGCACGGCCCCTGACCATAACCGCCCAACTTGATTTTGGCGACAAGGTGTTGCGTGCGAAGGGAGCTTTCACGCTCAAGCAATCGAGCTTCGGTATCAAGCCGGTGTCGGTTGCCGGCGGAACCATCAAAGTCAAGGACGAACTGAAATTCACATTCGACATCGTCGCGCATCCGTAGACAGTCCGGAGAGCTCCCCATCCAGATGACTGTGATACGCCTTACTGTCCTCGCCCGCGGCGAGTGTCGCGTTACTGGTGATCCCCGATCACTACATCATTGCTGGCCGTTTCACTTATGGTCGAGGTTGTATCATCCTGTTCAGAACTGTTGTCCGGCAAGAGTTCGTTCGAGGAGCCCATTTCCACGCAGTCGTTTGTGCCGGGCAAATGCTTCTCGATGCAAGCAATCAATTCCTCAGGCGTGGCGGGCTTTTTCAGCAGATCATCGGCGTTGAATGCTTCCTTGGCCTCCCATTTGTACGTGGGCTTCGTATAGATACCAGTAAGCAGTACCACCTTAGGAGCGGAGTTGAGCTCCTTGATCGCCTTGCACGCAAGAAAACCGTGCAACTTGGGCATCAATCCATCGATAAGCACGAGGTCCGGCTTCTCGCTCGACGCCATTTCGACCGCGCACCTGCCGTCTTCGGCGAACACGACGTCGTGGCCCGCCCCGATCAGAATTGCCCCGATAATCTCTCGCATGATGCGGTCGTCATCAGCAACTAATATCCTTCGCCGCTTGGCCACGAGACCTCCTTCAAAGCTTCTCTCACCGTTAGTGCTATTCCCGATGCCTCCAGGCGCCAAATTTGTGCGCATGTGCGTGCGCTCGAGCGCTGCCCGTTTTATAGCAAACAGCTCGCCCAAGCACTTCGGACCTTAAATAAGCAAACAGTGGAGTGACAGATGAATGAAGAGGAAAACCGCTACACAGAAGTTGTTCAGGAAGGTGACTTGTGCCCCGGCAAAACGAGATAGCTCCAAGGTTCTAACTTATTGGCTTGTTGCCGCGCGAGGTGTGCCCATCAAGCAGCTGTCGTATTGTGCGGCCGAGCTCGCCGAGGACAAAGGTTTCTGAACCAGCGCCGCGGAACGCTTACCTGCAAGCTCGGACTCGACTAATTCCGGTGCATAGCCGGTCACAAGACGACCGGACAGTCATCGTCGCCAATCGCACGAATTCGCGCAAATAGGCCTTGCGTCCACCCATACGAGGCATTATCAGATCGAGAATCACCAGGTCGATCTGGTTCATTGAGGCTTCATAGATAGCGACTGAGGCTGGACATCGACTTCATCTTCTCGGAAAGGAGGGCCAGCGAGATTATGCCGACGGGACGTAGCGGGTTTGGGCGCGCCTGATTCGACGAGCCTGGCTATTCGCCGCGTGCGAGTCGACCGAGCGCACCGCCTGGATGCCAGCGCGCGTACTGCTCTCGCGTCAGACCCTTGTGCGCTTCGAGCGCGACCGATAGTGCGCACAACAAGTAAATCTTGGCGAGTATGCTGGCGCGAGGAACAAGGTTGAGATCTCCGCCTTCGTTATCGACGCCGGCATCCAGTAACACGTCAGCGTTGAGCGCTAGCTCCGACTCGCGATTGCCCGAGACTGCAATTATCTTCGTGCCGAACTCGCGAAGAGTCTCTATTGCCGACAGCAACTCGGGCGTGGTACCGCTGTTGGAGATGGCGATAGCGATGTCATTAGGGCAGACCTGCCCTGCCGAGCCGTGAATGCATTCAGTCGCGTGCAAAAAATACGCCGGCGTTCCGGTGCTCGAAAGAAGTGAGGCGACGTAACGCGCGATGTGCTCGCTCTTGCCGATCCCGGTAACGTGAACGCGTCCACCCCGCGACTCGCAATCGAGAATGAGCTCCGCCGCGCGCTCGATCGAGTCGAGCTCCGCGCGTGTTCGGAGCGCGCTAAGCTCATCTATCATCAGATCAAAAAATGTTTCAACAGCTCCCTTGCAGCTTGCTTGCTCGACGAGATCGTCATGGTTGTCGTCCCGGCCTGGGAGACGGCTCGCGTTTGGGATGACACCAGGGTCCGGCAAAGCGGCCTGCGGTGAAATTCCCAAAACCTTATCGGCAAGGTCCTCCAGACCAGACGCTTCAACGGCCACAACTTGACCTCGTTTCGGTTCTCGAACGATTGCCATTTGGATTCCCTTATGTGTGCGGCTTGATAGAATATTGGGCTGTAGCCGGTGGAGTCAAGCAAAGCGCCGAGCGGAAGGCGTAAAGCGCAAATCCCGAAACGTAATCGAGTTGCCGATCCATGCCCCTTGCCTCATCTGCCGTTAACGTTCCCCGGTCGCGCTCTACTGTCATAAGATTTCCCGTTCATTCCCCACGCGGCGCGTTATTCGCTCTCGGTCAAGGTACTCGAGCAGCGGAATCGCATACTTGCGGGTCAGACCGCCGGTAATCTCCTTGAAGACTGATACATCGATCCTCGGATTCGCGGGCTTCCTCGCTCGAATCCGCGATTTCAGATCCTCGATAGAATCGACATGAAAAACGAAGTCGCCGATGCGCACCAGACGGCGTTCGGCGCTGAGCAGGTTGTACAGTTTTCGAGCGAGGTCGATCCTGGTGCCGGTGACAGCGGCCACCTCCTCGAGCGTTCCCGCTTGCAGGCCAGCTGCTTTGAACGCGGCTTCCAGAGCCCTCTTGGTCACCTCATCCGAATCGGTCAGCTCGGGCCGATGCTGCGCCAATTTGAGAGCGTCTCGTTCGGCCCCTACTTTCCCTTCCTCTACGAGCCGCACTATAACTGAGCGGAAAACCTCAGGGCGAAGCTGCCCGAAAATACGGTCGCGCACCTCTTCGCGGCTCAACCCCAGAGAGAGCGGCTCGCGACGATGATGTTCACCGAGAAGATCGATAAGCCGTTCCGCAAGCGCGTGATAGCTCGCCCAGGAAATTAGCACAAGCGGCGCGCCGGTCACTTCGAGGACGCGTCCAGTCCGAACCAGTTCACCTGTCGTGTGTGTGATCTGCTCATCCGTCGCACCAGTCTGCGCTGCAATCTCAGCTTCGCCGATTCCGTGAGCACCAGCCATTTCGATAAACAACGCTACTCGCTCGGCAAGATCGGCAGCTTCAAGCTGTTCGAGCCGAATGCGCGCTCCGTTGTCACGGATGCGATGCTTCTCGGGTAACGCGTCGAGGATCACCCCGCCCCCGATCGTTACCTGCGGCGAGTAGCTTCGGATGATAAAGCGGTCCCCCGGCAGCGCGGAAATCGGCTGCTCGAGCCGTAGCTGAACAATCCCGCTTCCGCCAGGCTGAATAGAGCTCCGCTCCGCACCCCCGGTTCTGGGTTCAGAGTTCAGTGTTCCTGGTTCAGCGTCCTGGATTCCAAGTTGAAACCCTGAACCCTGAACCCCGAACCCTGAACCGTGAACGCGAGTCCCTGATCCTTGAAGGATCACCGTTCTTGCCATCACTTCTGCCGTGCCGTGGTGAAGCCTTACTCGCGCGCGTTGTGTAAGCGGTCTAGAAGCCGACGGCAGCAGCTCGAGCCGCGCGTCTATCATCGAGGTCGCGCGCAGCCTTCCGGCAGGAGCGAGCAGACTTCCCCGCTGGACCTGATCAACGTTGACTCCCTGCAAGTTGATCGCCGTGCGTTGACCTGCGAGAGCGCGCTCGGCGTCGTTGCCGTGAACCTGTACATTCCGGACTCGCGCCTTCACTCCGGCCGGCAACACTTCCAACTCATCGCCCGGCGCAAGCTCGCCGGCGATGAGCGTGCCGGTAACCACGGTGCCGAATCCCCTGATAGAGAACGCGCGATCAACTGGTAGACGCGGTATAGCCGAGATGGCTTTTGCGTCCACTTTCTCAGAAAGATTGACAAGAACCTGCTTAAGTTCGTCGACTCCCGCGCCTGTGCGAGAGCTGATGGCAATAATGGGTGAACCTTCGAGAAAGGATCCGCGAACAAAGTCTTCGACCTCCGCGCGAGCGAGCTCGAGCAGTTCTTCATCGACCAAATCTGACTTAGTCAGCGCCACCAGACCCGATTTGACGTGAAGCAACCGGCAGATGTCGAAGTGCTCACGAGTCTGGGGCATCACCGATTCATCCGCCGCGACTACCAGCATCACCAGATCGAGCCCGTGCGCACCGGCGAGCATGTTTTTGACGAAGCGCTCGTGACCCGGCACATCAACAAAACCGAATCGGAAATCGCCAATCGAAAGATCAGCGAATCCAATATCGATAGTGATGCCTCGTTGCTTTTCTTCCTTGAGGCGGTCGGCGTCAATCCCGGTGAGCGCTTTGACCAGCGCAGTCTTGCCATGGTCGATGTGGCCGGCGGTCCCGACGATGATGTGGTTCATAGCAGTTGCTCAGCGGTGACGATACAAGAGCCCTGTTGAACCAGTCAAACAATCGAACTCAGCGTTCTTAACACTGCTTCGAC
>CAZOOE010000106.1:0-15127 GCA_964581275.1 uncultured Clostridia bacterium
CCCAAATAGCATCCGGTGTTTACGTTTGTGTGCCTTCCTGTTATGTTCATGTCGGGATTATGGATGTGGAAAGGCCATGTGCTTCGACGACTTATTTTCGAAAGATCGGCCTAACAACACGACGCTGCAACGAATCGCCCACGAGCCCTGCGATTTAGGGTTATGGAAAGTTTGAACGCCAGCATTTTGTATCAGGGTCTTGCGACAAAACCGCTTACAACTTCCGCCTAAAGGAGGGCCGTACTACGAGCTTGTTCACAGGGTCGCTGGATCGCTTCAGAGCCACTTCTTATGGATAAAGAAGGCGAGCATGGAGAGTGTGATCAAGAGCAGGCCGGCGGTCGTATACCAAATCCCGTTTGGATCTTTCAAGAGGGGTATGTACCCGAAGTTCATCCCGAAGTAACCGGTGACCAGCGTCAACGGCAACATTATTGTCGCGAGAATCGTCAGCCCTTTTACGATGTCGTTCGTGCGATTGGCCATCTGCGTAAGATAGATGTCGAGCCCCCCGGTCAACAAATCCCGGTAGGTCTCAACCAGGTCCATCGCGCGCACCGCGTGATCGTAGACGTCTCGAAAGTAGATGCGCATGTCGTCATGAATGAAAGGCGTATCATCCCGGATTAGCATGTTGAGCAGCTCACGCTGAGACGCGACCGCTCGCCTGAACTGTAGTAATCCGCGCTTTAGATTGAAAATGGTCTCCAGAAGTGTGACGTTGGGGCTGACCAGAAGATCATCTTCAACTTTGTCTATCGTGTCGCCGATGTGGTCGAGCGTAGGAAGAAAGCGATCAACCACGATGTCGATGACCGCGTGAAGGACCTGATCAGGACGGGAGAAATGCTTGGCATTGAGCGCGAGTCGCTTTTGAATCTCATCGATCGCACGGCTCGCGCCTTCGTGAACCGTTACGATGTAGTCGGTTCCGATAAAGGCGTCAATCTCACGTAGGCGGACCTCGCACGGCTTCTCGGTGTAGTGCGTCGAGTTGATTACCATGAAAGAATAACCGTCATAGTAATCAAGCTTGGCGAGTTGAAGGTGGTGACGGCAATCTTCGACAGCAAGTTCGTGAAAACCGTACCGAACGGCTAGATCGTCCAACTCGTGGCTCATCGGGTCGTCGAGGTCAAGCCACAGCAAACCAGGGAGATCGACGATCGCTTTGAGACGATTAACAGTCTCGGTGCTTCCGGATTGACTTGTCGTTTCACTCATCCAGTGGGTTTGTAGAAGGCGAACAGCCGCGGGCGTCTACGTCGGCGCCGCGAAATAAACGAATTGCGGTTCAACTGACGAAGGGTCTCAGAGGCGCGCGGGCACAATTGGCACTAACCTATCGCCTGCGCTTTGCGGGGCGGCTGGTGCGTTTCTTCGGTCGCACCTCCCCGGTCGCAGCTTTCAGGATTGGCGTTACCGCGCCGGTCGACTCTGCCGCCACTCCCGCCTGCACTGGTTGGCTCGTGAGATTCACCTTCTCCATATTGACCCGCCAGTCGATCGCGATGAGGTATAGCAAGCCGCAGATGCCTAGCGTCAAAACCCAGTAACCGATGATCAGCGCCTTGCCGCCAAGCGACACCATCGCTACGATCATCCCGCCGACCAACACCAAAAAGAGAAGCCGCGGTATCGTAATTTGCCCGCTCTTAATAACTTTGTCTCGCTCTGCCATTACTAATCTCCCGATTGTGTGTCGCAATTATGAGCGCTGAAGTCAGACGCCCGCAAGTACCATATAGCCTTCAAGTGATGCGCAATGAGGAAGAGCGCGGCTCGTCGAACGCGCAAATTTTATCACCCTTCGCTTCTAATCCTCATCCCGTAAAATGAACGCCACACGAAGACGGTCGAGACGAGAAGGAAAGAGGCTGCCAACACGTGGCTGATCATCGGCCCTGCGTCGTTGGTCAGCTTTACCGCCAGCTCTACCGCAAGCAAACCGAACAGGGTGGTGAACTTGATAACCGGGTTTAGCGCCACCGACGACGTGTCTTTGAACGGATCGCCGACTGTGTCTCCGACGATCGTGGCGTCGTGCAGCGGAGTGCCTTTCTGCTTCAGTTCCACTTCGACGATCTTCTTCGCGTTATCCCACGCGCCGCCTGCATTCGCCATGAAAATGGCCTGATAGAGGCCGAAAACTGCGATGGAGATGAGATAGCCGATAAAGAAGAACGGTTCAACAAATGCGAACGCCAGGGTCGAGAAAAAGACGGTCAGGAAGATGTTGAACATTCCCTTCTGCGCATATTGCGTGCAGATTTGCACAACCTTCTTGCTGTCCTCCACCGAGGCCTTCTCAACGCCTTCCAGCTTGATGTTCGCTTTGATGTACTCGACCGCGCGATAGGCGCCGGTTGTCACCGCTTGCATCGACGCCCCGGTAAACCAGTAAATAATCGCGCCGCCGGTAATCAAGCCAAGCACGAAAGGCGCATGCAACAGAGACAGGCTTTCAGTGTTAGTAGTCAGCCCGTTCGTTAGCGCCATAATGATCGAGAAGATCATCGTGGTCGCACCAACTACGGCAGTGCCGATCAGCACTGGTTTGGCAGTTGCCTTGAACGTGTTGCCGGAGCCGTCATTCTCTTCGAGCAGGTGCTTGGCCCGCTCGAAGTTTACGTCGATGTCGTACTCATTCTTGACTTCTGCGACGACGTTTGGAATCTCCTCGATGAGGGATAGCTCGTAGACCGATTGGGCATTGTCGGTGACCGGCCCGTAGGAGTCCACTGCGATGGTCACCGGACCCATTCCAAGAAAACCAAAGGCCACAAGGCCGAAAGCAAAAACTGCCGGAGCGACCATCAGTCCGGCCAAACCCTGAGTGCTAAAGCCATACGCGACAGCCATCAATGCGACGATGCTTATCCCTAGCCAGTACGAGGAAAAGTTCCCGGCGACCAACCCCGATAGTATGTTGAGCGAAGGTCCGCCCTCACGCGAGGAGGACACCACGGCCTTGACGTGTCCCGAATTCGTCGAGGTAAAAACCTTGACTAGCTCCGGGATCACGGCCCCCGCAAGCGTGCCACACGAAATAATCGTCGACAACTTCCACCACTGAGAGCCGTCGCCAATCGCCGGAATAATGAACCACGATACGAGATAGGTCAGCCCGATCGAAAGGAACGAAGTGATCCAGACGAGACGCGTGAGGGGCAGCTCAAAGTTCATCTGGTCGGCGTTCTTGTATTTCGCTTTGGTCATCGCCTCGTTAATGAAATAGGACAGCGCCGACGCGATCACCATCATCACGCGCATAGCGAATATCCATACAAGAAGCTGAACTTGAATCGACTGGTAACTCGGACCAACCGCCTTCTCGTTCACTGCGAGCAGGATGAACGATATGAGAGCTACACCGGTCACTCCGTAAGTCTCGAACCCGTCGGCGCTGGGCCCAACCGAGTCACCTGCGTTGTCCCCGGTGCAGTCGGCGATGACGCCTGGGTTTCGCGCGTCGTCTTCCTTGATCTTGAAGACGATCTTCATCAAGTCCGACCCGATATCTGCGATCTTGGTGAAGATGCCGCCGGCGATTCGAAGCGCCGCCGCACCGAGCGACTCGCCGATCGCGAACCCGATGAAGCACGGGCCTGCATAATCGCCTGGAATGAATAACAGTATGCAGAGCATGATGAACAACTCGACACTTATAAGCATCATGCCGATGCTCATCCCGGCTTTGAGGGGGATCGCATAAATCGCGTACGGCTTGCTCTCGAGGCTCGCAAAGGCGGTGCGCGAGTTCGCAAAGGTGTTCACTCTGATGCCGAACCACGCGACGCCATAACTGCCGGCAATGCCGACCAGGCTAAACAAAAGTATGATGATCACCCGCACCGCTTCGAACTTGAGCAGCAAGCCGAAGTACATTGCTATGATAACCGCGATGAATGCCTCGAGTATCAGGATAAACTTGCCCTGAGTGATGAGGTAGGTTTTGCAAGTCTCATAGATAAGCTCTGAGATCTCACGCATCGCCTTGTGAACCGGCAGGTTCTTCAAGTGTGTGTAGATGGCAAGCCCAAACAAAAGGCCGAGGGCGCAAATGATCAGACCAAATGAAAGCAGCGTATGTCCATCGACGCCAACAAATTTGACTTGCGATAAGTCGGGAAGTCTTAGGTTCGCCTCGCCGCCTGGCTGATGCCCTCCGGCGGCCTCTCTAGCTTGGGCGAGCACACCCGACGAATTACCGGCAAGAACAGCAACCGCCGCCGATAAGCGCAACAGCGCGCGACGCCGCGGCAGCAACTCCCGGGATGCCTTTAATGCATTGGGTATCATTGTGAGAACGCTACCAAATTTCATAGTGGCCTTTATGACTACGCTCCTCTTGAGTTTGGATCCGACAGTCAGGAATCAAAGCGACGCTTCGCCGCCGTTTACGCAGCTGCGCTGAAGGAACCTACACCCTGACCGTTTTCTACGAGGTCACCTTGCAGCTTCTATTCTGAGCCGTTTAGCAGGGCCACAGCGTGAACCGCGCTCTCATGCCGCGAAATCGCCGCCACGGCAAAGCAAGCCTTATAGCATATCGCGGAGATAGTCAGCAAGTATGGTCACAATGTGGCGATATGTTTCGCAACATACGATTACGTCGGCGTCGGTTGGCGCTCAGACCGAATCAACCACTCTGAGCATATCGCTGAGGAGTGCGTAGGCTGTCTGCCTGACGCCAGGATCGGTCTCTACTATTGCGATCTCGCCCATAAGATCAGTCTCGAGTACAAGCACGTTTGACGAACCGCGGACGCAGCCCAGCGATGATAACTGCGGGACTCTTTCCGGAGCGACCGTCAGCTTTACGTCGTCTGTCAATCGTTTGCCGCGCGCGATCAAGCGTATCGTCATCCCGGAACGGTCCGCCTCCTGAAGATCTTCGAGCGTAATGTTGCGGATTCCTTCGCGATCGACGTCCGCCGGGCGCGCGTCCGCGCCCATGAGGACGTTTGAGAGCGCGACCGCCTTCACCGCGGCATCCCAGCCGTCAATGTCGTGGTCGGCGTTAGCTTCAGCTATGCCAAGCCGCTGTGCTTCTGCCAAAGATTCTTCGAAGGATCGTCCCGACTCCATTCCGGTCAGGATCAGGTTCGTGGTGCTGTTAAGAACTCCACTGAAGCCAAGCACACGCGCTGCCGGTAAACAGGAGTCAACGAGATTAAAGACGGGCGCTCCATCCATCACGGTGCCTTCGAACCGAAAGGGCGTGCCAGTCTTGTGCGCGAGCGACTTCAACTCGGAATAAGCGAACGCGATCGGCCCCTTGTTGGCTGTGATAACACAGATTCTTCGCTCTAAGGCACTGCGAATGTGAGTTATCGCAGGTTCACCGTCAACGGCGTTGAGAGGCAAGGTCTCGAACAGGATGTCAGCATCGCAGCTCTTGGTTACTACGAATGCATCAGGGACGGCGAGCGATCCACGCAGCTCCTCAAGCCTGCCCCCTTGCTCAACACAAGCTGTAGCCTCAAGCAAATCGATCCCGGTGGCTGACGTAATGCAACCATGATTGGCGGTCGCGATAGCGGTAGTCCTCGATTGAAGCGCATACCGCTCTGCAAGCGCCTGTTGATGTTCTGTCAGCATTTGCGCGAAGGCTCGCGCGACCTTGCCGAATCCGATGAAGGCCAGTCGCATTTCCATACAAGAGTCATTCGAAGTGCGTCGGTGTAGTGAAGGATCGAAGATTGGGAAGCGGGCCTGCCCGCGGCTCTTCCTGCAAGACTGATGGCTGCCGCACGGGCGGGAAGATCGGGAGCAAGCCCACCTTCAAGACCTGTGAATCCTGCGATTGATCTCGTTCGAGCCGAGTGACTCACATCACCAAAAGCGTGATTGGTCGCGGATCACGGATCACGCATCGTACCTACAGCTCCGAGACGAAATTGCTGATCAACTCGAGTCCTTCGCGGAGGTAGTCGGCGTTCGAACCAAAACCGATCCGCAGGTATTTGCCCATCAGGAACTGCTCGCCGGGCACGATCAGAACGCTCCTCTCTTTTCTCAACCTCTCGGCAAACTCGAGGGAGCCGATGTCGAGGTGGTAGCGCAGGTAGGCGATTGCACCGGCTTGAGGCCGGGTGAACGTAAACTCATTTGCCTGGGCCCACTCTTCGATAATCGGGTAGTTGGAGTTAAGCACCTCTCTGGTTCGCTCGAGCAGCCGGGCTCGATTCGCAGGCGTCAACGCTACTTGCGCGAGCCAATCGCTGGCAGGGCCGGGCCCGATCGTGGTGTAGTCGTGATACGACCATGCCTCCGCAACGAGGTCGGGTGTGGATGCGATCCAACCGATCCTCAAACCGGGCAAGCCGTAGGCCTTCGACAGCCCGCTAGTCACGATCACCTTTTCGTACATCCCCCAGAAGCTAGGAGTCACGGCGCCTTGCAACTCGGCGCCGCGATAGACCTCGTCTGCGAGGAGCCAGGCGTCTACGCGTCGGGCGGCAGCCACGACTCGCTCCATTTCCTGCTGAGTTAGAATCGAGCCAGTCGGGTTGTTGGGATTGCACAACGCGATCAGCTTGGTCCGCGGGGAAACGGCGCGCTCAAGGGCATCGAGGTCAGGAGCCCACTCGAGTTCCTCGATCAGAGGCAGCGGTTTGATCTCTGCACCGAAAGCCCGCACCAGACCCCAGAGCTGCATATAGTTCGGCAGCATCATTACCACTTCATCGCCCGGCTCGGTCAGCATCCACGCCAGAAGAAAGTTCGCCTCAGCAGTGCCGACGGTGGCGATGACGTTCTCTTGAGCAGCGCCCGGATACATCGCGGCGATTGCCCTTCTCAACTCGGGCGTCCCGTTCGATTGGCTATAGCCGAGCTCAATGTCAAGGAGCGCTTCGCGATCCTTTGCATCCGGGATCAGTTCCCCAATCGACGCGGGGTGAACGCCGCTCTCCGAGAGGTTGTAGCGGACGAGGTTCTCCCAGGTCGATTGCATTCGCTCCATCTGAAACTGTTCGAGCTTCATCGTTCTCTCCTGTGAAGTCCGGAGTACAGGTCTTTAGGCGGAGGTTTGTGATGCTCGCCGTATCAGCGGCCGGTTACGAGCTTCCGAGTGAACGCGGCGCTACAAAGTAGCAACTTCCGGCCCAGATCCTCGCAAGTCTGCTTCGGCGTAGTCGCAAATCAGCCGCTCGGGATCCCTTTCTGTGAACGCCCGTTGATTCAACCAGATCTTGATTCGCCCGTCATGTGATTCGCAAACAATATCATCATAGCGAACGAAATAGCCGGTTAGCTGTCCAAATTCGTTGAATATGTACGCGGGGATAAAACTGCGAATATCGTTGAACGGTATGATCACGCTCTGCCTCCTCCGAAAATGAGGATGACAGCATAGTGTATGAGCCGTACCTCGGCAAGCCGTCGGTTAATTCTCGCTTTCGAATTGTGGTGGTGATCGCCTTCGGGTCGAGACAACTCCGGATGACATCGGTCAATCGCGGCGCTGAGTTCTAGTTGACCTGCTCATAGTTCTTGCAAACCCCGACACTCTCGCCGTCTGCCGCTTCGATGACGCGCCGCGCGAACGCGGCGGCAAACGCGCGTGGTGAAACAGGTCCACAACAGTTGAACACAAAACCATCCAGGGAGATTCTGGGAAGCAGATCGAATAACCGCGGCCCGGCGATAGTTAACGGCTCGAGGCCCCGCTTGCCGTTCGCGCCCATTTCCTTGAGGTACGCTTCCAGCGCATCTTCGGCGGTAAAAACAGCTGCGAGTGTTCGGCCCCTGGCGTCCGGCGCGAGCATCAGGTTGGGTCCGCTGTCGCCCATCCCTATTGCTCCAGACCTGTTTCGGCAGACCCTGACGGTTGTGGCTGAATTGCGGGATTGAATTCAGCGCATTGTTCGATCCGCACATATCGCATCTCAAACTTCAAGGTACAGATCGATGCAGGTAGCCATCTCAGTTGATGGGTTGAAAGTAATGTTTAGCGACCCACTTTGCCACCTTCTTTCCTATTACCACGCCATGCACACACGAAGTGCGATAGTGCATGCCGCCGTATATGCGGGCCTCGATGATTTCGTCGATCAGTTGATCCGTCTTGTTGAAGGTCCTCGATGTCCCCGTCACCGTGCTGGTCAGCGTGATGGTCACGTGCTTTGTATCGAAGAAGCGGCGCAACGTCTCCGCGCAGGCCGCAGTAAAAAACCCATGTGCAGCAGGGTATTCGGGATGACTGGGTGTTGTGGCTAGCGGCGTCCAAGTTGGATCCGCTTCTGTCGCTGGATTGCCGTCTGTGTCGCCTGCGCGGATCGCAGTGACCGGTCGCCAGAAACCGAAGTGATACTTGGAGTCCCAACCCGCGATCAACGCATCCGCTGCTGTCACATACAGCATTGCAAACAACCGCGCGTTGTCGGGCAAACTCATTCCTTTCGCAATCGCGAAATCCCGGAAGATGCGCGCATACTGCGCGCCCGTGTGCTCGGTATAGAAGCGACCTATCTCCGTTTGCTCGACAGTTCTGGCCGTGCTGTTGACGGCGCCCAGACTCTTGGTCTCGTTGAAATCCGCGGCCCAAGCTGCGCTGCTCAGTGCTGGGGGACCTTCGGCGCGAAACTGATCCGGAGTCAGGATTGCGAATGGTCGCATCTCAGCAATCCACGGAGTTTGGGCAGCAGCAAACGCTGGTGGCGTCGGTTGCCAGGCACCGGGGCCGATCCCCGGCGTGTAAGTTGTATTTGCGTTTCTGCCATCGCCTGCGCGCAAGGCGAGAAAAAGAGCCGCAACTTCCTCGCCGACAGCAATACCGTGAGTCTTGGCGGGAGCGTCAGGGATCGTAGCTAGCGAGGCCGCGTATTGCGTATCAAGGAATGCTTGCTGAGTGGGCAATAAGCTCTTGAGAACATTGTAGGCTGCTGCTACCGCCGCTGCCTCGGTAGAGGCATCTGATGGAACGCTGGAAGGCTTCACCGCATAGACGTTGAAACGCCCATCTATCGCATTCACCGCATCGTAGATCGCAGCGTGCATATACGTGAGATCGATCACGGATGCCGCGGGCGGTTTTCCCGCATTTGTGACAGCGGCAGCGATTCCTATCGCGTTCCAGTCAGTCACCTTGTCGGCCCTGGCGCTAACTGGCGATAACAAAAAGCAGAACGCGAGCATTAATGCTACCTCGCGCAACCATGTCTTTCTGGCAGTCACTGTGGTTGCTATTCTTTCAATGATTGTTTCGTAAAGCATATGACCTCCTTTATGGTCTCTATGAGGAAACAAGTTGATGCAGACGAGTGGTAAGAGCAGTTTGCTAGTCAAAATGGCTCCGAACTAATGGCTGTTACCGACCACCGACTGGTGATCAGCACGTGTTATTGCTCTCTAGGAGCCCGTGAATGTGAACTCCTGCGAGATTGTGCCGTTGGGGTTTCGCACTTGCAGCGTGTCGCCGGGTTTGATTCTCTTTCCCGCCTTCTTGCCGATCAATGTGGTCTTTGGGTTCGCATCGTCGTTTCTGGTTTTCTGCTCCTCGCTGTTAAGCAGTATTACTGCGCCGGGATCAAAATTTTCACCGACGACGAACAGTTTCTTGCCCGTTAACGAAGCGCTGGTGATCCTGACTGGGAGTCCCGCCTGAATTACGGTGAAGGCACGCGCGGCAATGGTGAGCGTGCCAGTCCGAGGAGCTGTGCTGCTGTTTGCCTCCACCGAGAAGCTCACTGATCCGTTTCCGCTGCTGCCGCCAGAGGTGATCCCAATCCAATCGGCGTTGCTATAGGCTATCCACCTGCATTCGCCGCCCGCTGTAACACTGACGCTGCCGGTCCCAGCACCGGAGTCAAATGATAGGCTGGTGGGCGAAATCGATTCGCTGCAAGGCGTGTTGGTGGTATTGATCTTGGCGGTAAACGATCTGGAGCTCCCGGAACCTGGCTGAAAGGCTCCTGGCGTAGTAGGAAAATCGGTTGACGTGGTATGTCCCGTCACATAGGCACTGCCAGCGGAGTCTACGGCAATACCACTAACGAAGTCGTTGCCGCTTCCACCGAGGTAGGTGGAAAAGACCAGGGACGCGCCAGTGGCATTCAACTTCGCGACGACGGCATCCCGGCAACGATAGGGATGAGACGCTTGGCCGCAGGTGCCGCCGCTGTAAATGGCTTGGAACGCGCCGGAGGTGGTGGGAAAGTTGGTGGAATCGGTATCGCCCGTCAGGTAAGCATTACCGGCCGAATCTACGACAACGCCAAGGATGGAGTCGTCGCCGCTGCCACCAAGGTACGTAGAATAGACCAGCGCTGTGCCTGAAGGGTTCAACTTCGCGACGAACGCATCCCGGCAAGGATAGAAATGAGGCGCTTCTCCGCAGGTACCGCCTTTGTGAGTGGTTTGGAAGGCGCCCGGCGTGATAGGAAAGTCGGTCGAATCGGTATAGCCCGTCAGATAAGCATTACCGGCTGAATCTATGGCAGCGCCAACGATGGAGTCGTCGCCGCTGCCACCGAGGTAGGTGGAATAGATGAGCTTCGTTCCAGTGGCGTTCAACTTCGCGATGACGGCATCCTGGCCGCCTTTGTGGGTCGGTTGGAAGGCTCTTGGAGTGGTGGGGAAGCCACAGGTCCCCGAACCGCAGACTCCTATGATGTATGCATTACCAGCCGAGTCCGCGACAATGTCGCCATCGGTGGGCAGGTAGGTGTTGTAAATAAGTGAGCCATCGGCGCTCAACTTCAGCAAGAAGATATCGTAATTGTTGCCAGTTGCACTGGGGTTAGGTTGGAAGGCACCCCCCGTGATGCCGACGCTGCCAAGCGCCGGGTCGATATAACCCGTCACATAAGCATTTCCCGCAGAATCGGTGGCAATCCTAGTGATGCCAAACACTTCGTCAGGGGTAACCGGACCACAGGCACCACATTTACCGAAATTGAGCGAATAGATCTCTGCCGTGCCAGCGGCATTCAACTTTGTGATTTGTAAGCTATTGCCATGAAAGCCACCAACGTAGGCGTTGCCTGCAGAGTCGATCGCGATAACGGACCCATAGTCTTCAATACCAACTTGGTGGGATAATTGATAGGAATAGATGACGGTGGTGCCAGTAGAGTTCAACTTGGTTACGGAGCCCGCACCCGCCACATAGGCATTGCCCGCCGAGTCCACCGCAATGGCACTCCCGCCGATGCCGGTTGTCGAGTAGACGAGCACCGGATCAAGCACGGATTCAGACCTGAAGATTGATCGCGACCGGACCAGTGGCCTACCTAGTCGCTCACCCGGTCTTGAATCGCCGTACCGGTGACCATGAGCCGCTAATCTAACCGATGAGTAGCCGGGCAGAGTTATCCAACTAATCAAACCTACAAGCGCCAGTAGCAAGCTCATCAAATGCCTGGTACTGTTTCCTTGATTCCTCACACGATCTGGATGTCTGATCAGCGAAGGGTTTTTCAGAGTATTCATCGAACGAATCTCCCTTCCAGGTTTAGTTCCTTAACGAATTAAGGCAGATGACGAGCAGCCCTTCGGCCGTTTCGGTGAAGTGAAGCTTTTCCGCTTCCACGCATCGGTAGATCGCGCGTGAGCTAACACGCAATAAGGCTGCCGCTTCGTCTGGTGAGACCATCTTCACTGGTTTGGCGCACCCTGGGCACCAAGCCAGAGCTGACCTGCTGATCCTGCGTATTACAAAGATTCGTTGAGTCTCTGTGGTTATCACTATTCTTCTCTTCCTACTCACATTGCCTCCTAAAAGGCTTTGAAAGGCAGAAGGCGAAAACCAAGAACTTCTCGACTGCGCATTGCATTTTACTTCCCTTGCTTTTTTCCCGTTTCCCGCATATTCTGGCCTCGTTTTCTTCTAACACGAGGTAATGCAAAGAGTGCGGCAACGGCCTCTCCAGCCGCGCGGCGCTGACTGATCTCGCAGGTTCCTCACG
This sequence comes from uncultured Clostridia bacterium, assembly GCA_964581275.1. Taxonomy (GTDB): domain Bacteria; phylum Acidobacteriota; class Blastocatellia; order UBA7656; family UBA7656; genus Onstottus_A. Next base: position 11,916 of record CAZOOE010000106.1, read on the forward strand.
CGGCAAAAGATAATTCCTCACCAGCTCGGAAGTCCTGCGAGAACTTTGAGAGATTCCTCAGCAAACTATCAGCAAGTTCTCAGATGGCCGCAAACCGAGGAACTAAACGGGCTTACGAATTCGGGCCTTTTCGCCTTGACCCGCAGGAGCGGCTGCTGCTGCGCGATGGGCAGCCGGTGCCGCTCATACCAAAAGCCTTCGACCTGCTGGTCGCGCTTGTAGAGGGCAGTGGACACCTCCTCGAAAAAGACGAACTGATGAAGCGGCTGTGGCCCGACAGTTTCGTCGAAGAAGGCAACCTCGCGCAGAACGTCTCGCTAATCAGAAAGAGCCTTGGGGAAAGCGAAGACGGACATCAGCTCATAGAAACTGTACCAAAGCGCGGCTATCGCTTTGTGGCTCGTGTCAAGGAGGTGGATGGGAGCGCTGACCTGATCGTGGAGGAGCGTTCCAAATCACATATCGTCATCGAGCACCAGGAAGAATCTGGCGAGACAGGTGGGCACACCGATGTACGACCAGCCGGCACACAGAAGGTGCTAACCCCGAGCAGTTGGGCGAAGTTAAGCGCGACAAGGAAGCTGGGCTTGGCGGCCGGCGCATTCCTGCTGGCGGCGGTCGCTCTGGACTTTTACCTTATGACCGCGCGTCAGCCCAAGCGTCCAGCCGCGTTTGCACAGTTCAATCTGACAAGTCTCACAAACACAGGCACTGTCTATGCGCCGACAGTCTCGCCTGACGGTAAGTATATGGCCTACAGCTCACTTGGGGTCGGGGAGACAGGGCTACGAGTTCGACAGCTGGCAACCGGAAGTATTATGCAGCTTGTTTCTTCGCGACCGCTTGAACACTATTGGGCAATCACATTCTCACGAGATGGCGACTATGTGTACTATGTCATCGCAGACGCTGGCGCGAATTCGCAGGGCGCGCTGTATAGAGTGGCCACTCTAGGAGGACACCCGCAAAGACTATTGCAACATATAAACGGGGGGCTGACTATGGCGCCGGATGGGACCCGCCTCGCGTTTAAGCGCATCGGCGCGACGCCGGAAAGAACCGCTCTGGTCGTGGCTGATATGGGCGGTAACGACGAACACGCCATCGCCACTATTGATGCATCTTCGGACTACCAGTCAATAGATTGGTCTCCTGACAGCAAGACTATCGCCTATGTTCTGCGTAATCAGTCCGCCGAAGGCCAGTCGTGGCACGTAGCCGAAATACCGTCTGACGGGGGCAGCGAGAGGCTGATCGTCGCGCCTCGCAAGACCGAGGTAGTCCAAATTACCTGGATACCTGACCATACCGGATTGATTATGAATGCCGTTGATCCTGAAACACACCTTTCGCAGCTCTCATATGTCCGCTATCCGAGTGGGGAGGAGCGCAGGCTGACGAATGACCTGAACAACTATAAAGAGATCAGCATCACCGCCGACGGTCGCGTGATTGTGGCGCAGAAAATCGGTTCCCTAAACCAGCTCTGGATCGCACCGGGCGATGCTCTGAATCGAGCGCGACTACTCACAAGCGGAGAATTCTGTTACCACGGTCTCGCATGGATGCCTGACAATCAAATCATTTTTGATGCTAAGGAGAACGGCATCCTTGACATTTGGAAGCGATCGGCAGATGAAGGTGGCCCGAGCGAGCGGCTAACTTCCCTGCAAGGACAGAACATGGAGCCGTCGGTCACGCCGAATGGTCGCTATGTCGTTTTCATCTCTACACGCAGCGGCAGCCGGCAACTCTGGCGCATGGACGCCGACGCCAGCAGTCCAAAGCAGTTGACTAGTTCTTCGGCCTCGATCGTTGAGCCCCAATGTGCGCCCGACGGGAAGGGTGTCTTCTATAAATCCTACGTTCAAGGTCAGTGGAAACTGTGGAGAACAACTCTAGACGGAAGCGATGCGGCGGAGGTCATCGATGAGCCGGTAGAGTATTGGGGAATATCGCCGGACAGCAACCAGCTTGCCTACAGCTACCGTGACAAGGAGGCCAAGAGAACGCGCGTCGCCGTAGTACCACTCGCGGGCGGTGCGCCGCTTGCACACTTCGACTTCGAGCCTGAAGGATTGTTGCAGTGGACCCGAGATGGAAATGGGCTAGTTTACGTTGCGGATGACGGAGTAAACATCTGGCTTCAGCCGCTCGCGGGCGGACCACCAAAGCAACTGACCAGTCTCACACCTGACCTTCATGTGATTACCTTTGCCTGGTCGGCAGACGGTAAGCAACTTGCCTATACCCGCAGCGCAGGTACATTCGATGCGGTTGCCCTTAGTCTAAAGTAGCGCTTGACCCCGGCGCTTCCAGCATTGAGCGTAGGGGAATACTAGCCGATATCAAAGCCCTATGTTTGCTGATAATGCCAGTCGGCGCCTTGAATCCCAGGGTAGAACTTCCAGTCGTGGTTGCTCCAGTCTAACCATAGCCCAAACTCGAAGGCTATGAATAGCTTGTCAACTCCGGGCCCGAGTTACGGCGCAGGCCATTGTCAATGTCCTCAAACGTCCCGTTGATTGAGGACTCCAATCCCACCAATTGCCCTGAATCGTGCTTCTCGGCACATCGTAGCGGAGCTTCGATGATTAGCCGCTTTGCCTCAACATAAGTGAGTTGAAGTCGTTCCTCTGCCATTCCTAGAGCGGTTCATCACCCGTCATGGGATGCCTTCGATAAAGAGCATCAGGCTTTGATGACGCGGGTAGGGTCTCAACAACGACGTAGTCCATTATCTGGATATAAATCGTATCGCCCAGCGAGTTGACTCGAGGAATCTCCCAGACCATCCCGTTCCAGGTTGCCAGGTCGAATGACTCGGGATCATTCGGCGCTCCTCGTATTCTTACCCATGCTTGTTGACCTTTGATCATCCTCGCTCAGCAACAAGGCTCCCTTCCACGATGCCATGCTTGCACGCCGAGGGGCTGCAGGACGCACTTACAAAGTGCCACACTTCGACTCGCAATTTCAAGAGTCCGGAAATCTAAGGAGTGCGCGTCAGATTTTCGGAGCAAGGGGGCAAGTCGTCGCGCCCCCGCTTTTGGTCGGGCCGATCATTGCCGATCAAGGTATGGAAAGCGAGGGCGCGGAGACTTACCCCGGCACTCCAAAAATCCGGACCATCGGCAATATTCTTATCAGGTATCAAGACATCACCAACTCAGATCACTGTAGTCACAATCTCGCGGATGCTCCGCTGAAGT
>CAZOOE010000107.1:0-11009 GCA_964581275.1 uncultured Clostridia bacterium
GCTTACTCGATGGCAGACATCGCACATATCGCCGGGCTCGTAGCCGTAGGTTTGCAACCGAGCCCTGTCCCACACATGGATTTAGTTACGACGACAACCCACAAAACCCTTCGTGGTCCGCGTGCCGGAATGGTGATGTGCCGCGCTCAGTTTCAAAAGGAAGTCGATCGGGCTGTCTTTCCCACTGTGCAAGGTGGACCGCTGATGCACGTGGTCGCGGCGAAGGCAGTGTGCTTCAAAGAGGCCCTGGAGGCCAGTTTCAAGGGCTACCAGGAACAAGTCATCGCGAATGCGAAAGTGTTGGCTCAGGAGCTGGCGAGCGCAGGCTTCAGGATCGTGTCAGGAGGGACCGACAACCACCTGATGCTAGTCGACGTGTTCGTTCGAGGCTTAACCGGCTCGCAGGCTGAGAAAGCCCTAGAGAGCGCGGCGATCACCGTAAACAAGAACGCTATTCCCTTCGACACCCAACCGCCGATGAAGGCTTCGGGAATTCGTATCGGGACGCCCGCGTTGACTACCCGCGGCATGAAGGAAGACGAAATGAGCTTCATAGCCGGGTTGATCAGTGAAGTTCTCGGCGACCCCGAAAACGAGCAATTGCGGACTGGTGTTCGCAGTCGGGTGAAGGAACTGTGCGAGCGGTTCCCGATTTACGAAAGCCGTCTCGTGCGTAGCCGCGCCCAGCACCATAGATAGCGCTTCATCGAATTTCAGTCTCTAGGAGGTACTCATGTCAAACTTCAACCTTCGCTAGTTGTGGCTGTAGCCTGTTGGTAGGATTTAGTTTTGGAGTTCTGATCGGAGCCGTCCAGCTGTGGCCGAAACCGAGAAGCCAACCGAAATCCTGCACAATCCAAACACTCTTCATTGAAGGCGGGCGTGAACAAGCCACAATCCCAGGCAGCCAGGACAGCCCTCAATGAAACTTGGATGAGTCTTTCGCTATGGAAGAAGTATTCGGTCCCGGCGGATTAATCGCCCAACATCATCCCTATTACGAGTATCGGCCCGGTCAGGTCGAAATGGCCGAGGCTGTCAACAATATCCTCAAGGATGGCGGCCTCGCGTTGATCGAAGCCGGAACCGGGACCGGAAAGACTCTGGCCTATTTGATCCCGGCGCTCGCCGCTGGACGCCGCGTGCTCGTCTCGACTGCGACCAAGAACCTTCAAGAACAGCTCCACAAGAAAGACGTTCCCTTTCTTCAACAGATCCTTCCTCGAGACTTCAAAGTCACCTGCATGAAAGGGCGTTCGAACTACGTGTGCCTTTATCGACTGAAGAAGGCGGCGGCGAATCCGATTCTCGATGGACTCGATGAGGTCGATTCCTTCGATCAGATTCGCAAGTGGGCCGGGGAGAGCGAAACTGGGGATCGCGCCGAGTTGACCGATTTGCCTGAGGATCTGTCGTTCTGGCCTCAGATCGACGCGCGGGCCGATACCTGCCTCGGCCAGAAGTGTCCGGACTTCGATGCATGCTTCATCACGCGAATGCGCCGCGAATCCATGGAAGCGGACATCGTGATCGTCAATCATCATCTCTTTTTTGCGGACCTGGCACTGCGTGGCGGCGACTACGGCTCGGTGCTGCCTGACTACTCGACGGTCATCTTCGACGAGGCTCACGAACTCGAAGACGTCGCCGCTTCCTACTTCGGCACAAGCGTTTCGAACTATCGGGTCAATGACCTTATCCAGGATGCGAACAAGCTCGAGATCAAAGACGCCGGCCAGCAAGGCGAGCTGATCAAAGCACTCGCCCGGCTCTCTCAGCGCTCGGACACGTTCTGGCTTTCGTTCCGCGGGGCCGATCTCGACGATGATGGGCCGGAGGAAAGCGGCGAGACCCGGGCCGGCGGTTGGCAATCGACGCGAAGCACCTACCGGCGGCGCGGCGGCGCCGGGGGCTCACCTGATGGGCGATACCCGCTTGGCAATTCCCGGTTCGCTCGCCCGGATCGCGAAGGGAACCTGGTGCCAACCGCAACCGGCGAAGCTTACATTACTCTGAACAATGCCATCGATCGTCTCACAACGATGCTCGGCGTAGTTGGGGACGCGCCAGCGGAGCTGGATAACATCGTGCGGCGCGCGCAGAGCTTGAAGTTCGATCTCGAGTTCATAGTTAGCGGCGATCAGCCGGACTTCGTGTACTGGTGTGAGAAGCGCGGTCGAGGCGTTTTCATAAACGCCACGCCGATAGACGTGTCAGGAATTCTGGAAGAGAACCTGTTCGGAAAGATCCAGACTGCGGTGCTGACTTCGGCGACGATGACCGCAGGAGGCAGCTTCGATTTCATCAAGGGCCGCCTTGGCATCGACCATGCCCGTCTGCTGATCGTCGAGTCTCATTTTGACTTCAAGAAGCAGGCGGTACTCTACCTGCCGCGGCGTATGCCCGATCCGCGCAGCCGTGATTTCCTGGACGCTTCGGTTTATGAGATCGTGCAGATACTCGAAGCCACTCGCGGCCGTGCGTTTGTTCTATTCACCAGCCTGGCTTCAATGCGCGAGACCCATGAGCGAGTGCGCGACTTGATCGACTATCCGACCCTTATTCAGGGCCAGGGCTCAAAGACCGGATTGCTCGAGCGCTTTCGGAACACCGACGGAGCGGTGCTGTTTGCGACCTCGTCGTTCTGGCAGGGCGTCGACGTTCAAGGCGAGGCACTGTCGTGCGTGATCATCTCGAAGCTGCCTTTCGCGGTTCCCAGCGATCCGGTGGTAGCCGCCCGCCAGAAGTACATCGATGATCAAGGCGGCAATTCGTTTTATCAGTACTCAGTGCCTCAAGCGGCGATCACGTTGAAGCAGGGATTGGGTAGGCTGATTCGATCGACTACCGACAAGGGAGTGCTGTCGATACTTGACCCGCGGATAAGAACAAAATCTTATGGACGGGTTTTTCTCCAGAGCATTCCTCAATGCCTCGTGACCGGGAACATTGACGAGGCGGCCGCAATTTTTCTACGCGACTAACCTCGATTAGCGGCGCGCTGCTACAAATCTATTTCTTTTCCTCGGTTTGGTGTGACCTGATCCCCAGCATCAGTTTGCTCAGATCGCGCTTCATTAACCAGACCTGCGCTCGGACATCCTCAAGCATTGCCGCACGGTCGTTAAGCAGATCAATCGTCAATGATCGCTGCTGTGAAATACTCGAGGTGAGGAGCTCGACCTTGCGCTGCCCCTTTTGTGTCTCGACAGGCTCAAGCCGGCCAACCTCAATCCAGCGCTTTATCAAAAGCCCTCTCCGGGTGTCCGTCCCGGATTCCGCGGGCGGGACAGCATTCAAGTAAGTCCAGACCTCTTCAGGGTAATCGCTGTGGAACTCCGGTTTCTTGTCGAAAAGCTTGGCGAGCAGGTTTGGTGCAACACCAAGCGATTTATGGCCTCCGCGCTGTTGGCGCAAACCGATCAGTGAAAGAAGGGTCGATATTCCGGCCCCGGCGACTCCAATACCGTTGCCGAGGTTCGCGGTACTGTTCTTGAACTGTAGCGCGGTCCCGACCACACCAGTCGACCCACTGGCGATAATATTGGCAATGGTATTGATGTTGATCGCGTGATCGCGCCGTGACTCCAGGTCAGCGCGAATGGCGCTCATCTGGGCTAACTCGTTGTCGATCTCAGCGATAATTCCGTCTACTTCGAGTGAAGTACCCAGCACGACTTCAGTAATCTCCTGCCGGAGCGAAAGCGCTGCGAGACTCATCGCGCCACCGGCACCTCGATCCGCCTCAGGCAAGCGATAGAGTTGCTCGATTAGCGGGATAACACCGATCTCCTTCGCGACCTCTTGTGCTCCGGGAGAGAGCTTCGGTAGCTGAGCAGGCAGTTCTTTTGGCGTGCTATTCGATACATGCGCTGTGTCCTGCGACTGTCCGTAGACCGACGCCGAGTTGAACAAAAGAACTACTAACAGACAGCATCGAAGGAATCGAGTATGTCTCATACTTCATTTCCCTTTAGTTGTTATTGATGGCGAGAGGTCACGAGATGAAGAAGTTTTACAACGTGAGCGTTGTTTGGCAAGCCGAAGGACCAGCGTTCAAACCGAGGCCAGTTTCAATAGTACTTGACGAACTGAACAGGTATCTCGCGCTGAAACAGCAGACGGATGTTGTTGGCGAGCTGTTGGGGCCTCACCTCTTTCCATCGATACTCGATGATCGCGCCTGGCTCGACCGAGGGCATCGCGAAACTCTTGGCTTTTCCTTTGACCTCACCCGCCTTGACGATGGTTCGGTCGAAAATAGCGTCCTTCTTGGGCTCGACTATCGACCCATCGGCCTTGATGGTACGGCCCGCGATGTCCACAATCCTGCTCCGGCCGGCATAGGTGAGATCGATTTTGCTCTGCGACTCCTTTCCACGGTCTGTAAACACCTTGATGCGGATGTAGTGCGAAGAGATCAGGTCCTCGCCGGCGTCGTTGACTCTAACTTCCCAAAAGATCGCTTCGGCGTCGGCATCCTTTTCGACAACCGGTACTTTCAAGGCCAGTTGGCCGGATTCGATGGGCTTCCAGTCATCCGCGGCGAGCGCTGGCACCGCCGCGAGCAGGAAAAGTATGATCATCGAAAACACGTGTGCAAGTACACGTTGTTGCGTCATTGAGGCTCCTCCTCTTTGCTATTCAAGTATGCTAGAACCGGTCTCTGACGAGAGCGCGTTGTGAAAGGAACTGACTCTACAGGTCTGTGGAATCGTGATTATATTCGTGACGAGCGTGGGTTGTAAACAGATTACTTTTTACTTCTGAAACACCTTGTCAACCGAGACAACCTCAACCTTCTTCGGATTGAAACTCAGCTTGTAGCTCTCGATGAGCTTGTCCTCTTCCAGGATTTCTTTCGGAGGCAGCGATGTGTAGCTGATAGGCGACGGCTTGCCATCAACCGCCGCTTGTTTGAACGCCTCGGCCTCTTTGGTGACCACCGCAATCTTTACGTTCTCAGCCTGTAGGAACTTCTTAATCGCACGATTCACGTCTTCCACCTTGAGCTTCGCAAGCTGATCCCGCACGTAATCAGTGAAGCTGGGTATACCGTAGTATTTGCTGTCAATCGCGTAACCTAACTGCCCGTCCTGAGTTTTGGTGAGAGAATTGACGTTCTTGGTCAGAAACCGCCGAGTACCTTCAAAGTCCTCCTGTGACATCCCGTCTCGCACAAGCTTGTTTAACTCGTACAGCGCGGCCCGCAACGCGAACAATCCGTTTTTCGGCTCGACTGGACGAATCCACACCTGGAAGATCTGCTGGCGGCGACACAGGTTCGGATCCGGCTGAAACTGAAACATCCCGCGTGGGAAATACTCAACATAAGCGTAGTCGCCGTAGTTCAGTCCTCGAATCTCGCGCAGCCGCTTGTACAGATAGCTGTTACTCGAACGGTGCTGGCCGAAATACGATTGAACGAGCAAAAGCGCTGGCCAGTCCGGATCAGACCTCGTAACCGAAATTGGAAACCCGAATGATATTGCGGTGCCCGGCGTGTCCTTCTGAATCACCTGCATTTCGAGCCCGCTGATTTTTTCGGGTTGCACCAACTCGATCTTTGCCGGCGCGCCCGCCGGCAACTTTGCGACTACGTCCGCGTGAACCTTCTCGTCAAAACCTTTCGGATATCCGCCCGCAAGACCAAGAACAAAGTTTGCCTGTGTGTAGTTGTCGCGGTAGAAACTCTTCAAGTCAGCGATCGTGATCTTCTCGAGGGATTCGACAGTGCCGACGTTCTGATGGCCGTATGGGTGTCCCTTGTAGATAGCAATGTACATCGCTTCCTTGCCAAGCTCCTCGTCGTTATTACCTCGCAGACTCTCCTTGAGAAAGTTGATCGCATCCGTGCGAAGGCGGGTGAAATCGTCGTCACGGAAGCCGGGATCCAGCAGCATCCCTGAGATGATTTGATAATACTTTTGCAGATTGTCCACATGAGTGGTGCCCGAAAAGACTGTCATCTCCTTATCGACCTGCGGGCCGAAACCCGTAGCCATCGGATACATTGTTTGAACTATCTGCTCGTAGCTCAGCGCGCGGCTGCCGCCGTCCGCAATCATCGAGGCGGTCAACGCGGCAATGCCTTCCTTCCCTTTCGGATCCGATGCTGAACCGACGTTGAACAACAAGCGAAAGCTTACAAGGGGGGAGGAATTCGGCAGAAGCACTGATCCCATACTTGATGTGGCCTTTCCGGGTCGCGCAAGGCCAGAGCCTGGCGCGGCCACCGCAAGAATCACCGCACCTGTAATAAGCGTCACGCGCCTACTTGCTCGCATTCTGTTTCTCCTTGTACGCGAGGACGAGCGTCGTGCGCTTGGTCTCTACGAAATACTTCTTGGCCATCTGCTGAATGTCCTGCGGCGTGATCGAAGCATACAGGTCGTAAAGCTTGTTCAAAGTCTCCGGCGTGCGTTTCAGTGCAATATATGGAGCAAGGTTGGCGGCGATGGCTTCCGAGTTATCCAGACTCAGCGCAAAGCCATACTTCAGGTTTGACTTCACCGCGTCGAGCTTGGCCTTAGCGATTGGCGCCCCCTTGTACGACTCAAACGATTTGAGGAGTTCGGCTTTAACATACTCGATGTCCTTCGGGTCTTTGACTCGAGCCCCAACCGTCAGCAGGTAAGGATCGCGATGATCTTCAAAATCAGCGAATATCGTGTCAACCTTCTGCTCTTTGATGACTAGCTTCTGGTAAAGGTCCGAGGTCTGCGAGAAACCGAGGCTACTGATCAAGTCCAGTGCGGGCTTGTCCTTCTCGGTATCAGAATAGGCCGGGCCCTTGAATGAGACCGCAACCCACGGCAGGGTCGGTGTCGGCCACGCAACGTCGCTCGAGAGCGGGGCAGTCTGTTCCGGCTCGTTTGGAATCTCTGGGGTGTAACTGCCGCGCTTCCAACCAGCCCAGTACTTGTTGACGAGCTGCATGACGCCTTCGTGTTTGACGTCCCCGACAACAATTATCGTCACGTATTCCGGACGATAGTACCGCTTGAAGAACTCAAGGCTGTAGTCGTACATATTCGGCATGTTCTCGATGTCGCGCAGAAAGCCCATGGTTGTGTGCTGATAGGTGTGTGATTTGAAAGCGATCTCGCGAAGCGCCTCATAGATCTTGCGCACCGGACTCGAAGCGTTCTTGTTGTACTCGCCCAGCACGGCGCGGGTTTCAGTCTTGAAAAGATCGACCGGCACCTTCAGATTCTGAAAGCGATCGGCCTCGAGCATCATGATCTGATCGAGGTCTTCCTTTGAGAAAACGGTGTGATAGACGGTTCGGTCGTCGCTGGTATAAGCGTTCGAGTCGGCGCCCGCGTTCTTCAGGGCCTGGTTGTATGCGTCAGCCGAGACCTTCTCGGTCCCGCGAAACATCAGGTGCTCGAACAGGTGGGCGAAGCCCGACTTACCAGCTTCGACTTCGTTGCGCGACCCGGTGTTGACCGCTATGAAGAGCGCGACGATGTTTGGGTAATCGGTCGGCACGGTGATGACTCGCAGACCGTTTGGCAAGTCATCGGTGAAATACTTGTAAGGAAAGATCTTGTTTTGAGCGGAAGTTGTTAGTGGCATAACCAGTCCCAGGATCAGAAGAGTTACCATGAACTTTTTCATCTACAATTCCTTCCTTCGTTGCTTATAAGGATTATTTCAGATGAATTCGAGTCTCGCCAAGTGCGCCGAGGAGAAAGTCCCGGCGTCTAGCTGGTTGGGGGTTAATCGGTCAGCGCGTTGTCGCGAAGCCGACGAGCCATGTCAGCGGTCGATAGGGCTATGCACAGGTTCGGGCGAAGCTCGATTCCCCTTGTGCCTTTCTGCGTCGTCATCGACGACTCCTCAAAGTGCGTGATTCAGTTGGCACTATGCCGACGCACTCAGCGATTGGAGTCTGACGGGCCTAGCGTGAAGTCCGGGTTGTTCTTTCTACGCCAGATGAACCCGTCGAGGACATAATGCACAAGTTGTGGAAGGGCAAGAAGCGGTACCAGCACTAGCTTAAATGTTCCGATTGCCCATGGCGATCCGAAGAGCCAGCTTCGGTCTTGCCAGACGCCTCGATCCCAGAACATCTCCTCGACATAAGCAATCGCCCACAGCGACATCAAGAAAATTGCCGGACCGTGAGCGAAGATTCGATACACGCCTCGCGCGCCGGTCTGCTTCATACGCGCCCGACTGTACCAATAGATCAATGCGAAGTAGGGCACTCCGTGAATCACGACATTGGTGACTGTGAATGCGTAGTCCGAGTTGTATCCGACAATTCCGACGTACCAGCAGAGCGCCGTTGTCACCACGACGATATCTTTTCCGGGATTCCCTTCCCTCCTCACCAGCCAGCCGTGCAAAGACTTTAAGGCGTACACCCCGAGCGCGAGCCAATAGATCGGCTCCGCGATACCAACGATCATCAAAGGGATCCTGGTAAAGTCATTGGCGAGAAACCACCAGAACCGTCTCGGCAGATGGGAGTGCCAGTAGATCAACGGGTAAAGCGTCGCGGAATAAATCGCCGCAATGTCGATCCATTTCCCGAGAGCCCCACACTCACCGGCTCGCACTCGATAGAGCGCTACCCAACCGTATTGCTGTCTGATGAAATGAAACACGGCCAGGTAGGCGAGTGCCCGCCAGAAAACCAGCTCGCCTTCAGAATACAGCGCGACCCCGATTGCGAGGCCCAACAATGGAACGAGCGAATACAGCCACGGCCTGCGATTTAGTTCATCGGTATCGAGATATACTCGAAAGCTGGTTGACCAGACGTGAGCGACATCGATCAACAATACCGCGGGCACCCACGCCCAATCAGGAGTGTCGCCGTAGAGGACTCCAGCTCGCGCGCCGATCCATAAAGCTAGCAAAGATACAATCGCGCTCCCGAGGAACACCGTGAGGTCCGTGCGTGCGGAGAAGAGCCAAGGGCGTGGATGGGGCGACCGAGCGACGGGGCGAATGGGCGACGCGGAGACTCCGAGTCCCGCTGAATCAATAGTTCTGTCGTCACTTGCTAACGAACTCAATTGTGCAACTCCCGATGAGACTTCGCGTCAAGCACTTCTTCAGCAGCACGGTTACCGTGGTAAAACGCTTCCTCAAACAACGGTACTCCGCTGAGGTCCGTATGCGCGAAATGAATTCCTCGGTGTGGCTTTGACGCGGCTCGCCGGGCTTCGCCCCAGACAAAGCCCGGCCGGGGTCTTATCATCGCGTGACCCCATCGCATGACGTCGAGCCGTTCGGTCAGTGAGCGAATCTCCTGATGCGCGCTAGACAAGTCAGTCAGTGCGATGTCCGCCCATTCATCTCGGCCTAAGCTGAGTAGCTTTGATCTCGCCTCGCGAGGATCCGAGTCACAAAGCGGATAATAGTAAGTAAAAACTGTAGGTCCGCGATCCAACCCACGCTGATGAGTTGCAACAACGTAGCCAAGCGATTCGCTTTCGTAAAGCACATTGTCCCACGCGAGTTGGAATCCGCGATCCTTCGGCCTGTCTTTCAAGAACAGGTTTGCCACCATCCACGCGCCATATTGGAATTCCGACACGTGGGGCGGCGGATTATCACGATAGGGTTGAATTATGTAGCTCGTCAAAAACGTCGGCGCCGCGAAGATTACTTGATCAGCGTGAAAACCGACGGCGTTGCGGCCATCCTGATCGACGGCGATAACATCCACGCCTCTGAAACCGTTCGGATCGGTCGGAATTATCTCCACCGCCGCCAGACTCAGCCTGACTTTTGATTTCGCCTTACTGTAAAGGTAAGACACCAAGCGGCCGTTTCCCTCCGGCCAGGTCATCAAGGGTCGCGCTTCGGCCCCCGCCTTCGTCACCCGCGAACAAAAGTAGAAGAAGCCCGCCCACGCGCTTGCCTGATCGATCGTAAGTCCGTAGTCATCGCGGCAACCATAGTCGATCAACCAACGAAGCCGCGGCGACTTCCATCCTTTGCGATCAAGCCATTCGGACATCGTGGTTTTGTCGAGCGCGGTAACCTCGGAATCGTCGGTTGCGGTCGCGACTGGAATCGCGAACGCGCGGCGGCCTTGACTATCACGCCACGCCACCAATCGACTGATCTCGGCGTTGAACGCCTCGAGCTGCGAAATGTCTTCGGCGCTTTCCCCGGCGTGCAAGTAAAGACCTTCATACCAGCGGCCCCGATAGAACACTCGCTCTTCGGGATCGCGGCAGAGGAACTGCTCGGCGACGATCGGCTGGCCGTCGGAATCAGCGCCTTCGAGGATCCCCATTTCATCAAGCAGCGAGACCAGCGGCGCGTTCTCTTTCATAGGCGCGGGCAGATAATGTGCGCCCCAGGGATAGCCGATCAGCGGCGACGCACCGCTGCGGGCGGTCCCACCCGGCGCCCGTTCAAGCTCGATCAAAACGAAATCTTCGAACCCGGCTTTGAGCAATCGCCACGCTGCCGAGAGACCAGCAACCCCGCCCCCGACGATGACAACACGGGTTCTCTCCCACTGATCTTGCGAAGGGATGATCTTCAACCCGTCACGAATGCGATGACCGATCAGATCAGAGGCACCGATTATTTCGCCGTCCGGTAACGACTGGAGCCTTTCACGGGAGCTACACGCAATAAGCGCGGCCGGCGCCCCCAGAAACACGGCAAGCATTTCGCGTCTTGTAAAAATGGCCCGAGTCACTCATACCTCTTCCACTCGGACTCGTACTAACGAACCAACGCCTGATTGTCTAACCGATTGACTCCAACCGGAATCGGGCTCAAATCTGTTGGCAAGAAAAAAGTCGGGTGTTCTTCAAAAAGCTCACGGCGCAAGAATTGGACGCCTACCTGGCCACCAGGACCTGGCAGGGCTGCTCGGGCGCCTACGCCATCCAGGAAGAAGACGATCCCTTCGTGCGCCTGCTTGAAGGCAGCATGAGCAATGTGATCGGCTTGCCCATGGAGAGCTTGGCCAGAGTATTGTCAGACAACGTAGGATAGATCTCCACTCTGTCCGGTCAGGTTGAAAT
>CAZOOE010000107.1:11019-14966 GCA_964581275.1 uncultured Clostridia bacterium
GCATGACACGGCGCCTTGGCTCGGAACTGGCCTCGAATTTCGCGCGAACAGCGGTGAAGTGCATTGAACCGAGACCGCCGCGTCAGGAGCGAGGCCCGCCTTGAGCAGCCGATAAAAACGAGTCGTATACAGCTTGCCTAACGCGAACGTGTTCGGGTCGGGGAAATCGACTATCGCCGCATCGTAAGGTTCTCGCGTCTCCTCGAGCCAAATCATCGCATCCTGGTTCACGACGTTGACGCGTGGATCAGAAAACGATTGCTTGTTTAGCTCGGCAAGCGGAGAAAACGCTTCTGACAGCCTGGTCATCGCCGGATCAAGATCAACCAGCGTGATCGCTTCGACGGTTGGGTATCGCAGGATCTCCCTTAACGCCAGCCCGTCGCCTCCGCCCAGCACCAGCACCCGGCGCGGTGAACCTGCAAGCGTCATCGCCGGATGAACAAGCGCTTCGTGATAGCGATACTCGTCGGTCGAGCTGAATTGCAAATGACCGTTCAGAAAAAGCTGAAATCCAGCGCGTCCTCGCGTGACCACGATGCGTTGATACTGGGTCGTGCGAGAGTAGATTATCTCGTCGGCGAACAGCTCGTCTTCTGAAAGCGTCGTCAGCGCGCTAGCCTTGATAACGCCGATCCCGAGTAGAGCGATGACGATAAAGGCTCGCGCTCGAAGCCCCGACACCTCGCCCTTTATCAACGGCCGCATGAACCACGTCGCCCACAAACCCACGCCGGCATTCAGCAGCCCAAATACCAGCGACGTGCGAACCAGGCCAAGCTTGGGAACCAGGAACAAAGGGAATAAGAGCGATGCGATCAGCGCGCCCACGTAGTCAAACGTCAGCACTCGAGAGACCAGTTCTTTGAAATCGAGCACGTCTTTCAGGATTCGCATCAACAGCGGCAGCTCGAGACCAACCAGCACTCCTACCGCTAACACCACCGCGTACAAGACCACGTGAAAGTAGCTCAGCCGCCCAAAGCTCAAAAACAACAGCGGCGCCGACGCTCCACCGAGCAACGCGACGCCCAGCTCGACTTCTATGAACTTGCGTGCGAGTCCCGTCTCGATGAATCGCGAAAGCCACGCGCCAACGCCGAGAGCGAAAAGATATATTCCAATTATAAGCGAGAATTGAGTTACCGAATCCCCGAGCACGTAACTGGCAAGCGTTCCGGCGAGCAGCTCATATACCAGCCCGCAGGTCGCGATGATCAGCACGTTCAGGAACAGTACAGGCGTGCGGTTCATCAACTACCCGTGGATCGCGGCGGACACGATGAGCGCGATCCCGATTATCACCGCGCCGATGACGATCCCGAGGGCGATGTTTTGATCCTCTTCCATCTCCTTGCGAATCGAAAAAGGCGAAACTTTTACGATGATCCAGAACGCGACCGCGAACAGAATCAAGCCGATCAACGTGAACGCGAGGGTCTCCACGATCAAATCGACCATCTGGTTCATTGGCACCACCAAAGCGGCTGTGGCGGCCAGTTTGGAGTCGAGCATCTTTAGCAGGTGTGCGGGCATTATTTTCCTCCTCGGTAGCCTGAGTGCCAGAAGTGGAATGAGCGATAGCCCCCAGGAGACTGTCGCACGTCGGCGGGCACTCGCTGTCTTTCAGGGTCGCCAAACTCTTTGCCGGTGAAAGCGACCAATCCATACGCCGCGATAATCAATATCCCGATCACTAAATAAACTCGCGTGAGCATCAAGGTTCTCCCATGAAGAGTTTGTCGTCCGGCCTTCTTCAGGCGGCAGTTGTAGCACAGGCAATCGGCACAAAACGTACGAACTTCCGCCTGAAGAAGGCCGGACTACGAACTCTTCGCTGTTTTCCGCGCATCACCACTAGACGACGCCACGACAAGTAGGCATACGCCGATTAGAAAGCAAGCGAACTTTGGCCCCAATAGAAACCTCAGGATCCGAACGGGCTGAAATCGCTATCAGCCCAACGCCGTTTCTCGAAGCTAAATTGATGAAATGCGACAAAGAGCGGGATGATCGAAATGAAAAGCAGCGCTAAAAACAAATGAAGCACTCGCGGCACGCCCTGGTCGATGCGAACGCTGACCGTCGCCGGCTGTTGCCATTTCTCCCACTGCGCTTCGAGCCTCAGCATGTACTGCCCCGCCGGCAACGCTGACAGATGAGTACTTGGAGATTGACTCCCCTCGCTCCACGACTCGCCATCATCAACGCCGTGATAGTACTCCACCGGCATCGAGAACGTTTGAACATCACCGGTTGCGTCGTTTATCAAATCCCCTTCGATGTACAGCCACGAGTTGTCGACGTTGGACTGCGCCCTCACCCTGATGTTCTGCCGCCCTTTTAGCTGGAACGGCTCGCTGAAGATCACCTGCGTGCCCTCAGCGTTTGCGACCGGCTGCAGCGCGAACGTCTGATCGAAGACCTTTGTGCGAGAGCCAGTGGCAATTATCATCACCCCCAGCACGAAGCTCGCCGCCAACATCAGGCCCCAGTATTTGTAGACTTTTTTGTGAGGAAACAGTTGATTGGGCGCGATCTTCGACGTGCGGGGCAGCCCGGTTATGCCAAACCTCTTCTCTACCTCCTCGCGCTTAACATATGTGCCGAGCGACCAGTTGATTTCGCCCGTCGGCGCAGACGCGACCTTCTGCTTCTTTTTCTCCGGCCCAGGCTCGGCAGCTTGTTTTACTCCGGGCTCAACCATCGAGGCTTCCATTGACAGCATTCGCGGAGGATGGACATAGTCAACCGCGCGCGTCTGCTCACCGCACTCAACTTTCCAGTAGAACTCGCCGATGACGTACTCGACGCGCGCGATTGCGTCCTGATAGATTTTGTAGCTCTCACCTTGAAGCTGGACCGTGTCGCCCTTGCCGCCGAACGCGCCGCTCCTGTGCCCCACTTCGCCAGGTGGCACCGAGAACACGTAGCTCCAGTTATCGTCGCTTCGAACAAACCACCGGAATCCGATCTGCGGGTTGTACAACAGGAACTCTTCCCAGTAGTACCGCACCCCTTCGAACTCGACGCTGCGCACCATAAAGCCGATGACCATCTGCTTGACGCCTTCGAACTCACCGACCGATCCGATGGGAATGATCGGCGGGGTCTTCGGCGGCTGAAGCGCCTGCATGAACTCGAGTCGCCCCTGACTCACATCCAGCAGCGCACCGCAGTTCGGACAGGTGACCCGAAGACTCTGATCGGGCGCACGGAGCTCGAGCGGCCCTCCGCACTGCGTGCAGTTGAGTTGGGTACCGGCAACACGTCGCGCTTCTCGTTCAGGCGTCGAGGGGGTTGCGAGTCCGATCTCGGCAAGCGTCACCTCGCGTCCGACAAAGACGCTCGGCGGCGCTTCGCTGTAGTCGAGCGTCGCAAAGATGCCGTTCGGCCCTGAAAGGTCGGCGTATTCGTATTCGCCGCCCGGTTTTAGGCGATAGGGTATTTCCCCTTGTGCCCCGAGCTGGGTGGCGACGCCGGTCTCGGCAACCGTCAAAGGAACTGATGTGGGTAGCGCAGCGACGGGCCCGCCCAGTTGAAGAGTATCAAAAGGGGGGATCAAGCTCTGCTCCGGAAGGGACTGTTGGAAAGTCAGGTAGAAGCGCCCTTGTGCCTCCGCCAACCACCCCCAGCGACCGTTTTGAAAAGCCGCATACCACTCGTCCCACACCCCGCCCGACTGGTGGCCAAGCTGCGCGCGACCGGTCAGCTCGAAGGGAACACTTTGATATACGCCCCTGA
Organism: uncultured Clostridia bacterium; assembly: GCA_964581275.1. GTDB lineage: Bacteria > Acidobacteriota > Blastocatellia > UBA7656 > UBA7656 > Onstottus_A. Next base: position 14,764 of record CAZOOE010000107.1, read on the forward strand.
AACCGATATCCAGCGGCGAGCCTGTTTCGACCAGAGCGGCGACCTTGCCCAAATCTTCAAGATTGCGATCCCCCCGCGCGACCACCGAATTGCAGAACTCGCACACCAGGACGATTGACGAGCCTGTCTTGAAGGTTATTGGCGCACCGCACGCTGGACAGGAGACTTCAACACTCAACGGTTCGTCACCTCTCGCGTGGAAA